>NZ_CEYADA010000007.1:181918-235283 GCF_982780845.1 Thalassococcus sp.
CGCCGAACCCCGACTTCAACGGCACCGAGGAAGTGACCTACACCGTCACAGACCCCGATGGCCTGACAGACACAGCAACTGTCTTCATCACCGTGAACCCGACGCCCGACGCGCCGGTGGCGGAAGATGACAGCGACACGACCGATTTCAACACCCCGATCACCATCGAAGTGCTGGGCAACGACAGCGATCCGGACGGTGACACGCTGACGGTGACAGGTATCACGCAGCCGACAAACGGTACTGCGACCTTCACACCGGAAGGCGAGATCACTTACACGCCGGATATCGGCTTCTCGGGCACTGATACACTGACCTATGACATCACCGACGGTAACGGCGGGACTGACACAGCGACTGTGACCATCTTTGTTGATCCTGCTGATGCTGGTCGTATCGATGTTGACGTGTTCCCTGTCGATCCCGCCGATCAGGCGCTGGATCCGCTGGACGGCTTTGATCAGGATCCGGATGCAACGGACGATCTGGACAGCGTTGTCGGCACAGACGGCAATGATGCGATCTCGACCGGTGATGATGCGGATACCATCATTGCAGGCGACGGTGCTGACACGCTGGAAGGCGGCATCGATGACGACCTGATCGATGGTGGCGCAGGCGATGACCTGATCAACGATGTTCAGGGTTCGGACACCATTCTGGGCGGCGACGGCAACGACACCATCACAGCTGGTATCGATACGTTCTCGGATTACGAAAACGATGATCCGACGTTCCCGCTGACCTTTGGCGGCACCACATTCACAAGCGATCCGAACACAGATGACGGTCGTGACTCGGTTGATGGTGGCGCAGGCGACGATCTGATCTCGACTGGCGACGATGCGGATACGATCGTTGGTGGTCTGGGCAATGACACCGTTGATGGCGGCATTGACGATGACATTATCCAAGGTGGAGCAGGCGCAGACAGCCTGATCGGTGGTCACGGCTCTGACACGATCTTTGGTGAAGCCGGTGATGACATTATCGACGGTTCCAACGTTCCTTCGCTTGAGCTGACCGATGACGTCGATCCGCAGACACAGAATGACCGTGACTTGCTGGATGGCGGCGACGGCAACGACTCGATCACTGGTGGCGATGATGATGACACGCTGCTGGGCGGCGCTGGCAATGACACACTGAACGGTGGCATCGATGACGATGACCTGTTCGGTGGCGACGACGCCGACACGCTGATCGGTGGCGAAGGCAACGACACGCTGGATGGCGGTGCCGGTGCGGACAGCATCGAAGGCGGAGCGGATCGCGATGTGTTCCTTGTCAACTCGGCCGAAGAGGGCGCAGGAGATACCATTCAGGGTGGCTTCGAAGGCGATGACTTCGACGTTCTGAACCTGTCCGGCGCGGGCGACCGTGGCATTGACTGGCGCATCGTGAACCAGACACCGGATGATGATGGCCCTGGCAACCCGTCGAACGGTATCGACGGTACGGTCGAGTTCCTTGATGCGACGACTGGTGCGGTCACAGGTTCGCTGGACTTCTTCAACATCGAACAGATTGTTCCGTGCTTCACGCCGGGTACGCTGATTGCGACGCCGCAGGGTGAGCGTCTGGTTGAAGAACTTCGTGAAGGCGACCGGATCATCACACGTGACAACGGCATTCAGGAAATCCGCTGGGCGGGTCGCAAAGACCTGACAGGCCACGACCTTGCGCGCAAACCGCACATGCGTCCGATCCTGATCCAGGCGGGTAGCCTTGGCAACAATCTGCCCGAGCACGATCTGTTGGTCAGCCCGAACCACCGTATTCTGGTGAACAACGACAAGACGGCTTTGTACTTCGAGGAAACCGAAGTTCTGGCAGCGGCCAAGCACCTTGTCGGTCTGCCGGGCGTGACAGAAGTTGGCACATTGGGCGTCAGCTACATCCACTTCATGTTCGACCGCCACGAGGTTGTTCTGTCCAACGGCGCATGGAGCGAAAGCTTCCAGCCGGGTGATTACAGCCTCAAGGGTATCGGCAATGCGCAGCGCAACGAAATCCTCGAACTGTTCCCCGAACTGGAACATGCAGATGGTTTGGAAAACTATGCAGCGGCGCGTCGTTCGCTGAAGAAACACGAAGCGCGTCTTCTTGTGAAATAAGGTTATGCAGCAAGTTTGCTTGCTTCCTGGCGGGCAAACGGAAAGGAGCAGCGATAAGCTGCTCCTTTTTTTATTCGTAGGGTGCGGTTAGCTGCTGTGGTGCTTGGACAGCCAGTCATCCCAGGCTTCGGGCGTATCCAGATCGGTCAGGGCATGTTGATCCGGTAGCGGCAGGAACTGGATTTCTTTGGCGGACTTCACGACCGACCGCGCACCTTCGTCGCCTGACAGGTTCATCAGTGCGGCAAAGCAATCGGGCGGGAAAATGACAGGGTGGCCGGGGGTGCCGTCCGCTGTTGTCGCGCGCATGATGTGTTGGCCGCCTAACGCCGCAAACCGGTCAATCAGCGCGGTTATGTCGTCGCTATCTATTTCAGGCATATCGGCAGGCATGATCAGAATGCCGCTGGATTGATCTTTCAGCGCGCCAACGCCGTGAACGATAGACCGCGACATGCCTTTGTCCGCGTCGTGGATTTGAACGGTTTCGATGTCCAATCCGTGTAGGGCTGCTGCACGGTCGGCATTTCTTGCCGGAAGGGTTACGCAGACCGCGCATCCGGTGGACAAGGCGCGCTCAGCAGTCCGCCTTAAAAGCGGAACGCCAGCGATTTCACGCAGCAATTTGTCCTGCCCGCGCATGCGTCGTCCAAAGCCGGCGGCGGGGATCAGGATCGAAACACGTTTTGCCATACGGAATCTAAAACCTTTCAGGCGGGGGTATTTTGTTTTTCAGATAAATATCAGGATTTTCATCTTCTTGCGTTGTCTACATTCGTCGAATTTGGCAACTTCTCATTCTCGATTATGTATATCACGATAGTGGTGTCACGCCGGAGCCTACCGGCCGTCTTTTAGTAAGTTGAGGGTACTATGCGGGCTCCAACCCCTGCCAACCAGTCTGAACGCCTTGCTGCCCTGGCAGGCTACCGTATTCTCGAGACAGAGCGGGAAAAGGATTTCGATGATCTGGTCGAAATTGCCCAGCTGATCTGTGATGTCCCGATTGCTCTGGTCAGTCTGGTCAGCCACGACAAGCAATGGTTCAAGGCTGAAATCGGCCTGTGCGCGTCTTCGACCTCTTTGGATGAAGCCATTTGTGGCTACACCATTCTGGGTACCGATGTTCTGGAAATTCCGGATACGCGACTTGATCCAAGGACGACAGATAACCCCCTGTGTTCCCGTGAAAAAGACCCGCTACTGTTCTATGCTGGGGCGCCCCTAATTTCGCCGGACGGACACGCGTTGGGTGCGTTTTGTGTACTGGATTATAAGCCGCGGAAATTGGACGACGTTCAAAAGGCGACGCTTACAAAATTGGCGTCGCAGGCCATGGCGCAAATGGAATTGCGTCGCGCGATGCATGACCAGAATGTCTTGCGCAGTGAAATGGATCACCGCGTTAAAAACTCTTTGCAAACGGTTGAAAGCTTTATCAGAATATATCGCTCAAAGGTGTCTTCCGATGAGGCGAAAGATGCACTGGCAGCCATCGGACGGCGTGTATCCTCGATCTCGCAATTGCATGCGGAGCTTTATAAATCGGACACCGGCGACATTGTTCGGTTGGACGACTATCTGAACCGCGTGGCTGCACATGCCTCTGATGCTGTGCGTAGGGGGATCACGGTGCAGACCGAGTTGCAGGCCGTGAAAGCGGACTCTCGCAAAGCGGCATGCTACGCGATGATCGTGTCCGAATTTGTGGCCAACGCGAATAAATACGCGTTTCCCGACGGGCGGGATGGCGTCGTCACCGTGTCTTTGACCGAAACCGACGATGGGGTCATTACGCTGACGTGCCGCGACAACGGTGTGGGCAACGCTGGGCGCACGGATAGCGCAATGCCGGCAGGAGCGAAATCACTGCCGTCGATTGGTCTGCGCCTGATGGAAAGCGCCGCCAGCCAGACGGGCAGCTCATTCGAGGTTCATGTCGACGAAAACGGTTACCGGATCGACGTGGTTAGCCTTTCTGGGCAGCCTCAGGGCTAACGTCCAGCGGGCGCACTTTCAGGTGCGTAATGCGGTTGTTTTCGCGTCCTGCGACCTCGAACCGGAAGCCGTGGAATAGGAACACCTGACCCACTGTGGGAATCATCTGGGCTTCGTGGATAACGACACCGGCCACAGTGTTCGCCTCGTCATCAGGCAGGTTCAAATCCGTCGCGCGGTTAAAGTCGCGCACTGTCATCTGGCCTTCGATCCAGTAGTTGCCGTCATCGGCGACCTGAATGGTGTGGTCGGCATCAGGATCGAATTCGTCGGTAATTTCGCCAACGATTTCTTCCAGAATATCTTCAAGCGTGATCAGTCCCTGCAGTGCGCCGTATTCGTCCACAACCAGCGCAAAGTGCGTGCGGCGGCGCAGGAACTGGCGCATCTGGTCATCCAGAGAGGTGGTGTCGGGGATGAAGTAAGGCTTCATCGCAACATCCGTAATCTTGAAGCTTTTCAAGGCTTTCAGGGATGCATCCGCGCCTTCCATCAGATTGTACATCGCTCGAAGAAGGTCTTTGGCGTGAATGACACCGATGATGTTTTCCGGATCGTCGCGATATATCGGCAGGCGCGTATAGCGGCTGGCCAGACACTGTTGCAGGATGTCTGTCGGTTCACTGTCGACGTTAATCATCTCGATCGACGAACGGTGCAGCATGATTTCCTCTACCGTCCGATCGGACAGATCAAGCGCACCAAGAATCCGGTCGCGGTCTTCTTTTTCGACGATGCCTTCGGAATGACCAAGGTTTAGGGCGCCGGCGATTTCTTCACGCACGGCCAGAATGTGACTGTCAGGGTCAGTTTTCACGCCGAACAGGCTGAGAACGAAGCGGACAAAAACACGCACCGCGCTGACGACGGGCGAAAAGACAAGGATCACGATCTGAATGATCGGGGACACCCGGGCGGCGGCGACCTCGGGGTTGGTGATGGCATAGGTCTTGGGCAGGACCTCGGCAAAGATCAGGACAAGGAAGGTCATGATCAGGGTCGCAAGGGCCACGCCGCTTTCGCCGAACAGCCGCGTGAAAAGGGCGGTCGCCAAAGACGTTGCCAGAATATTCACAAGGTTGTTGCCCAAAAGGACCGAGCCGATCAGTCGTTCGTTGTCTTCTGTGATGTTCAGCGCGCGTTCGGCACCTTTCGATCCTTTGTCGACAGCCGCACGCAGTTTCCCGCGCGACGCAGCGGTCAGCGCGGTTTCCGAACCTGAAAAGAAGCCCGACAAAACAAGCAGGGCAAAGATGGATGCAGCCGAAATCCAGAAGGCGGTGTCGATCATTGGGTCAACCCGAAGACAGTAAGAGATGTGATTGGTTATGTGGTGCAACGCGCCCCCATTCAAGGGCTGTGCTTAATCCCGTGCCAAAGGGTGATGGTCCAGCACCAGATCGCGCAGGCGTTCTTCCAGCACGTGGGTGTAGATTTCCGTTGTTGCCACATCGGCATGCCCCAGAAACGTCTGGATGGCCCGCAAATCGGCGCCATTGGCCAGAAGATGCGTGGCAAAGGCGTGCCGCAGCGTATGCGGTGTGACTTTGGACGGGCTGACGCCAGCCTGTAGCGCAAGGTCTTTAATCAGCGCGTAGAACCGGTGGCGGGTAAGGTGGCCTTCTTTGCTGCGCGACGCGAATAGAAAGCCAGAGGTCGGCTTGCCGTCGGCCCGGTTGTCCGCCTCTTGCCGTTCGCGGATGGCAAGCCATTCGGCCAGCGCGTCGCGCGACGGGGGGCTGAGCGGTACCATGCGTTCTTTGCCGCCTTTGCCCTTGATCAACAGCATACGCGGATCGCCCTTGGCCGAAGACAAAGGCAGGGTGACCAGTTCGGTCACACGCATACCTGTCGCATATAATAGCTGCATCAGGCAGGCGTTGCGAATGCGGTCTTCTTGGGAACGACCATATTCCTCGGCCATGTCCAGAAGGCGGTCGACTTCTTCAACACTCAGGGTTTTCGGCAGGCGTTTGTCACGCCCCGGACCAGTGATCTGGATGGCCGGATTTTCCTGACGGAGCCCTTCTTCGAAGGCAAAGCGGTACAGCTGTTTGATTGCCGACAAACGACGCGCCCGCGTGGATTTGGCAAATCCTTGGGTGTCCAGATGGATCAGGTAATCTTCGATGTCCTGACGTGTGGCTGTGTCCAGATCCCGCGCCGTACTTTTCAGAAACTCGGTGAAATCCCCAAGATCGCGGGCATAGGCCATCTGCGTGTTCTGTGATGCATCGCGTTCAGCGACCTGAGCATCGAGAAAGGCAGATATCCAGCGTGTGGACAGGTTCATGACTGGGACGGTCCTGCGATCAGCAGTTGCAGCGCTGCGCGGCGTGCGGTGTCTTCCAATCCCAGCGTCCGCAATGCTGCCAAGCCTTCGGTCAGGTCAGGTCCGTTGCCATCGACGCCGCTTTGGAACAGGGCAATGGCCTGCAAGATCGCTTCGCCAAGCTTGCCTTGTTTAAGCAGGGAAGACACCCGCTCGGATGGTTCTTGTTCGGCAAAGCCCGCTGCGATCTCTGCGGCAAAGCGCCGGTCTGATACTTGCGTTGGTGCGATTCCACGGGCGATCTGTGCTTCGAACGCAAAGGTCGGATCATTTTCCAAAGCCAAGGCGTATTCTTCGTAAAGCGGTGACAACAGCGCCGCTTGTGCGGACACCTCGCGGGCTGTGGCCGACATGGGCAGACCCTGCAGCTTGTCCGCATAAAGTTCTGCAAAGGACACGAGCAGACCCGCTTCCTTCATTTTGGGCCAGACATTTACCAATGCGGTGCCAACCGATTTTGGATCGCGTGTGGTGATCGCGCGGTCGAAGCGTTGCAACGCTTCGACCCGATCCCAAACACCGCCTGAGGCAGCTGGCCTGCGCATGGTGTAGATACCCAACAGCCGGTTCGATGACAGCGTGCCAGCACGGGCCAGACGTTCCGCGGCAACAATCTGCGCGCGCCACCCTTGATCGCCGGACAGTTCTGTCACCGCAAATTTGCGTGGTAGCCGGTAGCTGGGAAGCGGTTCGCCAATCGATTCGTAGAGCCGGAACTGCAGAACAGAGGGCTTGGAAGGCGGCGGCATCATGGGCGTGTCTTCACCCATCTCCGGATCCAGAAAGCGTGTCAGCAAATCTGCGTCGCGCTGGTTGATCTGGCCCAATGCCTCTGCGCTGCTTAACGTCAGACTGGCCTGATGCCATTGTCCTGCACGCGCGAGACAGAAAATCCTTTGCGACAGGTCCTGTGCCAAAGACGGGTCATTCAGCAGCGTTGTGCAGACCTCGGGCATATCGCCCAAAAGCAAGGTTACATCGAACCACAATGGAAACAGCGACTTGGTGTTCGGATCGGCCCGTTCCAGAAGCGCGGCCGCCGCATCGACGGCGCCGTCTTCTATCAACCGTTCAATGCGGGCGACCAGCAGCGCGTCATCTACTTCTGACACAGCGGGCGGGTCGGCCTCGGCCAGCAATAGCGTGCTGACCAATGTGCTGATCGCGGGAACGGTGGCTTCGATGTCCGCCAGCGCGGAAATAACATCCCGTGCGTCTGATGCGGACCAAAGATTTGCGGGCAAGCCGGTTTTGGAACTGGGCAACAACCCGACAGCATCGCGTGTGGTGCTGCTGTCCAGTGTCATCACCTCGACATCCGGCGTTGTCGCAGTGTCGGCGGTGGGTGCTTCTGTCTTGGCTTGTTCGGGGGTGCCTGTGCTGGTGGCATTCGACCCCGTAACAGCGATGCGTGTGGGCGTGTCGTCTAACCAATCGATAGCGGATAAAGGCTGCTGTGCCGCCAAGGGGGCGGCAGACAAAATCAATGCTGTCAGCGCCTTAACGTGCATCCAATTCTACCGGTTGCCGAATCTCGGTTTGCGGCGGGGCAAAGTCCGCGCCGAAATATTCGCCCACATACGCGTACGCCACCAGGCCAATAAAGCCGATAAGTGCCAAGTAGATCAGCCACTTGATGATACGCCCCATGAGTTCCCCTATGCCTGCCGAGATATTTTTTTCCGTTTATAACTGGCATTTTTGGCAAGTTCACGTCATTCACGCAAGAAATCTTGTAATGAGCAACCGATGGCCGAAATCAGCGTAAATTCGAACCTTCGTCTGAAGAAGACCGTTGTGCTTGTTGGAATGATGGGGGCAGGCAAAACGGCTGTGGGCAAGGCGCTCGCGTCTTTGTTGCACGTGCCGTTCCGTGATTCCGACGCCGAGATCGAAAGCGCGGCCAACATGACCATCGCCGAAATCTTTGAACGCGATGGCGAACCCTTTTTCCGCCAGAAGGAAGGGCAGATCATCGAACGTCTGCTGGAAGGCCCGCCTTGCATCCTGTCGACCGGGGGCGGCGCGTTCTTGAAGCCGGAAAATCGCGCGGCGATTTCGAACAAGGGTGTGGCTGTCTGTCTGAACGCGGATATTGAACTTTTGTGGTCCCGCGTCCGTCACAAGGATTCGCGTCCTTTGCTGCGCACAGAAAACCCGAAACAGACTTTGGCCGCGCTTTTCGAAGCCCGCGTGCCGATCTATCAAATGGCCGATCTTCAGGTGACGACCAACCCGCGCAATTCCATCGAGGATACGGCACGGTCGGTTATCGAAGCACTGAAGACCCGCGAAGACGTTCTTGAGGACAACTGATTATGGTCCAGACTGTTCATGTACCCCTAGCCGGGCGCGAATACGATGTGCGTATCGGGCAGGGCTTGCTGACAAATTCAGGTGCGGAAATCGCCCCTTTGTTGCGCCGGAAACGCGTGGCGATTGTCACCGACGAAAACGTGGCTTCCAAGCATTTGGATGACCTTCAAAGCGCCCTGGAAGCATCTGGAATTGCGTCAGTTTTTCATGTTTTGCCTGCGGGTGAGGCAACCAAAAGCTGGCCGCATTTTTCCAACTGTGTCGACTGGCTTCTGGAGGCCAAGGTTGAACGCAATGACGTTGTCGTCGCATTGGGCGGCGGCGTTGTTGGCGATCTGGTTGGCTTTGCCGCGGCGGTTCTGCGTCGTGGTGTGCGCTTTGTACAAATGCCCACATCGCTTCTGGCGCAAGTGGACAGTTCGGTCGGCGGCAAGACCGGAATCAACTCGACCCACGGCAAAAACCTGATCGGCGCCTTTCATCAGCCGTCTCTGGTTCTGGCGGATATTGACGTTCTAGGCACCCTTCAATCGCGCGATTTTCTCGCAGGCTATGGCGAAGTTGTGAAGTACGGCCTGCTGGGCGACGCAGATTTCTACGACTGGCTGGAAACCAATGGCCCTGCGCTGGCATCTGGCGACACAGAGGCGCGTACTTATGCAGTCAAACGGTCGGTCGAAATGAAGGCCGAGATTGTGGTGCGCGATGAAACCGAACAGGGCGACCGCGCGCTTCTGAACCTTGGCCATACGTTTTGCCATGCACTTGAAAAGGCCACAGGCTATTCAGACCGTCTTTTGCATGGCGAAGGTGTAGCGATTGGCTGTGCTTTGGCCTTTGATCTGTCCCAGCGACTTGGCCTGTGTTCTCAGGAATTGCCCAGCCGTATCCACGCGCATCTGAAAGCGATGGGAATGAAGGCTGATCTGGCGGATATTCCCGGCGATTTGCCCGACGCGGATACGTTGCTGGACCTGATGGGGCAGGACAAAAAGGTGATCGACGGTCAATTGCGCTTTATCCTTGCGCGCGGAATTGGTCAGGCTTTCGTGACATCGGATGTGCCAAAGGACGTGGTGCGCGGCCTTTTGTCTGATGCCTTGGCCAGCCGGTAATCGGTTAGGCATCCCGCCCATGAAAAAAGTGGTGTTTGATAAAGGCCCGCTGGGGGCGGACAGTTGTTTTTCGCAGCCGTCAGAAGTGATCCGTGCGGATACGCCGGAAGATGTGCCTGCGGCCTTCGCGGCGATGGAAAACGCGCGTAGCGCAGGCAAATGGCTGGCCGGTTTTGCCAGCTACGAACTGGGGTACCTGTTTTCCCATAAGCTGCGCGATCTGATGCCTGCGGATCGCCGCGTGCCTTTCATGTGCTTTGGCGTGTTTGAAGAACCAGTTCAAAACCCGATATCGGATACATCGCAATCGACCTTGTCTGATTTAATGCCCGAGTGGTCAGAGGCGCAATATTCACAGGCTTTCAAAAGGTTGCGCGATTATATTGCAGCGGGTGATTGTTATCAGGCGAACCTGACCTTTCCGATTGCGGCCAAGGCCACAGGGACGCCAGAGGCACTGTATCACGCCCTGCGCTACAGGCAGGCGGTGCAGTTCGGGGCTTATCTAGAGCTAGCGGACTTCAACATCCTGTCGCGTTCGCCCGAGCTGTTTTTCAAGATCAACGAACACGGCCAGCTGACAACGCGCCCTATGAAGGGCACAGCCCCGCGTGGTGCGACGCCGGAAGAAGATGCTGCACTGGCGCGTGATTTGGCAGCTTCGGAAAAGAACCGCGCCGAGAATCTGATGATCGTGGACCTGCTGCGCAATGACGTGTCACGCATTTCAGAGGTCGGCAGCGTGAAGGTGCCGCGCCTGTTCCACGTCGAAACCTATGAAACCGTGCATCAGATGGTGTCTGACGTGACGGCCCAGTTGCAGCCTGATCTGACGGTTTCCGATATCTTCCAAGCGCTGTTCCCCTGTGGGTCGATCACTGGCGCGCCAAAGATCAGGGCGATGCAGATTTTGGCCGAACTCGAAGACACGGCGCGCGATGTGTATTGCGGGGCTATCGGTTGGATCGCGCCGGATGCACGTATGGAATTTTCCGTGGCGATCCGGTCATTGATCCACTGGCCTGATGGCCGTGTTCGGTTCAATGTGGGCGGAGGCGTCGTGTACGACAGCACCGCCGGCGGAGAATATGAGGAAGCCCTGTGGAAAGCGCGTTTCGCGGAACTTGCCCCGACGACCTAAACGTCATCGAAACCTGCCTGAGTGCCGCTGACGCAGGGATTGTACTGTGGCCGTTTCACAAGCAGAGGCTGCTGTCGACCTGTGACCGGTTGGGTATTCCGTTGGATATGGGTGCGGTCGAACGCGCGATTGCAAAGGTTCCCACGGATGTGGACCGTCGCGTCAGGCTGACTGTGGATTTGCAGGGAAAGATCGCTGTTGCCTGTCCCGAGGTTGCACCAACACCCGATAGCTGGACGTTGACGTGGGCGGATGAAACGCTGATGTCGGATGATCCGTGGCGCGGAGTGAAAACCACCGAGCGCGGGATTTATGACCGTGCACGGGCCTCTCTGCCCGACGGCATCGACGAAGTTCTTTTTCTCAATGAGCGTGGCGAAGTCGTCGAAGGGACGATCACCAATGTCTTTGTTGAACGCGAAGGCATGCTGCTCACGCCGCCGCTGTCGTCAGGCGCCTTACCGGGTGTTTTGCGCGCATCGCTGATTGATCAGGGCAGGGCGCGCGAAAGCGTTCTGACGGTCGCTGATCTTGAAGGTGCGCAGCTGTTTGTGGGCAACGCCCTGCGTGGATTGATACCAGCACACCTGCGCAAATGAAAAACGGGCCCGAAGGCCCGTCGTTCTTAGAATGGAATTTCGTCGTCGATGTCGCGGGCCGGTGCGCGGGCTGGACCGGAACCCGAACCGGATCCCATATCGTTGCCGCCGCCATAGCCCATATCGCGGTCATCTTGGTAACCACCACCGCTGCCACCGCCGTAGCCGCCACCGCCGCCGCCGCCATCACGACCGTCCAGCAGAGTAAGCTGACCGCTGTAGGGGCGCAGCACGACCTCGGTCGAGTAACGGTCCTGACCGGACTGGTCCTGCCATTTGCGGGTTTCCAGCTGACCTTCGATGTAGACCTTGGAACCTTTGCGCAGATATTGCTCTGCAATGCGGGCAACAGGCTCCGAGAAGATGGCAACGCTGTGCCATTCTGTGCGCTCACGGCGTTCGCCCGTGTTGCGGTCTTTCCAGTTTTCCGATGTAGCGATGCGCAGGTTACAGACCTTGCCGCCGTTCTGGAATGTCCGCACTTCGGGATCACGCCCCAGATTGCCGACCAGAATGACCTTGTTTACGGAACCGGCCATAGTGCCCCCTTTGTTTTTATATCCGAATCTGCGGTCGCCCGCCTTTCGCAGAAAGATATACCAGCGGTGCGCCAAGCTAAACCGATTATGGTAAGCAAACTATTACCAACGCTTTGGACAGGATTTTGTTCAAGGGTTTTCATATGGTCAGGATCGGGTATAGTCGCGCCTGTTGAAACTTGGGTGACACAGATCCATGAAAACATCTTTGCAATTATCCTGTATTGTCAGTGCATTATTGATTTGTATGCCGGTCGGCGGAAGCGCGGACGTATTATCGACCAAAGGCTCGACCAACCTATTTTCCAGTAAGACCCGCGTTTTGGATACGCGGGCTGCCCAGCAGTATAACAATTCGGTTCGGTTGCAGCCGCCGAAGGTCGTGACGCCCACCAAATGGGACACAGGCGCAGATGGCATCAGCCCCAAGTATCGCGGTCGCTATAAGGGCGTCTATCTTGAGATGGCCAAGTCGGCGGCCCGCCGTCACGGCATTCCCGAAGATTTGTTCCTGCGTTTGGTGCAACAGGAAAGCAACTGGAACCCGAATGCCAAATCGCATGCAGGCGCAATCGGCTTGGCCCAGTTGATGCCGCAGACTGCACGCAGTCTGGGTGTGAACCCAAAGGATCCGGCGCAGAACCTTGAAGGTGGCGCACGATATCTGAAACAGCAGTTCCTGACGTTCAAATCCTGGCGTCTTGCGCTGGCCGCGTACAACGCTGGCCCCGGCGCTGTGATCAAGCACGGTGGTGTGCCGCCGTACCGTGAGACGAAGAACTACGTGAAAGTGATCTGGGGCAGCTAAAAAGCTGTCCTAGCCGGCAAAACCCAACCGATACAGCGGAATGGCGAAATCGGGGTGCATTTCGGCCCCGACGACATTCGGACGTGTGTGCCGGAATAGCGACCGCCAGTACGGCTGAACGATCACAGCATCGTCCCGAAGCATTTTCTCCAGTTTTTCCATCACGCCCTGACGTGTGGCCGCATCGGGTAGCGATAGCGCCTCGTCCAGCAGCGCGTCGAACTCGGGATTGCTGTATCCGGTTTCATTCCAAGCGGCGGTGCTTCGGTAAGCGAGGTTCAGGGTCTGGATGCCCAAGGGGCGGTGGTTCCATTCGGTGATGGACAGGGGAAAGGTTTTCCAGTCTGCCCAGAACCGCGAACCGGGAACATGCGTCAGTCGCGCCTTGATGCCCGCGTCGGTCAGTGATGCAATAACAGCTTCGCCCGTGCGTCGTGTCAGGCCGTCGTCGACAGTAAAGACCTCATGCTCGAAATCCGCAAATCCTGCAGAGGCCATCAGTTCCTTGGCTTTGGCGGGATCATAGGTAACCGGTCCTATGTCGGCATAATCCGGCTGTATCGGCGCGACATGGTGATTGGCCGCGATTTTTCCACGGTTGCCATAGCCCAGTTCAAGGCAGATCGTGTTGTCGATTGCCAATTGCAGCGCGCGGCGGACATCTGCATTGGCATAGGGCATGTCATCGACGATCTTCGCGGTCTGACTGCCACGCAGGACAACGGTTGCGGCGGTTTCAACCTCGGATCTGGTCCAGCCCAAGGCCTCTGCCTCCGCTATAAAAGGCCCGACGTTTTCATAAAGCATGTCAACGCGGTCTTCGCGGATGGCGTCGATCCAGTTTGCGGGGTCGGTGCCCAGATCATGAAATTCGATCGCATCCAGCGTGACAGGCCCCCAGTCCTCCAATTCCTGTCCCCACCATAGATGATCGGGATGGCGTTCCAGACGGGCGATCTGCCCGACGTCGATTTGGACGGGGCGGAAGGGGCCAGTACCGACAGGATTGTCGAGCATCGTTGCGGGATCAAACCCTTGCGGGATAACGGCGGCGGGATAATCCGCCAGTGACACCATTAGCGCCACGTCAGGCTTGGGCAGTGTGATACGGACTGTCAGATCGTCGAGGGCTGTCACCGCGCCTTCGACAAGGCGCCCGGTATCGGGATCGACCAGTACAGACAGGCTTGCCGCCATTACGTTTCCAAGCACGGAACGATCACACCAATAGGCGAAGTTGTGCAAAACATCGGCGCTGGTGAACGCGTCGCCCGTATTCCAGCGCACATCGGGGCGGATATGAAGCGTGTATTCGGTCGCGGTATCGTTCACGTCCCAATGGCTGAGCAGCATGCCACGAAGCGTTCCGTCGCGCTGATATTCGACCAGATACTCAAGCCAGCCACGGGTCAGGTTCGCGATTTCCGACCAGTCCGCGGTGCGGGGGGCTTTGGGCGCGCGTACCTCTTGCTGGATGCGCAGGGTGCCACCGTGCCGTCGGGCCTGTGATGCCCGAACGGGCAATCCGGTAGCGGCAAGCGCGGCGGCAGAGGACACACCCAAAGCCGTAGCACGCGTCAGGAATTCACGGCGATCCATATATCCGTTTCGGAAATCGGCCTGACAAGCACGGGCTAGGGGATGCCGCATAGTCATGACAACGCAGTCACATTTGCCGGCTTCTTAAGCGCGGCCTTGCGATAGGCGGTGGGCGACATTCGAAGGTGCGACTGTATAAAGCGCGTGAAGTAGGCGGCGCTTCCGAAACCCAGTGATTTGGCAATTTCCTGCACTTCAATCTTGGGCTGGGCCAGCATGCGGCGGGCTTCGTACAGTTTGCGTTCGACCAACATATCGGCAGCGGTCTTGCCACAGGTTGACCGGCACACCCGCGTCAGATGGGTCGGGGTGACGTCCAACGCCTCGGCATAATCCGCCATGACCATATCTGTTGTGTAGTTCTGAACCACCTTTGCCGCGTAGCGTTTCACAAGGCGTTGGGCTGCGGTTTCCTTTGGGGCATCCAGTGCGCCATTCGCCTCTTGCCGTGCAATCCAGACCGAGATCAGACGCATGTGGGCTTCCAGAGCCTTATAGAGGAAGGGGCGCGCCAAAGAGATTTCGCGCTGCATGGCCTCGATCTCTCCGGTGAGTTCCGCTTGGCCCAGAGAATCCCGAATGCGCAAATGCTTCGCTCCTTTATTATTCGGATCCAGCAAACCGGTCGGGCATTGCACCACCTGAGCAAGTGACTGGGGGCCAAGTTCCAGCGACATCAATGTGCCAGAGGGTAGAACCATAGCGTTGTGTGCCCCAATGCCGCGACGCACGCCATTCACTGTAACTCGGCCTTGCCCACGGGTGATCCAGATCAGCAAATCATCCTTGCGGTCATGCAGGTCGGACAACCGCCAAGCCTCACCGCCGGTGAATTGCGCCAAGTTCTGGCAGCGAATGTCCCGTTCTGTCGGGGGCGCATCGTTTATGCGTGAGGGTTTGCGCAGGAAAGCAGGACCAGTCATGCCGCCTCCTTCCGCGTAGCCGAGATATGGCGCCAGTCGCCCATATTGGCGCGGAACCATGTGCGCTGCCGTTTGGCGTATTGGCGGGTCTGGATAATGGATGCCTCGCGCGCGTCTTCAAGTGACATCTCGCCGTTCACGTAGGCAATCAATTCCGCCGCGCCGATTGTCTTCGCTGACGGGAGTTCGCGCGAGAACGTGGGCGCATTTGTACGGGCTTCTTCCAGTGCGCCTTGTTCCAGCATCAGGTCAAACCGTTGTTCGATCCGTGGTGTTAGCCATTCCTTGGGTGCGTCCAGACACAGCGCAGTGGTGTCTGCCAAAGGAAGGAGAGGGGGCTTGGTATTCTTTTGCCACTCGACCAGCGGTGTGCCGGTAGCTTGCAACACTTCCCACGCGCGCTGAACCCGCATCGGGTTTTGCGTGTCGATCTTTGACCGTGTGGCATCATCCAACTCGGCCAGCAACGCGTCAGAGCCTTCCTCGGCTATCCGGCGCATTGCCGTTTCGCGGATATGGTCGGGCGTTTGCGGAATGTCAGCCAAGCCCACAGTCAAAGCTTTGAAGTAAAGTCCCGTGCCCCCGACGATAATAGGCCGGATATCTTGCAGCAGCAGTTCCGTGACCTCGCGTAGCCAGTCGCCCACAGAATAGGCCTGATCGCCGGGGATATGGCCATAAAGCTTGTGGGGCGCGAGCGCCTCTTCCTCGGGCGCTGGGCGTGCTGTCAGGATGCGCCAGTTGGCATAGACCTGTAAAGCGTCGGCATTGATCACCACACCGCCCTGCGTCTGGGCTATGTTTAACGCCAAGCCCGATTTGCCGCTGGCTGTCGGCCCCGCGATCAGCACGGGTTTTGCCGGATCAATTGTGCTAAGATCTATCACAGGGTCGGGCCTTTCAGCGGGGAAACCGCCAAGTTGCTGAACAAAGCTGCGAAACCTCCGTCGCGGCCATTGTCAGAAGCCGGAAATTCCGTCATGTACGCCATGATCCTAGACTGCCTATCCAATGGAGCGCAACATGGCCGACAGCGACAGCAAACAGACCACCTTTAAACGCGTCATGCTGAAGATTTCCGGTGAGGCGCTGATGGGGGACCAAGGGTACGGTTTGCATCCGCCAACGGTTGAACGCATCGCCCGTGAAGTGAAATCGGTTCACGATATGGGTGTTGAAATCTGTATGGTGATCGGCGGGGGTAACATCTTCCGCGGTCTTCAGGGCTCGGCCCAAGGGATGGAGCGGACCACAGCCGACTATATGGGGATGCTTGCCACAGTGATGAACGCGCTGGCGATGCAGGCCGCGCTGGAAAGCCTTGGCGTCTTCACACGTGTGATCAGCGCGATCCCGATGGATCAGGTCTGTGAACCCTACATCCGTCGCCGTGCCGTGCGTCACCTTGAAAAGGCCCGCGTCTGCATCTTTGCGGCCGGTACAGGTAACCCCTATTTCACCACGGACACCGCCGCGACCCTGCGCGCCAACGAAATGGCCTGCGAGGCGATCTTCAAGGGCACCAAGGTGGATGGCGTCTATGACAAAGACCCGATGAAGCATGACGATGCCGTGCGCTATGACACGATCAGCTACGACGACTGTCTGGCAAAGCACCTGAAGGTCATGGATGCCTCGGCCATTGCGCTGGCACGGGATAACAGTTTGCCCATCATCGTCTTCAGCCTTGATGAACCCGGCGGGTTCAAGGGGATTTTGGCGGGTGAAGGCACCTATACAATCGTACGCTGATACGGATAGAGTGCCCTGCAACGGGGCGATATCCGAGCATGAGGAAAGAAGATGTCCGAAGATTTTGAACTGGATACAGACGATCTGAAACGCCGTATGGACGGCGCTATGGCAAACCTGCGCACAGAATTCGCGTCGCTGCGGACGGGTCGTGGTTCTGCGTCTATGCTGGATCCGATCATGGTCGACGCTTACGGCACAATGACACCGATCAACCAGGTGGGCACCGTGAACGTCCCCGAACCGCGTATGGTGACGGTCAACGTTTGGGACAAATCCATGGTTGGCAAGGTTGAAAAGGCCATTCGCGAAAGCGGACTTGGCATCAACCCGCAGTTGAACGGCACAATCATCATGCTGCCGATCCCCGAGTTGAACGAAGAACGCCGCCGCGAACTGGGCAAGGTTGCCGGTCAATACGCCGAGCACGCCCGCGTCTCGATCCGCAACGTGCGTCGTGACGGCATGGATCAGGTGAAAAAGGCCAAATCCGATGGTCTGTCCGAAGACGATCAGAAATTCTGGGAATCCGAAGTTCAGGACCTGACAGACACCTACATCAAGAAGGTGGACGAAGCGCTGGACGCCAAGCAAACAGAGATCATGCAAGTCTGAGCATGATCCCTCGGCGGACCACAGAAAGGACCAGCCATGGGTAAGCCTAATTCAGAAGCAGGCGCACCACGCCACGTGGCCATCATCATGGATGGCAATGGGCGCTGGGCGACGCTTCGGGGCCGCCCGCGGCTGTTCGGCCACCAAGAAGGGGCCCGCCGTGTTCGTGAAATCGTCGAAGCTTGCCCCGATTGCGGGGTTGAGTATCTGACAATCTTTGCCTTCTCGACCGAGAACTGGAAGCGCACGCAGACCGAAGTGGCGGGTCTGATGACGCTGTTCCGCCGCTACATCACCAAAGAAGCCCGCAACCTTCGCGCCGAAAACGTGCGCGTGCGATTTATTGGTGATCGTCTGCGGCTGGATAAGAAACTGCGGTCTTTGATGGATGAGCTGGAAGAAATGACAGCCCATTGTACAGGCGTGAACCTGACCATAGCGCTGAACTACGGTGGCCGTGACGAAGTGGCCCGCGCGACCCAGCGTCTGGCGCAGGACGTGGCGGATGGCAAACTTTGCCCCTCTGACGTGAACGAAGAAACGCTGCCCCGTTATCTGGATACCTGCGTTCTGCCCGATCCCGATCTCGTGATCCGCACCTCGGGCGAGGCGCGCATTTCCAACTTCCTTCTTTGGCAGTCGGCCTATTCGGAATACGAATTCATTGAAACCCTGTGGCCGGATTTCTCGGCCAAGGAGTTCGCAGAGCTGACAAGCAACTTCGGTACCCGTGAGCGCCGGTTTGGTGCGGTGCCTGCATGACCGAGCCCAGCAAGAAATGGAATGATCTGGGGCCGCGATTTGTGTCGGCTGTTGTGATGATTGCCGTTGGCTTGCTGTCTGTCTGGATCGGTGGATATCTGTTTCACGCCCTGATCGCCGCTGTCTGCGGCATTATGGTTTGGGAACTGGTGTCGATGCTGGACACCAATCGCAGCAAATCTGCGCTGTTGCTGGGTGGTGTTGCCGCGATCTGCACGCTTGCGGTTGTCGAAATTCCCAGTGCACTGGCGATGCCCTTGGTTCTCGCGCCTTCGATGTTGGGCCTTGGCCGGATGGAAAAGGGTGGGGTGACCTACGCTGTCTTTGCCGCGCTGATCATTCTGGCCGGTTTCGGCATGGTCGAGCTGCGTGATGATTTCGGCATGTTGTGGATGCTGTGGCTGGTTTTGGTCGTCGTCGTCACCGATATCGCAGGCTACTTTGCGGGGCGTCTTATCGGCGGTCCGAAATTCTGGCCCAAGGTCAGCCCCAAGAAAACATGGTCCGGCACGATTGCCGGTTGGGGTGGCGCCGCCGTTGTTGGTGGCGTTTTCGCTATGCTGACGCAGGCACATGTTGGTCTGATCGGCCTGTCTGTTGCTGTGTCCATGGCCAGCCAGTTGGGCGATATCGCAGAAAGCGCCATCAAACGTCGGGCAGGGGTGAAAGACAGTTCGAACCTGATTCCCGGACATGGCGGACTGTTCGACCGGTTTGATGGAATGCTGGGCGCGGCCCTGTTTATTCTGATCGCCGGTCAGATCGTGGGTTTCCCGCCGGGATCGTGAAAGAGGCTTTGCAATGACGAATCCGCGCAAAGTGTCCATCTTTGGCGCCACGGGATCTATCGGTCAGAACACCATCGATCTGATCCAGCGTGATCGCGAGGCCTATGATGTTGTGGCCCTATCCGGAGGCCGGAATATCGCGCAGCTTGCGGGCGATGCGATTGATCTGGGGGCCGAAGTCGCCGTCACAGCCTTTGACGATTGCCTGCCTGATTTGCAGGCCGCACTGGCAGGGACAGGAATTCAGGCCGCTGCAGGGCAGGCGGCCTTGATCGAAGCTGCTGATCGTCCGGCAGAATGGGTGATGTCGGCCATCGTTGGCGCGGCTGGTCTTGCACCAGGGCTGAAGGCGCTGGAAGGTGGCGCGACCTTGGCGCTGGCAAACAAAGAAAGCATGGTTTGCGCGGGGCCGTTGGTGATGGCGACCGCCAAGACAAATGGCGGATCAGTTCTACCGGTGGATAGCGAACATTCCGCCGTGTTTCAGGCCCTGATCGGCGAGGATATCAGCGCAGTCGAGCGAGTGATTATCACCGCGTCTGGCGGGGCATTCCGCGACTGGCCACTTGAGAAGCTGGCGACGGCCACGCCGGAACAGGCAGCCACGCATCCCAACTGGGATATGGGGCAGCGCATTACAATCGACTCGGCCTCTATGTTCAATAAGGCGTTAGAGCTGATTGAAACCAAAGAGTTTTTCGACTTTTTGCCCAGTCAGATCGAAACCTTGGTTCATCCTGAATCCATGATCCATGCGTTGGTTGGCTTCAACGATGGTGCGCTTATGGCGCATGTGGGGCCGCCGGATATGCGCCATGCTATCGGCTTTGCATTGCATTACCCTGATCGTCGCATGTTGCCCGTGGAACGGCTTGATCTGGCGCAGATTGCCCAGCTGACCTTCCGACCCGCAGATGAAACCCGCTGGCCTGCGCTGCGCCTTGCGCGCGAAGTGATGGAAACGGGCGGCATGGCGGGCGCGATCTTTAATGCGGCCAAGGAACGTGCGCTGGACGCGTTCATTGATAAACGCATCGGATTTCTTGATATGGCGGTGGTTGTCGAGCGCGTTCTTGAACAGCTTTCGTCAACGACCGGCCATATTGATGCCGAGTTTACCCTTGATAACATCCTCGACTCTGACCATCTGGCACGTACACGCGCCGATGAGATCATAGCAAAACTATAGGGACGTTTGGTTTGGATATTGTATCGCTGTTGCCCCAATTCGGTGGCTTCATTTACACGATTATCGCTTTTGTTGTGGCTCTTTCCGTGATCGTCGCGATCCATGAATACGGCCATTATATCGTAGGGCGCTGGTCGGGCATCCATGCAGATGTGTTTTCCCTTGGTTTCGGTCCTATCCTCTATTCGCGCGTCGACAAACGCGGTACGCGCTGGCAGATCGCGGCATTCCCATTGGGTGGCTACGTCAAGTTCAAGGGCGATGCCAACGCCTCGGGCGGTAAGGATGAAGGCACCTACAGCACTTTGTCTGAACAGGAACGCCGCGCAACCATGAACGGCGCGCCGCTTTGGGCCCGTTCGGCGACTGTGGCGGCTGGGCCAGTGTTCAACTTTGCCCTGTCGATCATCGTCTTTACCCTGATTTTCATGTCGCGCGGCGTTGTGTCAGAACCGATCACCGTGGGCGAGTTGCGGCCTTTGCCGGATATGCAGGAACTGCAAGCCGGTGACGTGATCCTTGAAATCGCGGGCATGGAAACACCCAGCTTTGACGACGCTGAGGGCTTCGATACGTTCCTGAACAACCTGCCGGAAGAGCCGACGCTTGATTATACGGTCGAGCGTGACGGCTCTGAACTGGTTGTTGAAGGCCCTTATATTTATCCTCCGCTGGTGACACAGGTGATCCCGCGCTCTGCTGCGAATGATGCAGGCATTGAGCCCGAAGATGTGATCCTGTCGATCAACGGTGATCCGATCTTTGCCTTTGAGCAATTGCGCGAGACCGTCGAGGGGTCCGAAGGCGCGCCGCTGGAACTGCAACTTTGGCGGGGTGGGGACATCGTGGATGTCACGCTTGAACCCCGTCGTACGGACGAACCGCAGGCGGACAACACGTTTAAAACCGTGTATCGCATCGGTATCGCGGGCGGCATGTTCTTTGACCCTGCGACCGAGGCGCAAAGCCCGCTGGACGCGCTCTCGAATGGCATATCCCAAACAGGCCGCATCATCACAGGATCGTTGTCCGGCCTCTGGCACATGATCACTGGTGCGATTTCGACCTGTAACTTGTCCGGTCCCATCGGAATCGCGGAAACGTCGGGTGCGATGGCAAGCCAGGGCACACAAAGCTTTATCTGGTTCATTGCGGTTCTTTCGACGGCAGTCGGTCTTTTGAACCTGTTCCCGATCCCCGTTCTGGATGGGGGGCACCTGTGCTTCCATGCGTATGAAGCGGTAACCGGCAAACCGCCAAGCGACCGCGCATTGCGTATTTTGATGTCGATTGGCCTTTTCGTCGTGCTCAGCGTGATGGTGCTCGGGCTTACAAACGATCTGTTTTGCCCCTGATTTTGGGGCAAACGTCAAAATATCGCCTCAATCATTAGTTACCAAAGTCCTATCGAACGATAGGTATGGTGTTGAAATGGAAGCGATTCACAGCGGTTACAAAGGCCTGAGCCTGATTTGGAGCCTGAACTGGGACCGAATCCTGTATGTTGCGACAATTCTGCTCGCGCTGTCCTTTGGTGCATTCATCGGGTCGATGTGACCCGATAGCGGCAATTTTCCGCCCGAAAAATCCTAGGCATTCTGACTTTTGACAAGCCTGAACAATCCCGATACTCACTTTCCAAGGGATGTTTGAAGGATTGGCGGGATGTCCGATTATACGACTGCGCGACGTGTTGGAATTAAGCGTTTTAAACCGGGGCTGAAATCAGGGGTGGCTGCGCTTTCCCTTTGTATTCTAACAGGTTTTGCGGCGTTGCCGACAACCGCAGCGGCCCAGACATACGTCTTTAACAACGTATCCATCGAAGGCAGTCAGCGGATCGAGGCGGGAACTGTCCTGTCTTACGCCGGAATCGCCCGAGGTCAGTCGATCTCGGCAGGTGAATTGAACGAAGCGTTCCAGCGCTTGCAGGCATCTGGCCTGTTCGAAAGCGTCGAGCTTGTTCCGCAAGGCAGCACTCTGGTCATCAAGGTCGTTGAATACCCGACGATCAACCTTGTCGCCATCGAGGGCAACAACCGGATCAAAGACGACGATCTGAAGCCGATCCTGAAATCCCAGTCCCGTCGCGTCTTCAATCCGTCGCAAGCCGAAGAAGATGCTAACGCCATCGTGCAGGCCTACGTACAGCAGGGCCGTATCGCTGCACGCGTTCAGCCGCGTATCATCCGCCGCAGCGACAACCGCGTCGATCTGATCTTTGAGGTTTTCGAAGGTGGTGTCGCCGAAGTTGAGCGCATCTCTTTCGTTGGTAACCAGCAGTATTCGGACCGTCGTCTGCGCCGCGTTCTGGGAACAAAACAAGCCGGCCTTCTGCGCGCCTTTGTGACGCGCGATACCTTTATCGAAGACCGCGTTCAGTTCGACCGTCAGCTGCTGCAGGATTTCTATGCGTCCCGTGGGTATGTCGATTTCCGTATCACCAGTGTGAACGCAGAACTCAGCCAAGAACGTGACGGATATTTCGTGACGTTCAATGTGGAAGAGGGGCAGCAGTTCCAGTTCGGCCAATTGACCGTGTCGTCCGACTTGGCGACGGTTGATCCGGAAGTGTTCGAAGAAGCCATCGCAACACGTCCGGGCAAGACCTATAACCCTTCGGCGGTTGACCGCGACATCGCACGTCTTGAACGCAAAGCACTGCGCGAAGGTTTGGACTTTATCCGGGTCGAACCGCGTGTGACGCGCAATGACCGCGATCTGACGCTGGATGTTGAATACGTTCTGACACGTGGTCCGCGCATTTTCGTTGAACGCATCGACATCGAAGGCAACACAACCACGCTTGATCGCGTTGTACGTCGTCAGTTCAACACTGTAGAAGGCGATCCCTTCAATCCGCGCGAAATCCGCGAAGCCGCAGAACGCATCCGCGCGCTCGGTTTTTTCGCGACTGCCGATGTCGAAGCACGTGAAGGCTCGACACCTCAGCAGGTGATTGTCGACGTGGACGTTGAAGAAGCGCCCACAGGCTCGATCAGTTTTGGTGGCGCATATTCGACGAACCAGGGTTTTGGTCTGGCACTGTCATTCTCCGAGCGGAATTTCCTTGGTCGTGGACAGCGCCTGAACCTCGGGCTGAATACGACACAGAATAACCGTCAGTATTTCTTGAACTTCCTTGAGCCAGGTCTGCTTGGACGGGACTTGGCGTTCGGTTTGAACCTGAACTACAAAGAGACAGATCAGGACAACGCTCGCTACAATACTACAATTGGCAACTTTACGCCTTTTCTCGGGTTCCCGATTTCTGACAATGGCCGTTTGCGAGTTCGCTACAGCTTCGGTTCGACCGAATTGACAGTTCCAGAAGACTCCACAGTCGGTCAAATCATCACGGCAGAAGCGACAGAAGAACGTGTGCTTGATAGCTCTGTTGGCTACACCTTCAGCTATGATACACGTCGGAACGGGCTTGATCCCGACAATGGTTTCCTTGTGTCGTTCAGCCAGGATTTCGGTGGCTTGGGCGGGGACACGAAGTTTGTCAAAACCACCGCACGTGCTGTTGCGCAGCGTCTTGCGTTCTCGGACGAAGTGACATTGCGCGCCACATTTGAAGCCGGCGCATTGCACTACTCCCAAGGGCAAAGTCGCGTGACGGACCGTTTCTTCCTTGGCTCCTCCAAACTGCGTGGTTTTGAAACCGGTGGTGTCGGCCCGCGCGAATACAACGAAGCCAACGATGTGAACGACGCACTTGGTGGCAACTACTATGCGGTTGCATCGCTTGAGGCGGAGTTCCCTCTGGGCCTTCCGGAAGAATACGGCGTGTCCGGCGGTGTCTTCTATGACGTCGGCAACCTCTGGGGCTTGGATGAAACAAACGGTGACGTTCTCTATGATGAGGGATCGTACCGCCATGTTGTCGGTGTGTCGCTGTTCTGGACCACACCTCTTGGCCCGCTGCGTTTCAACTTCTCCGAAGCTTTGAAAAAAGAAGAGTTTGACCGCGATCAGGCCTTCGAACTGACGGTATCGACCAGCTTCTAATGATTGGATTTCGGCAACTTGTGGCATCTGTCCTGGTGTCCGTGGCAACGGCGGGGTCCCCCGTCGTTGCTCAAGTGCTGGATCAGGGGACAGTTGCGTTACCTCGTAGCGTGATCCTGACTTTGGAATCCGACAGGATGTTCGAGGAAAGCGATTACGGCATCCGTATCGCCTCTGAAATCGAAGCCGAAGGCATCGAGCTTTCCGCGGAAAACCGCAAGATCGAGGCGGAGTTGATAGCTGAAGAAAGCAAGTTGACCGATCTTCGGGCAACAACCGATCCGGCTGAATTCAGCAAGCTTGCTGAAGCCTTTGATGAAAAGGTCCAGAATTTACGTCAGCAGCAGAATGCAAAGGCAAGGGCGCTCGGCGCTAAGTCGGAAGAAACCCGTCAGACTTTTCTACAGGTCGCACAACCGGTTTTGCTGCAGATCATGCAGCAGGCCAATGCGGCGATTATCGTTGAACGTCGTAGCACCATTATTTCGCTGGATGCCGTCGATATCACTGACGTTGCGATTGACCGGATCAACGAAACACTTGGCGATGGTTCGGATATTCCCGATAAACCAGCCGAGTAGGGCCTGCGACTTGCCCAGAGGGCGCGACGTTGCTAGGCAGTTTGCCAAAGAACACCAAAGGATCGTCCATGACTGATACATTGAAAACTGCAGATATCGATATGATCACGCGTATTCTGCCGCACCGTTATCCGTTCTTGCTGGTGGACCGTGTTGAGGAAATCGATGGCACGCAGTCTGCTGTGGGCATCAAGAACGTGACCATGAACGAACCGCATTTTCAGGGTCACTTTCCTGGTGCGCCGATCATGCCGGGTGTGACCATTGTCGAGGCGATGGCTCAGACTGCAGGTGTGATGGTTGGCGTCGGTCTGGAACTGATGGACAAGAACATGCTGATCTATTTCATGGCGATCGACGGCTGCAAATTCCGCCGCAAGGTCGTACCGGGTGATCAGCTGAAAATGCGCCTGACGACAGTGCGCGGTAAGCCCGGCGGCAAGGTCTGGAAGTTCAAAGGCGTGGCTGAAGTTGATGGCGAAATGGCCGCTGAGGCCGAGTTCACCGCCATGATGGATATGCCCGCGTGAGCGCCGCTGTCATTCATCCAAGCGCGGTCATCGAAGAGGGTGCGCAGATTGCTGACGGATGTACCGTCGGCCCGTTTTGCCACATCGGCCCCGAAGTGGTGCTTGAAAAAGGCGTCACTCTGAAAAGCCACGTGGTCGTCACTGGCGATACGGTGATCGGTGAAGACACACTGATCCACTCTTTCGCTGTGATCGGTGAAATTCCGCAGGACAAAAAGTTCGGCGGCGAAAAGACCAAACTGGTCGTTGGCAAGCGTAACCGCATCCGTGAACACGTCACGATGAACGCTGGAACAGCTGGCGGCGGTGGTCTTACGAAGGTCGGTGATGACGGTCTGTTTATGGCCGGTTGCCATGTTGCGCATGACTGCATTATCGGCAACAACGTCATTCTGGTGAACAACAGCGCTGTGGCTGGTCACTGCATTATCGAAGACGATGTCATCGTCGGCGGCCTGTGTGGCGTACATCAGTTTGTTCGCATCGGTCGTGGCGCGATCATTGGCGCGGTAACCATGGTGACCAATGATGTGATCCCCTATGGCCTTGTTCAGGCGCAACGGGGTAAGCTGGATGGATTGAACCTGGTCGGTCTGAAACGGCGCGGCGTCAGCCGGTCTGACATCACTGCACTGCGGGCGGCCTTCCAGATGTTGGCGCAGGGCGAAGGGGCGTTTCAAGAGCGGGCCAAGCGCCTTTCGGATGAAACAACGTCGGACTATGTCAAGGAAATCACCGATTTCGTTCTGGCCGAAACCGATCGTCACTTCCTGACACCGGGCTAAGCTGTGCTTGCCCTGATCGCCGGACGCGGAGATTTGCCAAAGGCAGTTGCATTGGCGCAAAGTGTTCGGCCCTTGGTCTGCGCAGTCGATGGATTTGCGCCAAATGATCTGGTTGTCGACTACAGCTTTCCCATCGAAAAGCTTGGCGGTCTGCTGCGATTTTTGAAGGCGCAGGCTGTAACGCAGGTCTGCCTTTGCGGTGGCATCGACCGACCAAGTTTTGCAATCACCCGCATGGACATTTGGACGGTGCCTTTGGTGCCGATCCTGCTAAGTGCGCTGAAGCTTGGGGATGATGGTGCGTTGCGCGCGGTTATCGAGGTTTTTGAAAGCCGCGGTATCACGGTGCGCGCCGCTCATGATTTGGCGCCAGGGCTTTTGCCGAAGGCAGGTATCCTGACCAAAACACAGCCCGATCCGCAAACCATTGGCGATGTTGCGGCTGGTGATCAGGAAATTCGGGAAATGGGCCGCAAGGATCTGGGACAGGCGTGTCTGATCCGTGACGGCAAAGTTGTGCAGCGCGAGGTCGACAGCGGAACAGACGCCATGATGGCGATGGACGCAGACGCGGCCCTTGGTGCTGTGTTCTATAAAGCGCCCAAGCCACAACAGGACCGGCGCGTGGATTTACCGACAATCGGTTTGGACACGGCGAAACGTGCGGTTCAGATGGGGCTGCGCGGGCTGGTGATTGAGGCGGGCGGTGTTATCGTGCTGGATCAGGACAAGGTGATCGAAACACTGGATCAGAACGGCCTGTTCCTTTGGGTGCGCGAAAAGGGGGCGGCATGAAGGTATTTGTCATTGCGGGGGAACCGTCTGGCGACAAACTTGGCGCGGCCTTGATGCGCGGACTGAAGTCCACAACCCAAGAACCTGTCGATTTTCAGGGGGTTGGAGGCGAAGGCATGATCGCCGAGGGCCTGAATAGTCTTTTCCCTATGTCCGAAATCGCGATCATGGGCATCGGCGCTATCCTAAGGGAATATCGTAATTTGAAACGCCGTATTCGCGAGACGGCGAATACGATTATTGCGGAAAAGCCAGATGTTCTGGTGACCATTGATCTACCCGAATTCTGCCTGCGTGTCGCCGAGCTGGTCAAAGCTGAAAGCGACATTCGTGTCGTCCATTACGTGGCACCAACCGTGTGGGCGTGGCGCCCCAAACGTGCGCAGAAAATGGCGCGGCATGTGGATCAGGTTCTGGCGCTGTTTCCGTTCGAGCCGCCCTATATGGAAGCGGCAGGCATGCGGTGCGACTTTGTCGGGCATCCTGTGGTGACCGAGCAAGTGGCAACAGAAGAAGAGATTGCGGCCTTCAAAACTGCGCACGGGTTCGGCGATGCGCCCGTTGTCTTGGTCTTGCCCGGATCGCGTCGATCTGAAATCGGGCGATTGGCCGGTACGTTCGGTGAAACTTTGGGCCGGATTGCGGAAAGCCGCCCGGACATTCGGTTTGTCCTTCCCGCTGCTGGCAATGTGGCAGATCTGGTGGAAGAGGCTGTTCAGAACTGGCCTGTGAACGTAACCGTTCTTGATCCTCGCGGTGTTGATGCAGAAAAGTTTGCGACGACCAAACGTGCGGCCTTTGGGGCTGCAGATGTTGCATTGGCCGCGTCGGGCACGGTGGCATTAGAGCTTGCAGCAGCGCAGACACCGATGGTGATCGCCTATGATATGCCGTGGCTGTCGCGGCAGATCATCGGCAGGATGTTGTTGGTGGATACGGTCAATCTGGTCAGTCTGGTGTCAGACACGCGCGAGATACCGGAATTTATCGGAAAAGACTGTCAGGCCAATCTGATCGCCCCGGCTGTTTTGTCGGTTCTGGATGATCCGTCACGCCAGACCAAGGCAATGGCCGTCACGATGGAACGTCTGGGGCAGGGTGGCCCACCGCCCGGTGAACGGGCTGCTTTGGCGGTTCTGGATGGTTTGAAATGAAAACGCCGGGGACAGCCCCGGCGTTTTCATTTTCGGTGTAAGCAGTGCTTACTTATTCAGCGAGTCATACGCCGCCGTAAAGCCGGTCAGCGACATCGGTACGGTCACTTTCTGATCCGGTGCGGCAGCAGGAACGATTGTGACGTTCGCCACGTTGCCTGCTTTGAACGATGCAATGTCCTGCGGCAAGAAGCCGACACGCGCGACGCAACCCATCTGCGCGCAGAAGGCAAAATCATAGCGCTTGGCTTGGCCGCCATCGACTTGCACGGTGATTTTCTGTGTCAGAAGTGTTTCCAGCGGAACGATAAAGTTCGCACCGGCCACGGCCTGACCCTGATTGCTGACTTGGAACAGGCTAACCTCTGCAACGGCACCGCCATCAGCGCCCTTCAGAACCTGATACAGCTGGCAGGGATCTTCGCCATTGGGGGTGGACAGACACTGGATCGTCCAATCGCCAATGGTTTCTTTCACGTAGCTGGAATTTTCCGGTGTGACGGCTTCGCCTGTATCCAGAACACTGTCGCTACCTTCTTCAGCTGCCTGCGCCGGCGCGTCGGCCGGTGCTTCGGTTGCTGCGGGTTGTTCTGTCTCTGTCGCGTCTGCGGGAGCAGCGGCTTCCTGTGCAAAGGAAGGCGAGCCTGCCATAAGGGCAATCAGCGACAGGGAGATCAGTGACGGTTTCATAAAAGCTCCTCCGAGCGAAAATTTAAACGTAATGCGCTTAACATGACTGTACGTGGGTGTCAGGGGGGGAATATCCACCTGACGGCGGTGTTTTGCCGATTTTGTGTAGGCCAAGTCTTGGAAAGAATGAAGAAAAAAGAAAAGGAACCCAAAAGGGTCCCTTCTCAATTTTTTCTCCCCGTCGGACTGGCCGACCTTTTATGGACCTGACGCTACGCCGCGAAAACAGACCGGTCAACAGTCAAATAATAGGTACTCGGTAGTTTTATTGACGTTTGCACAAAAAAAGACCGTACCTTTTGAAAGGCACGGTCAGTCCGACAGGGAGGAAGTGACCCAAACCAGAAGAGGACATGTGGTTCAGGTCAATTTCACCCTAGCGACAATTGGTTAACTTAGTATGGTGTCGTCCGCACGGTACCGAAGTGGGGGCATGTTATGGACGACGGAATTTTTGTTGGTGGCGGTGGTGAAGGCTACGGCGAAAAGCAATGGCTGAACCTGAAATACGCAAACCGGCATGGTTTGATTGCAGGCGCGACAGGTACCGGTAAGACCGTCACCCTGCAAATTCTGGCCGAAGGATTTTCGGCATCCGGCGTGCCGGTTTTCATGTCCGACGTCAAAGGCGATCTGTCCGGTCTGGCCAAGGCTGGCACAGAAACCCACAAGCTGCACACGCCGTTTATGGAGCGCGCCACCAAGATCGGGTTTGACGATTTCGGCTACGATTCATTTCCGGTCACGTTCTGGGATTTGTTCGGTGAACAGGGGCATCCCGTTCGCACGACAGTTGCCGAAATGGGGCCTTTGCTGATTTCACGGCTGATGGAGCTGTCCGAGGCACAGGAAGGTATCCTGAACATCGCGTTCCGCGTAGCCGATGAAGAAGGCCTGCCGCTTCTGGACCTGCGCGATTTGCAGTCGCTTCTGGTCTGGGTCGGTGAAAACCGTCAGGAATTGTCCCTGCGATACGGCAATATCTCGGTCCAGTCGGTGGGCGCGATCCAGCGACGTCTGCTGGTTCTGGAAAACCAAGGGGGCACACAGTTCTTTGGCGAACCCGCGCTTGATCTGAGCGATATAATGCGAGTGGGGGCCGATGGTCGTGGTCAGGTGAACATCCTTGCCGCTGACAAGCTGATGGGATCGCCGCGCCTTTATGCGACCTTTCTGTTGTGGCTGCTGTCGGAACTGTTCGAAGAACTGCCCGAAGTCGGCGACCCGGACAAACCCAAGCTGGTCTTCTTCTTTGACGAAGCGCATCTGTTGTTCGACGACGCGCCTAAGGCTCTAGTCGATAAGGTTGAGCAGGTCGCCCGCCTGATCCGTTCCAAAGGTGTCGGTGTCTATTTCATCACGCAGAACCCTGACGACGTGCCTGAAGATATTCTTGGACAGCTGGGCAACCGTGTACAGCATGCTCTGCGTGCCTTTACAGCACGTGATAAGAAGGCGCTGCGTATGGCGGCGGAAACCTACCGCGAGAACCCGCGCTTCGATACGGAAGAGGCCATTCGTGAGGTTGGCGTCGGCGAGGCGGTTACATCCATGCTTCAGAAAAAGGGTGTGCCGGGCATTGTCGAGCGTACATTGATCCGTCCGCCGTCTTCGCAGCTTGGGCCGATTGGTGCCGCGGAACGCGCGGCGATCATGTCCGCATCTGATTTGGGGCTGAAATACAAAGACACCGTGGATCGTGAATCCGCCTATGAAATGCTGAAAGGTCGCGCGGAAAAGGCGGCTGCAGAGGCAGAGGCGCTAGAAAAACGCGAACAGGAAATGGCTGCTGCTGAACGCGAATATAACGCGGGCCGCCGTTACAGCGGTACACGCGTTGGACGCTCGACCTCGGAACCCGTGCGGAAGACCCGCAAGAAGGAAGAGGAAGGTTTTGGCGCGGCTATTGCCAAGGTCGTTGTGAAGGAACTCAAAGGCACCACAGGTCGCCGCATTGTCCGTGGCATCTTGGGCGGTTTGTTCAAGGCGCGGTAATGCTGGTTCTGGATCACCTCGCTGTTCTTGGTGCCGATCTGCAATCGGCGGTCGAGCATGTCGAAGGTGTGTTTGATTGCACGATGGGCGCAGGCGGGCGGCATGCTCGCTTTGGCACCCACAATCGCCTGATCGGGCTTTGCGATGACCTCTATCTTGAGGCCATCGCGACAGATCCCGATGCCCCGCCGCCTCAAGATGCGCGCTGGTTCGGTCTGGATCACTTCAGCGGTCCGCCGCGTCTTGATAAATGGGTGTGTCGGGTGGCCGATATCGAAGCCGCCGTCGCGCAGTTACCAGTCGAGCCGCGCATCGTTGATGTAGAGCGCGGAGATCTGAAATGGCGCATGCTTGTTCCAACTGACGGCTTTCTTCCTTTCGACGGACTTTTCCCAGCACTGATTGAATGGCAGACGCCGGTGTTGCCGGGTGTCTCGCTTGCGGGACAAGAGTGGGCACTGACCACTCTAACCATCACGCATCCAGAGGCATCAAAGCTGCAAAGCATTCTTGCGCCGTACCTGAATGATGATCGCATCCGGTTCGAAACCGGAGACACTCCGCACCTTTGCGCGGATTTTAACGGACCCTTTAAATGCCAACTGACCTGATTATCCGTGTGGCCACCTCGGACGATGCACCTGCAATTGCTGCGATCTGGAACCATTACATCAGGCACACAGCCGTTACGTTCAATTCGCAAGAAAAAACCGACCAAGATGTTGCTGCCGATATCGAATCCAAATCCGGCGCCTTCTGGGTTGCCTCAGACGGTGACACCATCGGCGGTTTTGCCACTTATGGCGCGTTTCGGGGGGGCGTTGGCTATGCACGCACCAAAGAACACACCATCCAGCTTGATCCCGCTTTCTCGGGTCGCGGCGCGGGCAGGGCGCTGATGGACGTTTTGTGCGCGCATGCCAAAGCGCAAGGCATCCATTCCCTCTGGGCCGGAATCAGCGAAGAAAATCCGGCAGGTGTCGCGTTTCACAGGGCGATCGGCTTTGAGCACGTCGCCATCCTTCCCGAGGTCGGGTTCAAATTCGACCGCTGGATGGATCTTGTGCTGATGCAGAAATTCTTGTGACTTCCGACTGACAACCGTGGGCTGATGGCGTAAAGAATGGGCATGTCGATCTGGTCTCGCATATCCGATGCCTTGTCCGCGCTTGCCAAAGGCGAAGGGCTCTCTCAGGTGTTCGAACGCCTGAAAACCCCGCCTGAAAAGTCGGTGGCCTTTACGATCGCGGTGATTGCCCTTTCCGCAAAGATGGCCAAGGCGGACGGCCTTGTGACGCGATCCGAAGTCATGGCCTTCCGCGAGGTGTTCCACATCGCGCCCGAGGATGAGGCCGGTGCCGCACGGGTGTTCAACCTTGCCCGTCAGGACGTGGCAGGCTTCGAAGAATACGCCAAACGCATCCGCGCCATGTTCCAGACGGATCAAAGCGTGCTGATCGACTTGATGGAGGGGCTGTTTCACATCGCGATGGCGGACGGCACCTATCATCCGAACGAGGACAGTTTCCTTGAACGCGTCGCAGAGATTTTCGATCTGACCGAACGCCAGTTCGCGGGTTTGCGCTGTCGTTTCGTGCCAGACGCGAAACCTGATCCCTTCAATGTGCTGGGTGTCACACCGGACACACCGATTGACGAGATCAAACAGAAATGGCGGCGGTTGGTAGTAGAAAGCCACCCTGACCAGATGATCGCCCGGGGCGTTCCGGAAGAGGCGATCAAGATGTCGGAAAAGCGCCTGATCGCGATCAATAATGCGTGGGAAGAAATCTCATCCCGCCACGCGGCCTAAGGAATGAAACATGCGGTTGGTCACCTATAACGTCGAATGGTTTGATGCGCTTTTCGACGATGATGGCAATCTGCTGGAAGATCAGGAATGGAGCGCGCGGCGCAATATAACGCGGCGTGAACAGCTGGACGCGTTGGGTTTAGTGTTCCAACGGTTGGATGCTGACGCGATCATGATTATCGAAGCACCGGATACGAACCGGCGTCGGTCTACGGAAAAGGCCTTGGTGAATTTCGCGGACCGGTATGGGCTGCGGGCGACGTCGGCGATTACGGGGTTCCCGAACAGCACCCAGCAGGAAATTGCACTGCTTTTTAACCCGGACGTTGTGACGCCCGTGCACGCCCCACAAGAAAGCGAAGACGCGCCGCGCTTTGACCAGACCTTTGGGATCGATCTGGATATCGACGCAACCAAGGACGAGGTGACCTTTTCAAAACCGCCTTTGGAATTGTCGGTGCGGCACGTGTCCGGGGCTGAATTCTACATGCTGGGCATCCATATGAAGTCAAAGGCTCCACACGGGGCCCGCGGCCGCGATGAGGTGATGCGCATGTCCATTGCCAACCGTCGCAAACAATTGGCGCAGGCAATCTGGCTACGGCGCAGGATCGAAAGCCTGTTGGCTACAGGGCAGGATGTGATTGCGCTTGGTGATTTGAACGATGGTCCGGGACTTGATGAGTTCGAGGAACTGTTCGGGCGGTCTTCGCTGGAAATTATCCAAGGCAACGGTGTGACCGAACTTTATGATCCACACGCCGCGCAAATTCTGCAATCGCCGGTAAACGCCCGCCCGTCGACCGCGCGTTTTTTTATCGCTCCGCAGAAACGGTATCTGTCGGCCTTACTGGATTACATTCTGGTTAGCCCGAACCTGAGGGCCAAAGCACAAGACTGGCGTATCTGGCATCCGTTTGATGACACCGATTGCTATTATGATGAAGTGCTGCGCGACGCCCTCTTAACCGCGTCTGACCATTTCCCCGTATCGGTCGATTTGCAACTTTGACCCTTTGGGAATGGCGTTGTTCTACCTATATTCCTGTCATGAAACAGACAGCCACAGCCCTTCTGATCGCTTTTAGCCTCTCGTCTCCGGTTGCCGCCGAAGAAGAGAACGACGGTTTTTCGTTGATGGAGCGGGGTATGGAATTGTTTTTTCGCGGGATGATTTCGGAAATCGATCCCGCGCTGGAAGAGCTTGAGAAGTTCATGGATGACGCGGGCCCCGCCGTTCACAACTTCATGCTGGAAATGGGGCCGCGACTGGGGGCCATTCTGGACGAGGTCGAAGACTGGTCCGTCTATGAAGCGCCGGAGATGCTTCCGAACGGCGATATCATTATCCGCCGCAAACCGGATGCGCCAAAACCGCTCAAGGATGGCGAGATCGAGCTTTAGGTGATCTTGACGTCGTAGGTTGCTTCCAACGCACTCGCCAACGATTTGAACCGCGCCTCGGCCACCTCACCAAATAGCGCTTCCGCGTCTTTGCTGAGATTCAGAAGCAAATGCCTTTTACGCGGCTGCCAGACAAGCGACGCGCCTTTGGTCATGTCTTCGGACATCCAGAGCATGGCACCGAACCGCATGGCTTTGCCAAGGATTTCAGCCTGACGCACCCCCTGTTCGTCAATCAGTTGAAGAAGCTCGTCAAAGCGGGTGTTGTCGCGTTTGTTCTTATATCGATGAAGCAACGCTAGCCCAAGGAACAGACGTTCGCGGTGCTTTAATCCACCAAGGTTCGCGCGGGTCGCGTTGTCGAAACATATGTCGGCCCGATAGTCAGGATGGGCGCGCCAGCTGACGTCATGCATCAGGCACGCGGCTTTGACCAACCGCAGGATGGTGATGTCTGATTTCGCAAACAGCGGGCGCACAAAATCATACAGGTTTTTGCCAAATCCGGGCATGCGCGCGTCTTTGGCTTCTGCGAACCGCGCCGCCTCGATCAGCGGATCACGTTCGCGCAGCATGTCGGGCATTTGTTCGTACAGAAGACCTTCACGGATACCATAGCTGGACAGCGCGATGTCTTCGGGTTGGAACGTCTGGATCAAACGCTTCAGAACTTCAGCGGCCAAAGGAACAAGCGCCATACGCGTCGAGGATATACCGCATTTGGTGCGGAGTTCTTCCAGATCGGAATTCGCGATAAACTTCAGGGTTTCGCGCACCTGCTTTTTCGACATGCGGTATTCATGCAGAACGTGCAGCGGATAGCCGCGCCGTTCCATATCAATGCGGGCGATTGCGCGCCAGCTGCCGCCCACAAGGAAAAGGCGGTCGCGTTGTTCACCCAGTTCTTGGGCAAGGCCTTGGACGACCTCTTTGATATAGGCCTCGCGGGCCTTTTTACCGCCCTGGATATCTTTCAGCTTCAGCGGGCCAAGCGCCGACGTCCGGCATTTGCCGACCTTACCATCGGCCAGTTCGGCCAGCTCCATCGACGATCCGCCGATGTCACAGATCATGCCATAGCAACCGGGCCATCCCAGCAGAACACCCTGAGCCGACAGGCGGGCTTCTTCTTCGCCGTCGATGACCCAGATTTTGATGCCTGTGGCTTTCAGAACGTCATCGCAGAAAGCGGGTCCATCGGTGGCCTCGCGCACGGCCGCAGTGGCGACAGCTGTCAGCGGCGCCGCGCCCATGCTTTCGGCCAGTTTGTGGAACCGTTTCATCGCCGACAGGGCACGCTTGCGTCCTTCCGGGTTCAAGCGCCCGCTTTCGGACATGCCCGCGCCAAGGCCGCACATGATTTTTTCATTGTAGAAATACGCAGGCGATCGTGCCGCGCCATCAAACACCACCAAACGAACCGAGTTCGATCCGATGTCCACTACTCCCACACGCGACAGGGCACGTACTTTGGGGTCTTCGAACAAGGGACGCCCGAAGGGGCCATAGTCATGGGCTTCGGGGGAGGTGTCATGTGCCATAAAGTGCTCCGGCGTGACGACGTCTGTATACCGGTGTGAACCAGTCATCCCCATAGGTCAAGCAAGTGACCCATGCTTATGCGTCATGTGTGTGCGTCAGTTTAGGAACATCGGCAGCCCCCGCCGATCCGCGTCCGGATAGGGACGGGTTTTCCATAAAGAACCTATGGCAACTGAACGCGAATTCGCCCTCGGGGATTGGATCGCGGGTGAACTTTCCGTCGGCATCCATCACCCAGCTTTGGGCCACATCGGCAAGGTTTGCGGCCATGATCTGGCTGACGATCTGCGCCTTGACCGTGTCATTCTTAATCTCGATCAGCGTTTCCACGCGACGGTTCAGGTTGCGTCCCATCCAGTCTGCCGAGGAAATGAACACTTTGGCCTTGTTGTGTGGCAGGCCGTGGCCGTTACCAAAACAAGCGATCCGGCTGTGTTCAAGGAAGCGGCCCACGATGGACTTTACACGAATGTTTTCGGACAAGCCTTTGACGCCCGGTCGAATTCCGCAGATGCCACGAATGACCAGATCAATCTGAACGCCGGCCTGGCTGGCTTCATAAAGCGCGTCGATCATATCCGGTTCGATCAAGGAATTCAGTTTGGCCCAGATCTGTGCAGGGCGCCCTGCGCGGGCGTGCTCTGCCTCGGCACGGATCATGTCCAGCAGTTTGGGTTTCAATGTGTGCGGTGACAGCGACAGGTTTTCCAACCCTTCCGGCAACGCATAGCCCGAGATGTAGTTGAATAGCTTGGACCCGTCGCGGCCCAACTGGGCGTCGCATGTGAAAAAGCTAAGGTCGGTGTAAATTTTGGCCGTAATCGGATGGTAGTTGCCGGTGCCGAAGTGGGAATAGGTCACGAGCTTGTCGCCCTCGCGGCGGACAACCGTTGCGATCTTGGCGTGGGTTTTCCAATCAACAAACCCGTAGACCACATGTGCACCAGAGCGTTCCAGACGACGCGACTGGCGGATGTTCGCAGCCTCATCAAACCGCGCCTTCAACTCGACCAGTGCAGTGACCGATTTGCCTTCCTCTGCGGCCTCACACAGCGCCTCGACAATCGGGGAATTGCGCGAGGTGCGATAAAGCATGTTCTTGATCGCAACCACGTTGGGGTCGACGGCCGCCTGCTTCAGGAAGCGGACCACCATATCGAATGTCTCGTAGGGGTGGTGCAGCAGCATGTCTTTCTGGCGGATCGCGGCAAACATATCGCCGTCATGATCCTGCACCCGTTCAGGAACGCGCGGCGTGAATGTGGGCCACAGCAGGTCAGGGCGTTCGTCCAGCACCAGTTCTTTGGTGTCGACGATGCCGATCATGCCATCCAGCTCGATCACCTCATCGTCGCGCACGCCAAGTTCGTCCATGACGATGGCTTTCAGCGCCTCGGGCGCACCGGCAGACACCGTAAGACGCACGACCTCACCACGGCGACGGCGTTTGAGTGCGACCTCGAATTCGCGCACCAGATCTTCGGCTTCTTCTTCGACTTCAAGGTCGCTGTCACGCAGGACCCGGAATGAGAAGTGGTCTTTGACCTGATAGCCTGGGAACAGGCTGTCGATATGCAACAACAGCAGTTCTTCAAGAAACAGAACACGATGGCCGTCGCCTTCGGTGGGTAGTTTCACAAAACGGTCGATCTGCGCGGGAATAGGCAGAACCGCTTGCAGCGATTTCTTGTTCTTTCCACGTTCCAGTTGCAGGGCAAGGCAGTATCCAAGGTTCGCAATGAACGGGAAGGGGTGCGCAGGGTCGATGGCCAAAGGGGACAGAACAGGAAACACCTGATCCAGAAACGCCTCTTTCAAATAAGCGCGGTCTGCATCAGTGATGTCGTGGCGCGACAGGATCTGAATGCCTTCGCGGGCCATTTCCTCTTTCAAAGTCGCAAAGATGCGCTGTTGGCTTTGCATCAATTCGCGCGCGTTTTCGTTGATCTTGACCAACTGCTGCGCAGGCGTCAGCCCGTCGGCGGCGGCCGTGGTGTTGCCCGCCATTGCGAGTTCGCGCAGACCGGCCACGCGGACGTTGTAGAATTCGTCAAGATTGGACGCCGAAATAGAAAGGAACCGCACGCGCTCAAGCAGGGGCACCTTCTGGTTCTCGGCCTCTTCCAAAACACGCCAGTTGAAACTCAGCCAGCTGAGTTCGCGGTTCAGAAAACGGTCCGGACCAGTCAGGTCCAGTTCGGGACGTTTCACCGGCTTCGGGCGCGGGGCTTCTAGAAAATCTGCTTTGTACATAAGCACGTTATCCTTATGCACCGTAACGGTTCTATGACGAAGCGCTAGGGATGCTCTTCGTTAATTTCTAGGCCCTTCAACACCTTGCTGGCAAGGGCGCGTGTGACCCCGCGGGGCGTGCCAAGTGCTGCACTGTCCAGCAATTCGACAATCCGATCTGCGGCATCGAACGAGCGGTCCATGTAGCGAACCAGATAGGGAATGACGTCGGGCATGGGCACAATCTGGCGGTCTGTAAACAGCTTGTTCAAAACGGCCGCCAGCAATTGATCATCCGGCTTTTCAAGCTGCGCCACGTCCGTGCCCATCATGCGGCTTTTCAGATCGGGGATGCACAAATCCCAATGCATCGGCGGCTTCTGGGCCGACAGCAGCAGCGAATGGCCTTCGCTTAGGACCATATTGTGCAGATGAAATAGCGCTTCTTCCGCGTCGCGGTTGCCTGCGATCTGATCCACATCTTCAACGCAGACAGAGGTCTGTGCCAAGGCAGGAATAGGCAGATGGGGCAGGGCCTCGGCAGGCACGATCTCGGCCTGTGCTTCGTTTTTCCAGACATGACACAGGTGCGTCTTGCCGGATTTCGCCGGACCGGTCAGGATCATTTTCCGCGATGGCCAATCCCGCCAACGGTCCACTTGAGCCACGGCCAGCGCATTGGCATCACTGACAAAAAAGTCGCGTCGGCCCAGTGCGGTACGCACGGGCAGGTCAAGCCGGAGTTGTGTGCTCATTAGTCCGTCTCGGTGTCAGGGGATTTGCCGGTGTAAAGACGGCTGTGTTTGTATTTCTGCACAAGGAAGCGTGCGATCACACCCAAAGCCGCTGCGATTGGAACAGCAACCAGAAGGCCGACAAAGCCAAAGGTGGTGCCGAAAACGGACATGCCCAGCAGCAGCCAGACAGGGTGCAGCCCAACGCTATCCCCCACCAGTTTGGGCGTCAGGAAGTTGCCTTCGATAAATTGTCCGGACTGGAAGATCGCCCAAACCGCGATGATCCAGATCCATTCGCCCCAGAACTGGAACATGGCTAAACCTACGGCAAGGATGCCGCCGACAATGGCGCCGACATAGGGAATGAACGTCAGAATGCCGGCGATAACACCCACGACCAAGCCGAACTGCAGCCCGACCAGCATCAGCGCAACAGCGTAGTAGACGCCAAGGATCAGACAGACCGTTCCCATACCGCGTACGAATGCGGACATGGTTTTGTCGATCTCACGCGCCAGTTGGCGGATCACGGGGGCATGTTCGCGCGGCAAAAGTTCATCCACGCGCTCAACCATGTTGTCCCAATCGACCAGCAGATAGACGGCCACAACAGGCACGATCACAAACAGCAGGATGATGTTCAAAAGCGACGCTGCCGAGGTCAGCGCGGTTTGCACCAGTTCGCCGCCGCGATCCTTGATCGTGTCGCCGATGCTGGTCAGCGTTTCGCGGACAACACCGTCTTCGGCCATGATGTTGGGAAAACGGAACGACAGGAATGTTTGCAGATCGCGGAACAGGTCGGGCGCCACGTTGATCAACTGGCCAGTTTGTTTGATCAGCGTCGGGATCACCAGCAGCGCCAGCAATACGAAAATCAGAAGCGCGGCAATGGTGATGATGCCCGTGGCCAACCCACGGGAAAAGCCCATCGCTTCAAGCCGGTCGGCAATCGGGTCCAGACAGTAGGCAATCGCAGCGCCTACAAGAAACGGCAGAAGCACGTCGCCAAGATACCAAAGGGTCACGGCGAATATGATCGCGGCGATCCCCCAATATTTCAGCTGTTCGCGGACTGTCAGAGCCATGAAATAATCCTGTAAGTTTCTTGATTTATCGCCCAACCACGCCGCATGCGCAAGTTACGGCTGGCGGTAAATGGCTGATGTAATGAACTCTTCAAATGCTCCGCACCAGATCAGGACACCAACGTAATCTTCGGTCGCGATGCCGGCGGGGATATTCAATGCAAATCCGTTAAAGCTGTCGACCTGTCCAATCATGGCCGATGCCCCTTTGATGGCCTGAAATTCCGCTTCGTTCTCGGCGCGCTCGGGGATCAGATACAGGCGGTAATCCGGCCCGGGTGCCAGTTTGCCATCATGAACAATTTGCGTATCGGTCACGCGGATCGCGCCTTCGCCCCAATGCAGAAAGTCGCTTCCTTTCAGATCGCGGCTGAACCGGCCTGAAAAACGCGCGTTCTCAGCCGAGCTTTGCAGGACGTCCTGCGCAGGAGCAGGCGGCTGGGTCAAAATCGGAAGCGTGTAAAGGCCAAGCGCAAATCCGATCAACAGCGTCAAACCATGTGTGATCAGCCGGAATACTGCCTTCATCATTGATCTATCCCCGAATTGCGCCGCTCAGGGGGGCGACGCGTTTGAAATATAGGTCTTTGGCATACGAATACGTTTCAACAATATGAATCCATTCGCGGTCTCTTGCCAAGACCTCTGACTTGTCCCATGAACGCTTGCAACACCAGTCACAGGAGGCCCACCATGCGCCTTAGCCGCTATTTTCTTCCGGTTCTGAAAGAGAACCCCGCCGAAGCACAGATCGTAAGCCACCGTCTGATGCTGCGCGCGGGCATGATCAAACAGTCGTCCGCGGGGATCTATTCGTGGCTGCCATTGGGCTACAAGGTTCTGAAGAACATCGAAAAGATCGTTCATGAAGAGCAGGTGAAAGCAGGGCATATCCCGATGCTGATGCCTACGTTGCAATCGGCTGATCTGTGGCGCGAAAGCGGACGCTATGATGACTACGGTCAGGAAATGCTGCGTATCAAAGATCGTCATGATCGCGACATGCTGTACGGCCCGACCAACGAAGAACTGATCACGGATATCTTCCGCAGCCACGTCAACAGCTACAAAGACCTGCCGCTGACGCTTTATCACATCCAGTGGAAGTTCCGCGACGAGGTGCGTCCGCGGTTTGGTGTGATGCGTGGCCGCGAATTCTTGATGAAGGACGGGTATAACTTTGATCTGACCAAGGAAGATGCGCTGCACGCCTACAACCGCCATCTGGTGACCTACCTGCGCACGTATGAGCGCATGGGCTTACAGGCGATCCCGATGCGTGCGGATGGTGGCCCGATTGGCGGCGACTACACGCACGAATTCCTTGTTCTGGCGGAAACCGGTGAATCCGAGGTCTTCTATGACAGCGAAATCACCGATCTGAAGTTCGGCAGCCGTGAAATCGATTTCGACAGTGTTGAACAGTGTCGGGCGGTGCTTGAGGAATTCACCTCGCGCTATGCCCGCACAGATGAAACACATGACGAGGCGATCTTTAACGAGGTTCCCGAAGAACGTCGCCGCACCGCGCGTGGTATCGAGGTTGGCCAGATTTTCTACTTCGGCACCAAGTACTCCGAAGCCATGAATGCAACCGTGGTGGACAACGAAGGCAACAAAGTGCCTGTACACATGGGCTCGCACGGTATCGGTGTGTCCCGTCTGTTGGGCGCGATCATTGAAGCGTCCCATGACGAAAACGGTATTATCTGGCCGGAAGGCGTGACGCCGTTCCACTGTGGCATCGTGAACCTGAAGCAGGGCGATGCCGAAGCGGACGCAGCCTGTGATGCGCTTTACAAATCGCTGACAGCACTTGGTCTTGAGCCGCTGTACGACGACCGTAACGAACGCGCCGGTGGTAAATTCGCGACAATGGACCTGATCGGTCTGCCGTGGCGCATTACTGTTGGCCCGCGCGGTCTGAAAAACGGTGTCGTCGAATTGACCTCGCGCCGCACAGGCGAAAGCGAAGAGCTGCCGCCGGAACAGGCCGTCGAAAAGATCGCCCAGATTTACGCATCGCTGTGAGCGGTGGCTCTGGACGATCCCAAATTCAGCCGATCAACGTGATCCGGCATTGGCCTGACGCCTGACGCAAGGCGTGGGTGTCGGCCAGTTCCGGATCATTGATCCAGCCCAGTGCGGCCTTGCGATCCGGAAACGACAGCAATACGGCACGCCCCGGTGCATCGCCCGGACCCTCTAACAGGGTCGGTTCGGTCGACATCGCTGCCGGTTTGGCCCCGTATTTTGCCAATGCCTCGCCAGCCTTTTCACCGTATTTGGCAAAGCTGTCCGGATTGGTGACGGTTAATTCTACAAATGCATAAATCATTGGAAGTCCTCTACTTGTGTGTGACCGCAAGCTAGTTTGGCAAGTGATGCGAGAAAATGTGTGCTTTTGCGTTTGCCTTATGCGAAAACGTGTAGATGGACGCACATTGGGATGATCTGAAAACTGCATTGGCGCTGGTTCGCCATGGAACGCTCAGCGGGGCCGCTGATGCTTTGGGCGTGACATACACAACCGTTTCGCGACGTATTTCCAGACTGGAAGAGGCGCTTGGGCAGGTGTTGTTCGAACGTCTGGCTGACGGCTATCGCCCGACAGATGCTGCCCAATTGATCGCTGCGAAAGCCGCGGAAATGGAAGTGTCGCAGGACAGCCTGTTCCGTCAGTTATCGGCACAAGACGGGCGGTTAAGCGGCAAACTGACCGTCACAGCGCCCCAACTGTTAATCGCGCACGTGATCGCACCGGCCTTGCGCATCTTTCGCGAAAAGTACCCGTTAATCGATCTTCACGTTCTGGCAACCAATGACCGCCTTGATCTGGCGCGGCGCGAAGCGGATGTGGCTATCCGTGTCAGCAACGCGCCCGGCGACAGCCTGAAGGGGTTGCGCCTGACCGGTCAGGACTCGGCCAGTTTTGCCACTCAGGAATGGGCGGACCGGATCGCGGAAGGTTGCGACGCGCCGCTTGATTGGATCCTGTTTTCAGGGCACTCGGATCTGCCAAAAACCGTGCGCGAAGGGTGGCCGAATTCCAAGGTGTGCTATCGCTTCGACGATATGATCGCCATAGGCGGTGCCGTGCAAGAAGGGCTGGGCGTCGCGCGTATGCCTATGTTTTTAGGACGTAAATTGCAGGGTTTGGTTCAGGTGCCCTGCGTTCCGCCGCAGACCTACGCGGACCTGTGGTTGGTGGCCCATGCCGATGTCTGGGCAGGGTCGCGCGTGTCCGCATTTCGCGATGTGATTGTCCCCTACTTGCGCGAACACAGGGCGCTTTTCGTGGCCTGACCTCTGGATAGATGCGCCACGCGCACGGCTGAGCTAGACTTCCACCAAAACAAGATCGAGGTTGGGCATGATAGGGCGCACATTGGTGTTGGTCGCCGGTTTCGGCGGGGCCGTCGGGTTTTCGCAATTTCCGGAGTTTTCGCAGCAGTACACGCAGCGTCTGGGTGGAACGGTGGATGAATTACAGCGCGTCGTGGCGGAATTCGATGCGGACGCCGCCAAGCTGAACCTGACACGCGATGAAGCGCTTGATCAGTTATCCCAAGGTGGCGCCTTCGGTGCGGCCCGTGCCGATAGCATGAACGCGAATTTCCAAAGATTGTCAGAACTGTCGGCTGACCTGGATGCATTGCAAGGGGCAGGGCCCTTTACCCGCGCAAGCCTGCTGCCACATCTCACGGACCCTGTTCTGATGGAACGGACATGGGATAGCTATAAACCGGCGCTGCCGGTAACCTTTGAAGGCGGGACATTTGCCGCGCTAGGTTTTGGAATAGGGGCCTTTGCGCTGGCCATCCTCAACGGGTTTTCCCGTCGGATAGGGCGGCTGTTTCGCCGCCCCAAACCTGCTTAAGCTGCTGAAGACGCGATTTCAGCGACGATCCCGTCGACCACCTGTTCCAGCAACCCTTCGTCTTCGCATTCCGCCATCACGCGGATCAGGGGTTCGGTGCCGGATTTGCGGATCAAGAGGCGGCCTTTGCCGGTCAGCTGAGCCTCAGCCTCGGCGATCGAGGCTTTGACCGCCGCAACTTCAAGCGGGGTCTGACCGGTTTCAAACCGCACATTTTTCAACAGTTGAGGCACGGGTTCAAAGCTTTGCGTCAGTTCCGATGCCTTGCTGTTTGTCCGGACCATTTCCGCAAGGAATTGCAGACCCGCCATCAGCCCGTCACCCGTGGTCGCGTAGTCGGTCATCACGATGTGACCTGACTGTTCGCCACCCAGATTGAAGCCATTTTGACGCATGGATTCAACAACATATCGGTCGCCAACGCCGGTGCGCACCAGATTCAATCCGCGTCCCTGAAGGAAACGCTCCAGACCAAGGTTCGACATAACAGTGGCCACCAATGTGCCTTTGGCCAAGCGGTCTTCTTCTGCCCAGCGGGCGGCCATCAGCGCCATGATCTGATCACCGTCAGCCACTTTGCCGTTTTCGTCGATGATGATGACGCGGTCCGCGTCGCCGTCCAGACAGATGCCAAGATCCGCGCCGTGGGCGACCACAGTTTCTGCGGCAGATTGGGGTTTGGTCGAACCACAGTTGTCGTTGATGTTCTTGCCGTTGGGCGTCACGCCCACAGCGATCACTTCTGCGCCAAGCTCCCACAGAACCTCTGGGGCTGCGCGGTAGGCCGCACCATTGGCGCAGTCGATGACAATCTTCATCCCGTCCAGACGCATGCCTGTCGGGAACGAGCTTTTGACACGTTCCTGATAGCGGAAACGGCCATCGTCGATCCGTTGCGCACGGCCGATATTACCTGCCTCGGCCGGACGAACACCTTCTTCGATCAAGGCTTCGATTTCTGCCTCTGCCTCGTCCGACAGCTTAAAACCGTCGGGGCCAAAGAATTTGATGCCGTTGTCGTCAGCCGGATTGTGCGAGGCCGAAATCATGATGCCCAGATCGGCGCGCATCGACGGGGTTAGAAGGCCCACAGCTGGCGTAGGAACAGGGCCAAGCAGCAAAACATTCATGCCGGTGGACGTCAGACCAGCGGTCAACGCGTTTTCGAACATGTAGCCGGACAGCCGCGTATCCTTGCCGATGACCACACGGTGCACACCACCGTGTTCGTTGCGGAAATAGCGTCCGGCAGCTGCGCCGATCATCACGGCCATTTCCACCGTCATCGGGAAGATATTTGCCGTACCACGGACGCCATCCGTGCCAAAAAGTTTACGCGACATCAAAATGTCCTCTCGTCACTGCCAGGTGCAGGTCTAATGCCTGTTTGGTTTCACTTACATCATGGACGCGCAGGATTTGAATACCCTGAGCCACCGCCGCCAACGCAACGGCAATAGAACCGGGGGCGCGTTTGTCTGCCTCGGGGGCATTGCCGATTGTTCCGATGAACCGCTTGCGCGAAACGCCCAGAAGAATGGGGCATCCCAAGCCATGGAAAATGCCGATGTTTTGCAAAAGCGCAAGGTTGTGGGACTGCGTCTTGCCAAAGCCGATGCCGGGATCGACGATAATCTTACCGCGGTCGAGGCCGAGGTTGACCAGTCGATCGACCTTGTTTTCAAGCGCGTCATACACGTCCAGCACGACATCACTGTAGCGAGGATCGTTTTGCATGGTTTCCGGTGTGCCCTGCGCGTGCATCACGCAGATAGGCAGATCGAACTCGACGCAAAGGTCTGCCATGGCAGGATCGAAATCCAGACCAGAGACATCATTCAGTACTGTAGCCCCGTCCAGAATGGCAGCGCGCGCCACCATGGATTTACGGGTGTCGATGGAAATCGCAGACAGCCCTTCTGCGGTCAGGCGGGCAATCACTGGGGCTGTGCGGCGGATTTCTTCTTCGTCTGGCACAAATTCTGCGCCGGGGCGGGTGGACTCGCCCCCGATATCCAGAAAATCGGCCCCTTCTGCTGACAACAACTGCGCATGCGCCACGGCGCGTTCGGCATCGTTGTGGCGACCGCCATCGGAAAAGCTGTCAGGTGTGACGTTCACGATGCCCATGATCGACGGCACGTCCATGGAAACGCCGGCGACGGGTGGGCGGGGGGCTGTCAGGCGATGCAATACATCAGCAGGAACGTCCGTCGCTTCGACAATGGCGCGATCGCCATCACGTGAAAGCCGTTCAGCACGATCAAACCAAAGGTAGTCACTGCCCGCGACAGGGGCTGCTTCTGCCGGTCTGGCAGGGTCGTGTGAAACGATGGGACGATAGTAGACTGTCATGGCCTGTGATTGCGCCATGACGGCCATTTACGCAAGACTTCAGATAACGCTATCGCCCAATGCGACATGTCTGAGCGGCACTGAAGCCTGTTCTGGCGGTGTTTCGCCGATCACGACCAGTTCGACCGCGGTCATTTCACCGGCGAACCAAGCCGCCAGCGCGACCGAGTCACGTGGCTGCGATTGTGGGCCTTGCGTGGCATCCAGCACAATCTTGGACGGTGCCCAGACGCAAATCTGACCGTTCTTCATTGCCCAATCCAGTTCGGTCCGTGTCGCCACCACTTTGCAGCGATCATCCCGCGCGGCCAGAACCCAACCGTTTTGTTCAATCGCCAAAAGGTCGATCCGGCGTTGCACCATTTTGTGCGGGGATTGTGGACGGGGGGCGGGAATATCCGGCGCGCCCACGCAGAAAATCAACGGGGCCTTGCGGGATTGCAATTCGTCCAGCCAACCTGTTAGGCGCGGGTCTGCAATCGCTTCGTTACTCAGGTAGACAACACGCGGGTGAGGGCGTTCTTGCGCGACTTCACCAAGGCGATCGCCCAATTCCTTGCGCGAACGGACGATTTCGACGCCCAAAGCCCCCGGACCGCGATCCAGCTTTTCGATCCGTACAAAAACGCGCAACGCTTGCGGTTCCAGAAGGATGCGCTCGGCAACACGCTCGGCCAGCGTTTCCAGCAGGTTCAGACGTTCGGCGGCCAGTTCAGTTTCGATGGCTTCGGTCACGCGATCATAAGACAGAATGCGATCCACATCGTCATCCAGCGGGCCGGTAAAGGGCGTCACTTCAACCACAACATTGAAACAGATGCGCTGAGTCGTGCCGCGTTCCGCCTGAAAGGCACCGATTTCAACCTCGACGATATGATCGCGCAGGGAAATGCGGTCGCGCGGGTCATCGCCAGAGGTGGCAATGGCGCGTTCCGAGGGGTGCGAAAAGGCAAGACGGATTTCAGACGCCATGGTTTTTCCCGATCCGGTAATTGTCAGGGCCCCTGAATAACAAGAGCCCTGCGCTCATAGCCATAGCAACAGCGCCGTTTGGCAGCAAAAAGCGACCTATGTCTTAGTTTTGCGAAACGCGTACCGGCTGGCGGTAGAAGACATGCACGCCGATCTTTGCGGTTTTCGCGAAAACACGCGCCCAACGAGGATTCACGGCGGTTGTGTGATAGTGCGTGGCACCATCGGTCAGGTTGCGCGGCGCACCAGACAACATCAGTTTCGCAACCTTGCCGACACGACGATAGGCGGCAGGTTCGGAAATGGTTTCCGGAATGCCGTCGCATGTGAAGGTGAATTGGCAAGCATACTTGCGGCCGGTGCCCTGATGGATCACGCCACAAACCGAGTCAGGATAGCGCGCGCTGTCGACACGGTTCAGGATAACCTCGGCCACTGCGAACTGGCCTTTGACGGTTTCACCGCGTGCTTCGAAATAAAGCGCTTCTGCCAGACACTGCCATTCCTTACCGCCGGACGCGGCAGGTTGCGACGACAGCCAATCTGCATCGTATTTGATAGAAGTGCTTGCGATGGCGGGTGCCTTGACCATACGGTTGAGATGATCTTCGGCTGCGGAATTCAGGTTGCGTTGCTCTTGACGCATCAGTTCGCCCAGCTTTGAGGCGTTCAGTTCAGCGTGCAGGGGCGTCGCGGTTAACAGGGCCAAAGCGATACATGTAAGTGTGCGCTTCATGTTGCTTTCCTCGTACAATCACATCAAACGCCCTTCTGGGCATCCGCGCCGTTTAGAGAAAAAAGCGCTCGGCGTCCACCTACCCGAAAACACAGGTTTGTAACCCCGACGTCGGAGAGCTGATTTTAGCCTATATATATGGGCTGATCCGCCTAACTGGTCGCTATCTTGAGGCGAATGGCCTCTTGGGCTGCGGCTAAACGTGCCACCGGTACCCGGAAGGGGGAACAGCTGACATAGTTGAATCCAAGGCCCCGACAGAAGGCAATTGATTCGGGGTTGCCGCCATGTTCGCCACAAATCGACATCACCACATCGGGATTGGCCGCGCGGGCGCGTTCGAAACCCACTGTCAGCAATTCGCCCACGCCGTCCACATCCAGAATATGGAACGGGTCCTCTTTATAGACATCCTGATTGACATAGGCCGACATGAAGCGGCCCGCATCGTCGCGCGACAGGCCGTACGTCATCTGAGTCAGGTCGTTGGTCCCGAAGCTTAAGAAATCGACGCTGCTTGCGATCTTGTCGGCCATCAGGCAGGCGCGTGGCGTTTCGACCATCACGCCAAGCCGGTAATCAAAGTCGCGACCATGTTCATTTCGAACTGCCGCGGCTACCGCATCAATGCGCGTTCGCACGATTTCCACCTCGCGCGGGGCCGAAACCAGCGGGATCATGATTTCCGGTACGACAGGATCGCCTTCTTTGCTGGCGGTCAGGGTGGCCTCGAAAATCGCACGCACCTGCATTTCGTAGATTTCAGGTACGGTCAGCCCCAAGCGCACGCCACGAAGACCCAGCATCGGATTGTGTTCTTCCATGCTTTGAACGCGTCGGGTGACGTCGGAAACGGGCAAATCAAGCGCTTCGGCCAGATCGCGCAGACCTGCGCGGTCTGAGGGCAGGAATTCGTGCAGGGGCGGGTCGAACAGGCGGATACACACGGGCTGGCCGTGCATGATGCGGAACAACTCGGTGAAGTCCGCGATCTGCATCGGCAGCAACTGATCCAGCGCAGCACGGCGGTCTTCCGGCGCATCGGCAAAGATCATTTCCTGCATTACGGTCAAGCGACCCGGATCAAAGAACATATGCTCGGTCCGGCACAGGCCGATCCCGTGCGCATTAAAGCCGCGCGCGATCGCGGCATCGGCAGGGGTGTCGGCGTTGGCGCGAATGTCAATTTCACCTTCGGCGTCAGCCCAGTCCATCAGCGTCTGGAAGCTGTCGTCCAGCCGTGCTTCAAGCATTTCAGGCGCGCCGGCAAGAACTTCACCATTTGTGCCGTCCACGGTGATGATGTCGCCTTCCTGAAACACGCGACCATCGCGGGCGATGATTTGTGCGCGTTTGGGATGGATGCGGATACAGGCTGCGCCCACAACGCTGGGCAGGCCCAAACCACGGCCAATCACCGCCGCGTGGCTGGTCATACCGCCCCGTTCGGTCAAAACGGCGACGGAGGCGTGCATGCCGCGCACATCCTCGGGCGAGGTTTCGCGGCGGACCAGAATACATGGCTCGCCACGCGCGGCGCTTGCCTGCGCATCGGCGGCGGAAAACACGATCCGTCCGGTCGCAGCGCCGGGACTGGCGGCGATGCCGTTGGCGATTACGTCGCGCACGGCGTCCGGATCGACCTGACGGTGCAACAATTCCACAAGCGCACGGGGTTCGACCCGCATCAGCGCCTCTTGCCGTGTAATGATGCCGTCCTCGACCAGACGCACGACGATCCGCACGTTGCCGCGTGCGCTGCGATCCACGCGGACGCCGTCCAGAATATGAACGCGCCCGTTTTCAATGGTGAATTCGATCTGCATTTCCGCGCGCAGGCGCCGACGCATCAGGGCAGCGTGTTCTTTCAGTTCTTCAAAAGCTTGCGGTGCCAAGTCCTGCAAGGACGGCCCACGGTCATCTTGTTCCAGAAACAGCGATTTCGCGCCAGCGGCCAGCGCCTCACGGCCTTGGCTCTGGCTTAGGTATCGACCTGTAATCTGCGGCAGGCCCGTATCGGAATTGACCAGCTGCAACACGCCGGACCCGCATTCGCCGTGGCCCAGCCCCAATGCCATTTCCTGCACAACAAGGCCCAGACCCGCGTCAACAGGTGCACCTTTGGCCTGACGCAGTAATCGCGCCGAAGTGCCTTCCCAAGCGCGCGCCATCGACCGCAGAACCTCGGCCAGTTGCACGGCGGGTGACTGGGGGAAGGGCTCTTCCGCCTCGTCCTCATAGGCCATCAATGCATCTGACAGACCTTGCTGGCCTTGCGCGTCAATCTCTTCAAACACATCCGGATCAAGGCGCGCGACGTGGATTGCGTATGTCTGAACAAAGCGTTGGTAGATCGATGCTGCGGCCTCGGCGCCCAGTTTGTCGGACAGTTCCACAAAGCTGGCGTCATTCATGCCCACATTCAGAATCGCACCGGGACCGCCCCAGTCAGGATCCTGAGAAGAGGGCCGCACACAGAGCAGCGCATCGGGCTGAAACTGCGACAAAAGCTGATCAAGGTCCGGCATTTCGCCGTTGGCGATGTCGTGGACCGTGTCAAAAGAAAGGGCAACCGTGCGCGGCACTGGCAAATCCAAACGAACCAGTCTTTGCAAACACTTAGCACGCCCGCCGTGGGTAGACGGCTGGATCGGCGCGGTGGGTGTTACAAGCGTAACAAAGGGTTCATCTGGATTGAATTTCTGCACTGCAGCACCTTTTGACTGAGTGCAGAATACAAAGGACGCGCCGCGTGACAAGAAATCTTTACAAACGGCGCGTCTTTATCTGTTCAGCCTTCAAGCTGGTTCAGGTCCGCAACCTGCAAACAGATGCTGCGGATGCTGGACAGCATGTTCAGACGGTTGCGGCGCAAGATGTCGCTGTCGGCGTTGACCTGCACGGCCTCAAAGAAACCATCGACCGCCCCACGCATGGTGGCCATCGCCTGCATGGCAGCTGCGAAGTCTTCGCGCTCCATTGCAGGTTTGATCTGTTCCTCGGCCGCATCAAAGGCTGCAAATAGAACTTTTTCTTCGGGCGTGTCTGCGAATTTGGGATCAGCGCCAAAGCTGTATTCAACGCCGTCTTTCTCTTCTGCCTGCGTCAGGATGTTGTTCGCACGCTTGAAGCCCTGAACCATGTTCTCACCGTCTTCGGTTTTCAGAACGTCGGACAGGGCGCGGGCGCGTTTGACCAGCAGGGTGATGTCGTCGTTGCCGGGCATTGCAAGGCACGCGTCGATCACGTCATGGCGGATACCATCGTCACGCAAGAATACTTTCAGACGGTCATGGAAGAACGACAGCAGATCAGATGACCACTCCGTTTCACCAAAGACCTCGGACAGTGACAAGCGAATGTCGTTGGTTAGCAGCAGACGGATCACACCAAGGGCCGCACGACGCAGGGCGAAGGGGTCTTTGGAACCTGTGGGCTTTTCGTCAATCGCCCAGAAGCCTGTCAGAACGTCCAGCTTATCGGCCAGAGCGACGGTCACAGACACGGGTGCTGTGGGCACGTCATCGGATGGACCCAGCGGCGAATAGTGTTCTTCGCAGGCGTTGGCGATCTCAGCGGGTAGGCCAGCGGCTTCGCTGTAGTAGCGGCCCATAAGTCCTTGAAGTTCTGGGAATTCAAAGACCATCTCGGATGACAGATCTGCCTTAACCACCAGCGCGGCCTTTGCCGACAAGTCGGTATCTGCACCGACCGAAGGCGCGATTTTGCTCGCCAGTTCCGCGATCCGGTCGATCCGGTCTTTCTGGCTGCCCAGTTTGTTGTGGAACGTCACGTTCGACAACTTGGCGGTCCATGCCTCAAGACCTTCGGATTTCGCGACACGCAGGTCGTTTTCCCAGAAGAATTTGGCATCCGCCAGACGGGCAGACAGAACCTTCAGGTTTCCGGCCAGAATGGTCGCGCCGTTGTCAGATGTTTCGCGGTTGGCCACTGTGATGAACCGCTCAATGCGCCCATTCGACGGGTTTTTGACCGAGAAGAATTTCTGATGTTCTTTCATCGAGGTTTGCAGAACCTCGGGCGGCAGAGACAGGTATTCGTCCGCAATCGCGCCCATCAATGTCACCGGCCATTCCACCAGACCGGCGTTTTCCGCCAGAAGACCGCGATCCTCCACGACCTCAAGGCCATTCGCAAAGGCCGCATTGGTGGCGTCGTGCCAGATCATTTCTGCGCGTTCTTCGGGATTGATCAGTACAAAGGCGCGCTTCAGTTTGGTTGTGTAGTCGTCAAAGGACGACACCGAGAACGCACCCGGTGCCATAAAACGGTGGCCTTCGGTGACGTTCGACGCCTGAATGCCATCGACATCCAGCGGCACAACTGAAGCTTCGCCTGCGTCGTCGGTCAGGATGCACAGAATGCGGTGCAGGGGGCGGACCCAGCGCAGCGAACCGGTGCCCCAACGCATGGATTTGGGCCACGGGAAGTTTCGAATAGTCTTTTCAAGCACTTCTGCCACGATCTCGGCAGCAGGACGGCCCTTTTTCTCGATGATCGCGTAAAGGATCGTACCCTTTTTCTCTTCCCGCTCGATCAGGTCCTCGCGGGAAACACCGGCACCGCGCAGGAAGCCTTCGATGGCTTTCTCGGGCGCGTCGGCACGCGGGCCTTTGCGTTCTTCACGAACATCGGGGCTTTTGTCCAACAGGCCTTCGATCGTCAGGGTCAGACGACGGGGCGTGGCAAAGGCACCTGCGTGGGCGTAGGTCAGGCCGGCTTCGACCAGACCGTCGGTCACCATCTTTTTCAGGTCTTCGCTGGCGCGGGCTTGCATGCGCGCCGGAATTTCTTCTGAAAACAGTTCGATAAGCAGATCGGACATCATGTGTCTCCGTCGTTCAGGTTCCGCACAGGGCAATCTTCGCCCAAGGGGGAGCCGTCATAAGTTTTGTCGCCGCAGTCGTTCACTTCGTGCCAGACAAAGCCGCGGCCATCGTCGGCCACAGCAACAACGCGGTCGATGCCGAATTCCATGTTGCGTTCGCCAAGGAAGACGACCGCGCGACCCTGATCGATCAGCGTGCCGATTTCTTCCGCGTCAAAGCATTCAAACCAGCCGGGCGCCACGCGAGGCGCGCCACCGTCATAGATTTCGTACGTCTCAGTCAGTGTCGCTACGCTGGTCGGTGTGGTGAAACACGCGCGATAGCGGATGGGTGAGCTGTCGGCGTCAATAGCTTGAAAATCCTCATAAAGGATCGTTTCCGGCATGGACGTTCCGACTGGTGTCATCTGTACGTCGTCAACGCCGGATGCGGTGACTTCCGTGTAGTATCCATAGACTTGGAAGTAGTACATGGCACCACCGGCAGCGAGGGCAGACAGCACGATCATGGCGGCTAGAACCTTTCCCATCATTCTGCTGCAACCCATCCGCCCGCAGACGTCTGCACGAACGCATCAGCACAGGCTTTGGCAAGTGCACGGACACGACCGATATAGGCC
>NZ_CEYADA010000008.1:0-45818 GCF_982780845.1 Thalassococcus sp.
GTGTAGGCGGTGCGGACCGGATCAAAGTAAGCGGCCTCAAGGAAGACGTTCACGGTCTCTTCGGTCACGCCGGACACTTCGCCACCCATGATACCACCAAGGCTTTCAACGCCCTGATCGTCCGAGATCGCGACCATGCCCTCTTGCAGGGTGTAGGTTTTTTCGTCCAGCGCCAGCAGCTCTTCACCACCCTTCGCGCGGTGCACACGCAGATCACCTTTCACCTTGTCCGCGTCAAAGACGTGCAGCGGGCGGTTGCGGTCGAAGGTGAAGAAGTTGGTGACGTCCACAAGGAACGAAATCGGGCGCAGGCCGATGGCCTTCAGCTGGTCCTGCAGCCACTGCGGCGAAGGGCCGTTTTTCACGCCACGGATGTAGCGGCCGTAGAATACGGGGCAAACGTCCAGCGTGTCTTCGTCGATGGTAACGTTGATCGGGCTATTGAACGTGCCTTCAACGGGGTCACAATCACGGGCCTTCAGGGTGCCCAGACCACGTGCCGCCAGATCGCGGGCAATGCCACGCACGCCCAGCGCATCGGCGCGGTTCGGGGTGATGGCGATCTCGATCACCGGATCAACCTTGGCCGGCTGGTTCGCCGCCATCCAGTCAGCAAAGTTTTCACCAACCTCGCCCGAGGGCAATTCAATGATGCCGTTGTGTTCGTCGGACAATTCCAGTTCCTTTTCCGACGCCATCATGCCGTGGCTTTCGACACCGCGGATTTTGCCGACAGAAATGGTGATATCCAGACCCGGAATGTAGGTGCCCGGCTTGGCCAGAACCACGGTGATCCCTGCCCGCGCATTGGGTGCGCCACAGACGATCTGGGTTTCGCCCTGATCGGTGTCGACCTTACAAACGCGCAGACGGTCCGCATCGGGGTGCTGTTCTGCCTCAAGGATCTTGGCGATGGTAAAATCGCGCAGCTTCTCGAGCGGGTTTTCAATACCTTCGACCTCAAGTCCAAGGTCGGTCAGCGCCTCCGCGATTTCATCAACGGATGCGTCTGTGTCCAGATGGGATTTGAGCCAGGAGAGCGTGAATTTCATCGCGGGCCTACCAGTGTGTTACTTGTGATGGGCGAATGCCCTTCGCGTTACGTGTTGGGGGACACCCCGTTGGAATCAGCGGCTCAGGCCACCGTGCAGCGTCGGCACATCGAGGCTTGCAAAGCCGTAGTGGCGCAGCCAGCGCAGGTCGCTGTCAAAGAAGGCCCGCAGATCGGGGATGCCGTATTTCAGCATCGCGATCCGGTCGATCCCCATGCCAAAGGCAAAGCCCTGCCATTCATCGGGGTTCACGCCAGCGGCCTGCAGCACTTTGGGGTGCACCATGCCCGAGCCCAGAACCTCAAGCCAGCCATCGCCTTCGCCGATCTTCAGCTGACCGTCTTCCCAAGAACACTGAATGTCGACCTCGGCCGAGGGTTCAGTGAAGGGGAAGTGCGACGCGCGGAAGCGGGTCTTGATGCCTTTGACCTCGAAGAAGGCGGCAAAGAATTCTTCCAGAACCCATTTCAGGTTCGCCATCGAGATGTCCTTATCGATGGCAAGGCCTTCGACCTGATGGAACATCGGCGTGTGGGTCTGGTCATAGTCGGCACGATACACACGGCCCGGCGCAATGATGCGGCAAGGCGCGCCGTGCTTTTCCATATGGCGGATCTGCACAGGGCTGGTGTGGGTGCGCAGCACGTGCGGCGGGCGATTATCGCCCTCGGCGCGGTGCATATAGAACGTGTCCATCTCGGCCCGCGCGGGGTGGTGGCCGGGGATGTTCAGCGCGTCGAAGTTATAGAAATCGGTGTCGATCTGCGGACCTTCGGCAACGGAGAACCCCATGTCGGCAAAGATCGTCGTGACCTCTTCGATCACCTGACTGACAGGGTGGATCGTGCCCACGCGCGTATCACGGGCCGGCAGCGTCACGTCCAGCCATTCGGCTTTCAGACGTTCGTTTAGCGCCGCATCTGCCAACGCTTCTTTCTTGGCTGACAGAGCTGTGTTGATCTCGTCCTTCAGCGCGTTCAGCTTGGGGCCCATGATCTGACGCTCTTCCGGCGTCATCTTGCCCAGCTCGCGCATTTTCAGGCTGATCTCGCCTTTTTTGCCAACTGCCTGCACACGCAGATCTTCCAGCGATGCTTCATCGCCAGCGTTCGCGATCAGATCGATATACTTGTCGCGCAGATCATCCATTTCACGGCCTCCGGAACCTTTTGCGCCTAGCTATCTGCTAGCCCGCTTTTGTGCAACCGAAGACGTCTAAGATCGCAAGGAAGACGTGCTATCCAATTGCACTTTAGCCAACGCACAAAACAAAAAGGGCTGCCGGATCGGCAGCCCTTTTCTAATTCCGGTGACGCGGTGGCTTAGGCAGCCAGTGCGCCTTTCGCCTGCTCAACGATCGCTGTGAACGCTTCGGGCTCGTGTACGGCCAGATCGGCCAGAACCTTACGGTCCACTTCGATGCCAGCCAGGTTCAGGCCGTTGATGAAGCGGGAGTATGTCAGCGCTTCGTCGTGTGCGCGAACAGCCGCGTTGATACGCTGGATCCACAGCGCGCGGAAATTGCGCTTACGGTTCTTGCGGTCGCGTGTTGCGTACTGGTTGGCCTTGTCTACGGCCTGACGGGCCACCTTGAAGGTGTTCTTACGACGACCGTAATAACCCTTGGCTGCCTTGATGACTTTCTTGTGACGGGCGTGGGTAGTTGTCCCACCTTTAACTCGTGCCATGTGTTCGGCTCCTTATACGATAAGTGGGATCAGCGGTCGTAGGGCATGTAGCCCTTGACGATTTTTGCGTCAGGCGCGGACAGAGTGGTCGAACCACGTGCGTCGCGAATGAACTTTTTGGTACGCTTGATCATGCCGTGACGCTTGCCAGCCTGGCCTGCAATCACTTTACCGTTTGCCGAAACCTTAAAGCGCTTTTTAGCGCTCGATTTGGTCTTCATCTTGGGCATTTCCGTCTCCTATTTGTCTTCGAGCGGTCAAAGTATCGCGCGACTCGGCATGCCACATCGGCCGGTCACGCGGGTGAAGATGGGCGCAGATAACGGGCTGCGCCCTGAATTGCAAGGGCTTAGGCCCCCTTAGTTCAGAATGTCGGCAATTATTTCATAAACAATCATAGCCGCCGAGCGGGGTGTATAGCCGCCTGGCTTCTCGCGCCATGCATAGGAAATGAAAATGATGGCAAGCGTGGCCATAATAATGCCCACCACGGGCTTCCTGCCGCCAGCCAGCGCCGACAGGAAGGACAGAAGTGACAGGCACAGCAGGAACAGCCCGAGAATCAGGCTGATATCCGGCTGAACGACGGTTGAAAAATAACCCATGGTAAAAATCCCGTAAATAAAACGGGATAATATTACTCTGGATCGGTGTTATAAATCAAACGTTCGTCACAGGGGGCCACGCGCAGAATGTTGGTGGTGCCCGGCGTGTTGAAGGGCACACCCGCAGTCACAACAATCTGGTCATCCTCGGTCGCATAGCCCAGCGCACGCGCAGCTTTGGCGGCGTTCACAACGGCCATTTTGAAGCGGTCCAGATCACCGGTCATGACGCATTTGGTGCCCCATGTCAGCGCCAGACGGCGCGCTGTGCGGCGCTGCGACGACAGGGCCAGAATCGGCACCGGCGGACGTTCGCGCGCAACTAGCAGCGCCGTAGTGCCGGACTGGGTGTAGCAGCAGATCGCCTTGATGTCGGTGGTTTCTGTGATCTCGCGCGCCGCAGCCACGATCGCGTCGTTGACCGTCGTCTTTTTGGCTTCGCGGGACTTCGACACGATATCCTGATAATTCGGATCGCTTTCCACTTCGACTGCGACATTGTTCATCGTGGTCACAGCTTCGATCGGATAAGCGCCGGCAGCAGATTCTGCAGACAGCATGATGGCATCTGCGCCCTCGTAGATCGCTGTAGCGACGTCAGAGACTTCGGCGCGGGTCGGCATCGGGCTTTCGATCATCGATTCCAGCATCTGGGTCGCAACGATCACCGGCTTGGCCGCCGCGCGGCTTTTGCGGATCAGGCGTTTCTGGATCGGCGGCACGTTCTGAACGGGCAGTTCCACGCCCAGATCGCCGCGCGCAACCATGATGCCGTCGGATACAGCCAGAATGTCTTCAAAGCTTTTGACTGCAGCGGGTTTTTCGATTTTGGACAGGATCGCCGCGCGGCCTTTGGCCAGATCGCGGGCCTCGTTCACGTCTTCGGGACGCTGGACGAACGACAGCGCCAGCCAGTCGACACCCAGTTCGCAGACGAATTCCAGATCCTTGCGGTCTTTCTCGGACAAAGCTGCCAGCGGCAGAACCACGTCAGGAACGTTCACACCCTTGCGGTTCGAAATGGTGCCACCGACAATCACTTCACACTCAGCAAAATCCTTGCCGAACGATGTGACTTTCAAGCGGATTTTACCGTCATTGACCAGAAGCGACGTGCCCTCTTCCAGCGCTGCAAAGATTTCGGGGTGCGGCAGACACACGCGGGTTGCGTCGCCCGGGGTCTTGTCCAGATCCAGACGGAAGCTCGCGCCTTCTTCAAGTTCCTCTTCGTCATTGGCAAATGTGCCGACACGAAGTTTCGGGCCCTGAAGGTCAGCCAGAATACCGATGGTCGAATTCAGGTCTTCTTCGACCTGACGAATAATCGCGTGGCGTTCGGCGATCTCTTCATGGGCACCGTGGCTCATGTTCAGGCGGAAAACGTCGGCGCCTGCTTCGTGAAGGGCGCGGATCATTTCGTAATCAGAAGAGGCCGGGCCAAGCGTGGCCACGATTTTCACATTACGACTGCGTTTCATGAACGTTCCTGCCTTTCGAAGTCTTTTCGGATCACCGTTAACGCTAACGGTTAGTGCCTTATTGCCTATTTCCCGCGCCCCCGCAACCTCTGCCGATACGAGCAGCTACCGGAACATTGCCATCACCGTTTGCACCGGAATGATTACCCTTATGTGACAGCATGCGGCCTTATCGTGCTTTATGACGGCTTGAACATAGCCGCCAAAACCCCATTGTTGTCCCAACCAAAGGAGACACCGCAATGGATGACCAGACCCGTATCGAGCTTGAGGCCGCCGCCTTCCGCCGCTTGCGTCAACACCTGATGGAAGACCGCACCGACGTGCAAAACATCGACATGATGAACCTTGCCGGTTTCTGCCGCAACTGCCTGTCGCGCTGGTATCAGGAAGCCGCCAACGAAAAAGGCATCGAAATGGGCAAAGAAGAGGCACGTGAGGTTTTTTACGGCATGACGATGGCCGACTGGAAAGCCAACTACCAGACCGACGCGTCGGACGACAAACAGAAGGCGTTCGAAAAAAGCTTTGCCGAGAATGTCGGCGACAAGGGCTAAGGCGCCCTGTCTTAGAAACAAAAACGGCGGCCACCGGGGCCGCCGTTTTGCGTTCTTAGCACCGGATCAAACGGCAGCTTTGCGCATCTCTTCCAGATAAATCTCACGCAGGCGCGCCACACGGGCACCCGGCGTGCCGTCGCCCAACTGGACACCATCGATTTCGATGACCGGCATAACGAATGCAGACGCCGACGAAATGAACGCCTCGTCACCGCCCTGCGCCTCTTCGATTGTGAAGTTGCGCTCTTCCACCTTCATCTGCGCCTCTTCCGCGAAACGCAGAACGGCCGCGCGGGTGATGCCGTGCAGAATGTCGTTGGACAGGGCACGTGTGACGATTGTGTTGCCCTTGATGAAATAGGCGTTGTTGGATGTGCCTTCGGTCACGAAACCGTCCTGCACCATCCACGCATCATCTGCGCCAGCCTTCTTTGCCATCATCTTACCCAGCGACGGGTACAGCAGCTGAACAGTTTTGATGTCGCGACGCCCCCAACGCTGGTCTTCGATCGAGATGATTTTCAGACCCTGCTTGGCCTTGGGGTCATTGCCCAGACCCGGCTTGTTCTGGGTGAACAGAACGATGGTCGGCTCTGTCGTTTCGGGATCAGGGAAAACAAAGTCACGGTCGTTCGGCGCGCCGCGTGTGATTTGCAGGTAAACCAGACCTTCTTCGATGTTGTTCAGACGCACCAGTTCGCGGTGCACCTCAAGCAGATCTTCTTTCGAGATCGGGTTCTTCATGTCCAGTTCGTTCAGCGAACGGGCAAGGCGCACAGCGTGGCCGTCAAAGTCGATCAGCTTGCCGTCCAGAACCGATGTCACCTCGTACACGCCGTCCGCCATCAGGAACGCGCGGTCAAAGATCGACACTTTGGCTTCGTTCTCGGGCAGGTATTCGCCGTTCAGGTATACGGTACGGGTCATCGTCGGGTACTCCGTCAAATCTGGCTGCGGCCCGATTTCAGGGCCTGGATATAAAGGCCGCGATCAGCCCCAAAGTGCGGCTTCCGGCGGATGAACGCCTGCATCGTCAAACACAAGCGGCTTGGCACGGTCTTCGGCCAGAAGAAGCGGCCCGTCAAGATCAGTGATCATCGCACCCTGCGCGACCAGTGTCGCAGGCGCCATAGCCAGAGACGACCCGACCATACAGCCAACCATAATGTCATAGCCCTGCTTTATCGCCTCATCCTTCAGCGCCAGCGCTTCTGTCAGGCCGCCGGTTTTATCCAGCTTGATGTTCACGACATCATACTTGCCCGCCAGTTTAGGCAGGCTTTCACGGTCATGGCAGCTTTCATCCGCGCAAACAGGCACAGGCCGGTCCATCCCGATCAGCGCATCATCGTCGCCAGCAGGAAGCGGTTGCTCGACCAAAGCCACGCCAAGGCGGACAAGATGCGGCGCCAGATCGGCATAGACGTCAGCCGACCAGCCTTCGTTTGCATCCACGATAATCCGTGCGTCAGGCGCACCCCGGCGCACCGCTTCCAATCGGGGCATATCATCCGGCGTGCCCAGTTTGATCTTTAGCAACGGGCGGAACGCATGCTTGCGCGCCTGCGCCTCCATCTCTTCCGGTGATGCAAGCGACAGGGTGTAAGCCGTAATCTCGGGCTCAGGCGCGGGCAAGCCGGCCAGCTCCCATACCCGTTTGCCGCTTGATTTCGCTTCCAAATCCCAAAGCGCGCAGTCAACGGCGTTGCGGGCGGCCCCCGCCGGAAGCAGGGACTGCAAAGCCTCGCGCGTCACATCCGCAGGCAGGCCTGCGATTTCCTCGGTCACGCTGTCCAGCGTTTCGTTATAACGTGCATAGGGCACACATTCGCCCCAACCGGTGACACCGTTCTTGGTCACCCGCACGGTCAGAACCTTGGCTTCGGTCCGTGACCCGCGGCTGATCGTAAACACCTCGGCCAGTTTGAACCGCTCGCGCTGAACAGAAATCACCTGTGACACCTCGTCTTTGATAACCCCCATTCCGATCACAACGCCTGCAGCGCTGCAACCAGCCTTTCTGCCCCATGGCGATAGGGATCGACTGTCGGCAGACCAAGACGCGCCTCAACCTCGGCGCAATAGGCTTTGGCGTCTTCCTCGCTCAGATGCTGGGTGTTCACCGACACGCCCACAACCTGACACTCGGCGTTCGCGACTTTTGCCATGGTCAGCGCCGTATCGCGTACTGCCTCAAGCGATGGCAGTTTGTAACCCGGCAGACCACGCATGTGTTCGCGTGTGGGTTCATGACACAGAATCAGAGCGTCAGGCTGCGATCCGTGGATCAACGCCATCGTCACGCCCGAGAACGATACGTGGAACAGGCTGCCCTGCCCTTCGACGACGTCCCAATGATCGTCGTCGTTGTCCGGTGTCAGCCACTCGATCGAGCCCGCCATAAAGTCAGCGATGACCGCGTCCAAAGGAACACCGTCGCCAGTGATCAGAATGCCGGTTTGCCCCGTCGCGCGGAATGTCGATTTCATCCCCGCCGCCCGCATGTCGCGGTCCAGCGCCAAGGCCGTGTACATCTTTCCCACAGAACAATCGGTCCCAACCGCCAGCACGCGTTTGCCCGTGCGTTTCACACCGTTGGCAATCGGATAATCGACGGTCGGAACGCGCACATCATGCAGCTCACGCCCCGTTTCGGCGGCTTTAGCCACCAGATCATCTTCTTCGCTTAGTAGATTGTGCAGACCCGAGGCCAGATCAAAGCCGTGATCCATCGCCGACAGCAGCACATCTTTCCAAAGGGGCGAAATCACGCCGCCGCGGTTTGCGACGCCAATAACCAGAGTACGTGCGCCAGCCTCATAGGCCTCGGCCAATGTCATATCCGCCAGCCCCATGTCTGCCTTGCACCCGTCCAGACGCAACTGTCCGACACAGTTTTCAGGCCGCCAGTCGTTGATGCCTTGGGCAACCTTCGCAGCAAGAGGATCCGGCGCGTCGCCGAGGAATAGAAGATAGGGGGTCTTGATCATGGCAGGCTCCTTTGGACTTGCCTGCAGCATGCGCCCCGTATTTTCGAAAAACTTCGCAAAAACCGTGTGATTCACGAAAACATCGGAAGAATTTCACACCTTTTTCAACTTTTATCGAAGAATATCCCACGATTCAGTACGCACACCGCAGCTTCGCACCATCACGAATCTCAAACCCGTCGCCGCGTCGCAGCGTTTTTTGCCGCAGGCGCAAAATCCACTTGCATCGCTATGGGTCATTTAATAACCCGTATGCCAGCGTATACGACATTTTCTTTCAACGAGGAGACGCGCCATGTCCTTCAAGATCCAGCCCACACCGGCTGCCCGCCTGAACCGTTGCCAACTTTTCGGACCGGGCTCGCGCCCTGCGATCTTTGAAAAAATGGCCGCCTCTGCTGCCGACGTTATCAACCTTGATCTTGAGGACTCGGTCGCGCCGACAGACAAGGATCAGGCCCGTAAGAACGTGATCGAAGCCATCGGCGACGTCGACTGGGGCACAAAAACCCTGTCCGTGCGTATCAACGGTCTGGACACACCGTTCTGGTACCGCGACGTGGTGGATATCCTTGAAAACGCGTCGGATCGTATCGACCAGATCATGATCCCCAAAGTGGGCTGCGCCGCAGACCTTTATGCCGTTGACGCGCTGGTCACTGCGGTCGAGGCCGCCAAGGGCCGCACAAAGCCGATCAAGTTCGAAGTGATCATCGAATCTGCAGCAGGCATTTCCCACGTAGAAGAAATCGCAGCCGCCACCCCGCGCCTTGAGGCCATGAGCCTTGGCGCCGCTGACTTCGCAGCCTCTATGGGCATGGCGACAACCGGCATCGGTGGCACGCAGGAAAACTACTACATGCACCGCGAAAGCCAGAAATACTGGTCCGACCCGTGGCACTGGGCACAGGCGGCCATCGTTGCAGCCTGCCGCACACACGGCGTTCTGCCGGTCGATGGCCCCTTCGGCGACTTCTCGGACGACGAAGGTTTCCGCGCACAGGCGCTGCGTTCGGCGACGCTGGGCATGGTCGGAAAATGGGCGATCCACCCCAAGCAGGTCGCACTGGCGAACGAAGTCTTCACCCCGTCCGAAGCGGCTGTGACCGAGGCCCGCGAAATTCTGGAAGCGATGGAAGCGGCCAAGGCCCGCGGCGAAGGCGCGACCGTTTACAAAGGCCGTCTGGTCGACATCGCGTCGATCAAACAGGCCGAGGTGATCGTGCGTCAGGCCGAAAAAATCGGTCTCTGATCTTTACCTGACATCAACGAAAGGGCGTGCAGATTTTGCGCGCCCTTTTTCATTTGTGGGTCAAGGTCTTTACCTTACGCGTCAGGACTGAGAAACCGTAACCCATGCAATCGTCACCGACCTTCTTTGAAACCGGCGCGTTGATCGGTGTTCTCACGACCCAGCCTTTGGATCGTGTGTTGGACTATCGCGCCCCCGAAGGTGGTTGTTTTGTCGGCGCGTTTGTCGAGGTACCGCTTGGCCCGCGCAAGGTGTTGGGCGTTGTCTGGGGACCGGGACAGGGCAATTGGGATATTTCCAAAGTCCGATCAGTGATCCGAACGCTCGACGCCCCGCCGATGCGCGAAGAAATGCAGGCCTTCCTGACGAAAGCAGGCGATTATACCCTGACACCGATGTCCGCGATGCTGCGCCTTGCCACCCGCGCACCCGGCTTGGGCGATCCGCCCTCGATGCGCAAAATCTATCGTCTGGGCGAAGGCCGCCCCGAACGGGAAACCGATGCCCGTCGCCGCGTCCTGGCCGCGCTTGAGGAACTGGGCGGCCTGTCCCTGACCCTTGGCGAACTTGCCGAAGCTGCCGGCGTCACGCAATCGGTGGTCAAAGGTTTGGTCAAACTGGGCTGCGTCCGCGAAGAAGAAAGCCCGCGCGACACCGCGTTTCCCTATCTCGATCCGGACCTGCCATCCAAAGATCTGGCCGAGGATCAGGCGCAAGCCGCAGCGCATCTGCGTGACAAGGTGAAATCGGGCACCTACGGCACCACGCTGCTGCACGGCGTCACCGGTTCAGGCAAAACCGAGGTCTATCTTGAGGCCGTCGCAGAATGTCTGCGCCAAGGGCGCCAGGCGCTGGTGTTGCTGCCCGAAATTGCCCTGACCGCCGAATTCCTGACCCGCGTTCAGGAACGCTTTGGCGCAAAGCCCGCTGAATGGCATTCCGGCGTCACCATGACCGAACGCCGTCGCGTCTGGAAAATGATCGGCGAAGGCTCGGCTCAGATGGTGATCGGCGCGCGGTCGGCGCTGTTCCTGCCCTTCCAGCAACTTGGCCTGATCGTGGTAGATGAAGAACACGACACATCCTACAAGCAGGAGGAAGGCGTGCTCTATAACGCCCGCGACATGGCGGTTCTTCGGGCATCACTGAACGGCGCGCAGGTGGTTCTCGCATCCGCTACGCCCAGCCTTGAAACTTGGGCGAATGCCGAGGCCGGCAAATACGAAAAACTGACGTTGAAATCGCGGTTCGGCGAATCCGTGATGCCGGAAATGCGCGCGCTGGATATGCGTGGGGAAAAGCTACCGTCGGATCGCTGGATATCCGAACAACTGCGCGTCGCCGTGCAGATGCGGGTCGATGCAGGTGAACAGGCGCTCTTGTTCCTGAACCGTCGTGGCTATGCGCCCATCACAATCTGCCGCGCTTGCGGGCATCAGGTGGGCTGCGAACACTGCGACGCGCGGATGGTTGAACATAGGTTCCTGAAACGCCTGATCTGCCACCAATGCGGGGAAAGCGCACCGATCCCCGATAAATGCCCATCGTGCGAGGCGGAGGGCCGCATGGCCCCTGTTGGTCCGGGGGTTGAACGGTTGGCCGAAGAAGCCGAAAAGCTGTTCCCAGACGCACGCATCTCGGTTCTGTCATCGGACATGTACGGATCGGCCCGCGCGTTGAAGGCCGAGATTGAAGGCATCGCCAATGGCGGCGCGGACATCATTATCGGCACCCAACTTGTGGCCAAGGGGCACAACTTTCCCCTGTTGACCTTGGTTGGTGTGATTGATGCGGACTTGGGTCTGCAAGGCTCTGACCTGCGTGCCGCCGAACGGACCTTCCAGTTGATGCGGCAGGTGGCTGGCCGCGCAGGTCGTGCGGTGAAACCCGGCATTGCGCTGCTGCAAAGCTATCAGCCGGAACACCCTGTCATTCGCGCGATCCTGAACGGGGATGAGGAAAACTTCTGGCAGGCCGAGGCCGACGAACGCCGCGCCGCCGGAATGCCCCCCTTCGGGCGCATGGCAGGGATCATTCTGTCGTCCACCGACGTGCAAGAGGTGTTCGATCTGGGCAACGCGCTTGCCCGCAATGACGCAGCCTTGCGCCGGATTGGTGCGCAGGTCTTTGGCCCCGCCCCTGCGCCGATTGCACGGGTGCGCGGGCGGCATCGTGTCAGATTGCTGGTGAAGGCCGACAAAGGCGCGCCGCTACAGGCCGCTTTGGCCGATTGGGTGCGTCCCTATAAGCTGAAAGGCGATCTCAGGCTGGCGATCGATATCGATCCGCAAAGCTTTTACTGAGGGTCGTTCTGATCCGGTGCTTCCTGACCAACGCCCAGAAATACCCATTTGAACGGCAGAGCCCAGACGATGCCAAGCACAATGTAGATCAGTAGCTCGACCAGAATGGGCGGGCGCTCCAGCCATGTCACAAGGCTGGAGGCCACAACGATATAAACCGGCAAACCGACAATCAGGATCAACAGCGCGAGGCGTTTTTTCGTCTTGTGGCTTGCCATGTCTTAACCTCAGTCCGCGAAGGGGTCCGTCACGAGGATCGTGTCCTCACGCTCGGGCGAGGTGGAAAGTAGAGCGACAGGGCATTCGATCAACTCTTCGACGCGGCGCACGTATTTGATCGCCTCAGCCGGAAGATCCGCCCAGCTGCGCGCGCCTTCTGTCGATTCGCTCCAACCCTTCATCTCTTCATAGATGGGTGTGCAGCGTGCCTGCTGGTCTGCCGCTGTCGGCAGATAGTCCAGCTTTTCGCCGTCCAGCTCATAGCCCACGCAGATTTTCAGCGTCTCGAAACCATCCAGAACGTCCAGCTTGGTCAGAGAGATGCCGTTCACGCCCGATGTCGCACAGGTCTGACGCACTAGGCAGGCATCGAACCAGCCACAGCGGCGCTTGCGGCCTGTTGTGGTGCCGAATTCATGACCACGTTCACCCAGACGCTGACCATCTTCATCATGCAGCTCAGTCGGGAACGGGCCTTCGCCAACGCGGGTTGTGTAGGCTTTGACGATGCCCAGAACGTAATCGATTGCGCCGGGGCCAATGCCTGTGCCTGTGGCTGCCTGACCGGCGATGACGTTGGACGACGTAACAAAGGGGTATGTTCCGAAATCGATGTCCAGCAGCGCGCCTTGCGCACCTTCGAACAGGATACGCTTACCGGCTTTGCGCTTTTCGTTCATCACCTTCCAGACCGGCGCGGCATAGCGCAGGATTTCCGGTGCGATTTCCTTGAGTTGCGCGATCAAACCGTCACGATCGATGGGCTCAAGTCCCAGACCGGAACGCAGTGCATTGTGGTGAACCAAGGCACGATCAACGCGCAGTTCCAGCGTTGCATCGTCCGCCAGATCGGCAACGCGGATCACGCGGCGGCCAACCTTGTCTTCGTACGCGGGGCCAATGCCGCGGCCTGTTGTGCCGATCTTGGCAACGCTGTTCTGACCTTCGCGGGCGCGATCCAGTTCGCCGTGGAACGGCAGGATCAGCGGCGTGTTTTCCGCAATCATCAGTGTCTCGGGCGTGATTTCGACACCTTGGCCGCGGATCGTTTCGATCTCTTTCAGAAGGTGCCACGGGTCCAGAACAACACCGTTGCCAATGACCGACAGCTTGCCACCACGAACAACACCCGAGGGCAGCGCGTGCAGTTTGTAGACGTTTCCGTCGATCACCAAGGTATGGCCGGCGTTGTGACCACCTTGGAACCGCGCGATGACATCTGCGCGTTCGCTGAGCCAGTCTACAATCTTGCCTTTGCCTTCGTCGCCCCACTGGGCGCCCACGACGACCACGTTAGCCATGTCTACGAAACCTTCCGTTGCGATGGGAGTAACCGGCGCCGTCTTACAGAGGTCAGGCGGCGGTGGAAACCACGAATCTTTTCGCAAATTGCCGAAAGATGATTTTTCGCGTCAAAAGGCCGCCATAGATTATAGACGCTTTGCCGCAAACCCGTCGCAAATGATCATTCGCCCATCAGAACCAATGTGTTCAGATCGGCGACATCGATGATCAAATCGGTTGCCTGCCCATCGACATCAAAAACAATGGTGCCGGATGTCAAAACGCCATTCGCCAAAAGAACCGTTCCTTGCTGGAAGAACGCGCCTTCGCCAGTAACGTCGACAGCTGCGCTGAACCCGGCCTCACCCCCTGTTTCAAAGGTGCGGGTGCCCGTCAGAGTTCCGGCCAAAGGAATTGTAAACGTCGTGTTGCCCTGACTACCAGCGCCACGGTTGACCGACCCTGTCCCGCTGACCGTTCCATCAAAGCTGTAGAGTAGTGTGGCTTCTTCTGTGCCAACAATCGGGTTGTCATCAGCATCCAAATCCACCGCGGTCTCGTATTCGTTGAAGTTCGTTGCCGAGGCCGTCAGCGTGTTTGAGTCAAAAAAGAACGTGCCCGACATATCGCCGACAATAATGTTCACGGCGTCCGCGTCTGTCGGCACATATAAGTTGCCCGACATTGTCGCAGTCCCTGTCAGGGCCGTTTCCTCTGCAAGGTCAGTTTCATCGACAGGGTTGTTCACCGACGCGGAAAGGGAATCGAATTGGGCCGGAAGGTTGTCGCCAAATTCGGGATCGGGCGTAACGCCACCACCACCTGTACCGGTGGACGTCGATCCGCCACCACCACCGCCGCCACAAGCCGCCAATGAAAAGGCCCCGAACAAGAGAGCGATAGTCGAATTTTTCATTTTATCATTTCCACATCAACGTCAGGGATCAGTAGGCTGTAACCGCCCAAGGCTCAACATCCGGAAGCGGCATTCTGCCTATCGAGAACACGCTAGGACAAAGCACGAATTAAGCCAACCTGGGCAAAACCCGCGTTTTTTCGCGATTTTTACCGTCGCCCCATGAAACAACCTCGTCCTTGGGTATGATAACGTCTGAACGCGACCTCATTTCAATCACGTTCCGGCGAAACGCGCGGCCTCGGGTTGAAGAGGCCATTTGCATGCATAGATGTTGCTTGGTACTGCGCCGATAGGTGGGTTGCGCCATCCGCATCTATGCCCTACACAGCGCCGCATCCGAAATTCTTGGTCAGGTCCCAATGGAAAACGTCATTCTCGTCATCCACCTGTTGCTGGCGCTTGCGCTGATCGGCGTTGTTCTTATGCAACGTTCCGAAGGAGGCGGCCTTGGCATGGGCGGCGGTGGCGGCGGCGGTGCCGTATCGGCCCGTTCTGCGGGGACAGCTCTTGGCAAACTGACCTGGATTCTTGGCGTCGCCTTTATCTGCACCACGCTGACACTGACAGTGATTGCTGCATCCAAAGCCTCTGGCGTGTCTGTTATGGATCGTCTTGGCGGTGCGACTGCGCCTGCCGCAGAAACCGACAGCTCGCTGCCGGGTCTGGACACTGACGGCCTGCTGCCGCCGCCCTCTGCGGGCGACACCGGCGACGCACCGCTGGTTCCGCGCGCGGACTAAAACCACCATACATTGAGGAACGATAACCAACCGCAACAGCATCTTGCGGTTGGGTAGACAGAGTGCTGCGAATCCTCTATAGCTTAAATCCCGTGATGCTGCGGTCTGAGTGGACCGTGGGAGGGCGTAAATTGCCTTCAATCGCTCAACGAAATGGCAAGAAAATCACGGGGTTCGGGCCACATGGCACGCTTTATCTTTATTACTGGCGGTGTTGTTTCTTCTTTGGGGAAGGGACTTGCATCGGCGGCGCTGGGTGCTTTGCTGCAAGCACGCGGATATTCGGTTCGACTGAGAAAGCTTGATCCCTACCTGAACGTCGATCCCGGCACGATGTCGCCTTTTGAACATGGCGAAGTTTTCGTAACAGACGATGGCGCGGAAACCGACCTTGATCTGGGCCACTACGAACGTTTCACAGGCGTTCCCGCGCGCAAGACCGACTCGATCTCGTCCGGCCGCATCTACACCAACGTTTTGGAGAAAGAGCGTCGCGGCGACTATCTGGGCAAAACCATTCAGGTGATTCCGCACGTCACGAACGAGATCAAGGATTTCATCTCGATCGGCGAAGACGAAGTCGATTTCATGCTGTGTGAAATCGGCGGCACCGTGGGCGACATCGAAGGTCTGCCCTTCTTCGAAGCCATCCGCCAGTTTTCCCAAGACAAACCCCGCGGCGAATGTATTTTCATGCACCTGACGCTGCTGCCCTACATCAAGGCCTCGGGTGAGCTGAAAACCAAGCCGACACAGCACTCGGTTAAGGAACTGCGTTCCATCGGTCTGGCGCCTGATCTTCTGGTGTGCCGGTCCGAAGGCCCGATCCCCCGCAAAGAACGCGAAAAACTGGCGCTGTTCTGTAACGTGCGCCCTGACGCCGTGATTGCAGCGCAGGATCTGAAATCGATCTACGAGGCCCCGCTGGCCTATCATCGCGAAGGTCTGGATCAGGCTGTTCTGGACGCGTTCCAGATCAACCCTGCCCCACGCCCGAACCTGACCCGTTGGGAAGATGTGGCAGACCGCATCTACAACCCCGAAGGTCAGGTCAACGTCGCCATCGTCGGCAAGTACACCCAGCTGGAAGATGCTTACAAATCCATCGCCGAGGCGCTGACACACGGAGGCATGGCCAACCGTGTAAAAGTGAACATCGAATGGGTGGATGCGGAAATCTTCGACAAGGAAGATCCGACACCGCATCTGCAAGGCTACCACGCGATCCTTGTTCCCGGTGGTTTTGGTGAACGTGGGACCGAAGGCAAAATCAAAGCCGCCCAGTTCGCCCGTGAACACAATGTGCCTTACTTGGGCATTTGTCTGGGTATGCAGATGGCGGTTATCGAAGCGGCGCGGAACGTGGCTGGCATGGACCGCGCGGGCTCGGAAGAATTCGACCACGAAGCTGGAAAAAAACGTTTTGAACCAGTCGTTTACCACCTTAAGGAATGGGTTCAGGGCAACGAAAAGGTCAATCGTTCCGTGGCTGATGACAAAGGCGGCACAATGCGCCTTGGTGCCTATGACGCGGTTCTGACCGAAGGGTCCAAAGTGGCGGAAATCTATGGCACGACAGCCATCGATGAACGCCACCGTCACCGTTATGAGGTCGACATTTCCTACAAGGACAAGCTGGAAGAATGCGGTCTTCAGTTCTCGGGTATGTCGCCGGACGGCAAACTGCCCGAGATTGTGGAATGGAAAGACCACCCGTGGTTCATCGGCGTTCAGTTCCACCCGGAACTGAAGTCCAAACCCTTTGCGCCGCATCCGCTGTTCAAAGATTTCATCCGCGCGGCCAAGGACATTTCCCGACTGGTTTAAACACGTCCATCACAGGCCGTCCGACACCCCCAAGGGCGGCCATCAGGGCCGCCTTTTTGACTTTCTCGTCCCGAAATCCTTAAACAGTCGTACTTAGCCAAGTTGCGCCGTGCCTTCGCGCGCGGCTAGCGTTGTGTCGGCCACTCGAAAAAGCTAACAGGCCAGCATGCTATCGTATCAACACGCCTTTCATGCCGGTAATCTGGCCGATGTTCACAAGCACGCCATTCTGGCGGATGTGCTTGCCTATCTGACGCTGAAAGACAAACCCATCAGCTACATGGAAACCCACGCGGGCCGTGCGCTGTATGATTTGTCGGGCGACGAGGCACAGAAAACGCAAGAAGCAGCTGGCGGTGTAGCACGTCTGGAGGATGCGCTGCCCAGCGACCATCCTTATCGCCAGACGCTTGCACGCATCCGCAATGAACATGGCGCAAACGCCTATCCGGGCTCTCCTTTGATCGCGAAGGCGTTGTTGCGCCCGACCGATACGGTGCATCTGTCCGAACTGCACCCACAGGAACACGCCGCACTGAGGAATACCATCAGGGGCGCTAATATCTATAATCGCGACGGCTTTGAAACCGCGATTAGCCTGTGCCCCCCAATGCCCCGTCGCGGTTTGCTGCTGTGCGATCCGTCATGGGAAATAAAGGACGACTACAGCTATCTGCCCAAGTTCTTTGGCCAGATCGCCCAGAAATGGAACGTCGGCATTCTGGCGCTGTGGTATCCGATTCTGACCAGCGCAGCGCACAAGCCGATGATCAAATCCCTGGAACAAAAATTTCCCGACGCGTTGAAAAGCGAAGTCCGCTTTCCGCCGGTTCGGGAAGGCCACCGGATGGTCGGGTCAGGCATGTTCCTCGTGAACCCGCCCTACGGGCTGACAGACAAGATCAAAAAGATCGAAGCGATCTTTGCCCGCCTCTGAAGCTTGGAAAACCCGATATCGCGATTAGGTACATCATATGTTTGCAGATTTTCTAAAGCGCCTGACTTCGCCCAGCCCGCAACCGCTGGCTGACCCTGATGCCCGCCTTGCGGTCTCTGCCCTTTTGGTGCGCGTTGCACGTTCTGACGGGCATTTCAGCCCAGCGGAACGTAGCAAAATTCTGGACGTTCTGGCCCATCGTTATGATCTGAACGACGTAGAGGCAGAAACGCTTGCCAAGGATGCCGAGCAGCTGGAATCCGAAGCCCCTGACACCGTGCGCTTTACCCGCGCCATCAAGAATGCAGTCCCGTTCGAGACGCGGATCACCGTGATCGAAGCACTGTGGGAGGTGGTTCTGGCCGATGGTGGGCGCGACGCCTCAGAAGATTCGCTTGTCCGGCTGGTATCCGGTCTTTTGGGCGTGACAGATCAGGAAAGCGCGCGCGCACGTCAAAGGGTGAGCGCCTCGAATTAAGTCGCGCCGCGACGTAAAATTGATTATCGGGTCAATAACCTGCAACTGTCACATATTGCGCGTTGCAAATACCTCCTGACTTGAACCATGCTTGCGCCAACCGAAACCAATACGAACGCGCCGAAAGTGAACCAACCCGCTCCAGTCATTGAAATCCGCGATCTGCACAAAAGCTATGGATCGCTGGAAGTTCTGAAAGGCGTCGATATCACCGCCAAGCGCGGTGACGTCGTGTCGCTGATCGGGTCTTCGGGTTCGGGCAAATCCACGCTTTTGCGGTGCTGTAATCTTCTGGAAGACAGCCAGAAGGGCGACATCCTGTTCAAAGGCGAACCCGTTCGTTGGAAAACACATGGCTCGGATCGTCATCCGGCCGACACCAAGCAGGTGATGCGTATCCGCACAAACCTGTCGATGGTGTTTCAACAGTTTAACCTCTGGGCGCACATGACCATTCTGGAAAATGTCATGGAAGCCCCTGTCACCGTACTGGGACGGGACAAAAAAGAGGTTGAAGAAAAGGCGCGTGGTTATCTGCATAAGGTCGGGATCGGGGCCAAAACCGAAGCGTATCCCGCCGAACTGTCAGGTGGCCAACAGCAGCGCGCCGCCATTGCACGCGCTTTGTGCATGGAACCCGAAGCTTTGCTGTTTGACGAACCCACTTCCGCCCTAGATCCGGAACTGGAACAAGAAGTCGTGAAGGTTATTAAAGATCTGGCCAGTGAAGGCCGGACGATGCTGATCGTGACACATGACATGAAAATGGCGGCTGACGTCAGTGATCATGTCGTGTTTCTACATCAGGGCCTGATCGAGGAAGAAGGGGCACCTGAACGCCTATTCGGGTCCCCAAGTTCGGAACGCCTGCGCGGTTTTCTGAGCTCTACAATGCCTGCGTAAATTTTCGCGGCGACCAAGACACTGGGAGAGACACATGAAGAAACTTATTATTGCGACGGCGGCACTGGCTGTGTCCGCAGGCGCGGTTTTCGCTGAAGGCCATGCCAAAACTGTACGTCTGGGCACCGAAGGCGCCTACCCTCCGTACAACTTCCTGAACGATGCCGGCGAAGTCGACGGCTTTGAACGCGTTCTGGGCGACGAGCTGTGCAAGCGCGCCGAACTGACCTGCGAGTGGGTAACAAACGACTGGGATTCGATCATTCCGAACCTTGTGTCGGGCAACTACGATGCGATCATCGCGGGTATGTCGATCACAGCCGAGCGTGACGAAGTCATCGACTTCACGTCGAACTACACACAGCCCGATCCGTCCGCCTATCTGGCACTGGATGGCGCGTCCGTTGATTTCGCAGGTGGCGTGATCGCGGCACAGGCCGGCACAATCCAAGCCAGCCACATCGCGTCTTCCGGCGCGACGCTGGTTGAGTTCGCGACACCCGACGAAACCATTGCAGCGGTTCGCAACGGCGAAGCAGACGCGGTTCTGGCGGACAAAGCATACCTGTCGCCCATCGCGGAAGAATCCGCTGACGTGGCCATCGTTGGTGAAGACGTCCTTCTGGGCGGCGGCATCGGCATGGGCATCCGCGAAAGCGACACCGAATTGAAAGAGAAATTCTCGGCCGCGATCGACTCGATGAAGGCAGACGGTTCGCTGAACGCCCTGATCGAAGAATGGCTGCCCGGTTCGGCAACGTTCTAATCTTCTGACATAGGGAAAGGCCCGTCGCGGCCTTTCCCGTTTTTTGCGCCAAAGGTTCTTGCCGCCGTGGATTGTACCGACCCGAGCATACTGTCCGGCTTCAATTGGATGCTGTGCTACCTGACCACGGGCAAGCACATGGCGCTTTACGTGTCGGTTGGCACGGTTCTTTTGCTTTTGTCCATCACGGCACCTGTGGCGCTGGCCTTCGGTTTTGGTGGCGCGAGCGCTGCGCGGTCGCGGTTTCTGCCGCTCAGCTGGCTTGGCAAAGGCTATATCGCGATTGTGCGTGGCGTGCCCGACATCGCCTTTTTCCTGTTTTTCGTCATCGCCTTGGACCAAGCGTTCGAGTGGCTGCGCCATCAGTTGAAGTGCCCCGATTGGGATGAGCCCATCCGCCAAGGCAATGATTTCGTGGTCTGCGCAGCAGCCAAACTGCCATTGGGCACCTCGCCACAGTGGATGCATGAAACCTACGGTTTTTTCCTTGCCGTCCTGACCTTCTCAATCGTCTTTGGCGCCTTTGCGGCCAACGTGCTTTATGGCGCGATGAAGGCCGTTCCCCGCGCCCAGATCGAAACAGCCGAGGCCTATGGCATGTCGCGCCGTCAGACGTTCTGGCGCATTCTTGTGCCGCAGATGTGGGTCTATGCCTTGCCCGGCCTGTCGAACCTGTGGATGGTGCTGATCAAGGCAACGCCGCTGCTGTTCCTGCTTGGTATCGAAGACATCGTCTATTGGGCCCGCGAACTGGGTGGCGCAAAAACGGCGCGGTTCACCGACTATCCCCATGGCGACTGGCGCATGTGGTACTTCTTTGCGCTGCTGATCTTCTACCTGAGCTTCACCAAAGTGTCCGAGGTCGTTCTGGACCGCATCATGGCCCGCCTGACCAAAGGCCAAGCCACCGCCGCTGGCGAAGCACAACGGAAGGCGGCGGTATGAGCTGTTGGGAAACAATCGCTGACTACGGCCTGCGGTCTATCGGCTATGGCGAACGCCTGTTGCCGCGTGAAGGGTTCACGCTCTGCCAGCAGTTCACGCTGATCGGATCGGGCCTGCTGTGGAATATCTACTTCGGCGTTCTGGCACTGGCATCGGGCTTTGCTCTGGCGACAGCTGTGGCGATGGGCAAGGCATCCAAGAACCCTGTAATCCGCAAAATCTCGGACTGGTTCATCTTTATATTCCGTGGCTCGCCGCTGTTCATCCAGTTCTTCTTTGCCTACTTCCTGTTCCTATCGCTGAAACAGGTCAGCCCCTTCTTTGACATGTTCACATCCGCATGGCTGGGCGCGCTGATCGTTCTATTCCTGAACACCGCCGCCTATTCAGGCGAGATTTTCTATGGCGCGCTGCAATCGATCCCCAAGGGCGATATCGAGGCCGCAGATGCCTATGGCCTGACAGGTTGGTCACGGTTCAAACGCATCACGTGGCCCACCATGCTGCGCCTTGCGTGGCCCGCCTATACGAACGAAGCGATCTTTCTGTTCCATTCGACGACGCTTGTCTTTTTCTCGGGCTTTCCCGCGTGGCAACAGCGGGGCGACGCGCTGTATTACGCGAACTACTTTGCCGACAAAACGTTCAACCCGTTCGTGCCCTACCCCATTCTTGCGGGCTATTTCATTCTGCTGACCTTGGTGATCATCGGTCTGTTCGGCATCATGAACCGCCGACTGAACCGTCACCTGCCGGAAAATCGCCGCAGCAAGATCAAGCCGCGCATGAACCTGATCCGATAGCCTGCAAAACAGGCAAACCGGAAAGGGTGCTGTTTTCTTTGGCAACACAAAGCTTGCCAGATGACTCATATCGACGCTATCAATAATTTGATCAAATTATACGAGCCACCAATGTCCAACGCGACCATCAAGAACTATCTTCGCAAAAATCCCCAAATCAGAACAATCCGCGTCGCGGCCTGTGACTTGAACGGCCAGCCCCGTGGCAAACGGGTCCCGACGCGCTTTGCGGATAAGGTTGTCGAAGATGGCACGCGCTTTCCGCTTTCGGTTCTGAACCTGGACATCTGGGGCGAAGATATCGACGACAGTCCGCTGGTGTTTGAATCCGGCGACCGTGATGGCGTTCTGCGTCCGACCGATCGTGGCTTTATCCCGATGCCGTGGCTCGAGGCGCCCACTGCCCTTCTGCCGATCTGGATGTTTCATGAAAACGGAACACCCTACGATGGCGACCCCCGTCAGGCCCTGCGTGCGGTGATCGAACGCTACAAGGCGCGCGGTCTGACGCCATGCGTCGCGATGGAGCTTGAGTTCTTTCTGATCGACGACTCCGGTCGCAAGCTGGAAGTGCCGATTTCCCCCCGCTCGGGCAAACGCCGCAAGGCTGCAGAAACCCTGTCGATCCGCGCGCTGGATCAGTTCGACGTGTTCTTCACCGATCTCTATGACGCCTGCGAAGCGATGGACATTCCCGCCGACACCGCGATTTCCGAAGCAGGTCTGGGCCAGTTCGAAATCAACCTGATGCACGGCGAAGATGCCCTGCGCGCGGCAGATGATGCATGGCTTTTCAAAATGCTGGTGCGCGGTCTGGCGCGTCGCCACGGCTTTGCGGCCTCGTTCATGGCGAAACCCTATGAGGATTACGCGGGTTCCGGCATGCACACGCATTTCTCTGTTCTGGATGAAGAGGGCAAAAACGTATTCGACGATGGCGGCCCCAAAGGCACCGACACCCTGCGCCACGCCGTAGCCGGTTGCCTGAACGCGATGCAGGATTCTGCGCTGGTCTTTGCACCGCATCTGAATTCTTACGACCGCCTTGTGCCTGACGCCCATGCCCCGACCGGATTGTGCTGGGCGTATGAAAACCGCACCGCCGCAATCCGTATTCCGTCAGGCAGCCCCGCCGCGCGTCGTATCGAACACCGTGTCGCAGGTGGGGACGTGAACCCATACCTCAGCCTTGCCGCAATCCTGGGTGCCGCGTTGAACGGGATCGAAGACGGCAAAGAGCCGCCTGCACCGATCAATGGCAACGCCTATGCCCAAGAGATGGAGCATATGCCCACCGATTGGCAAACCGCCATCGACCGCTTTGAGGCCAGCCCTGAAATGCCGCGCATCTTCTCTAAAGAACTGATACGCAACTTCGTTCTGACCAAGAAACAAGAGCTGTTCTACATGGCCGAACTTTCCCCGACCGAGCAGGTGGAAATCTATCTCGACACCGTTTGACGGGGGCAGGCACGACGCCTAACTTGGCCCTCAGGACATCCCATGTGTGATTCATGAAAATCGGCATACTGCAAACCGGACTGGCACCAACTGAACTCGTGTCTGAAACCGGTGAATACCCTGATATGTTCGCCAAACTTCTGGCGGATGAAGGGTTTGAGTTCGATACATATTCTGTCGTGCAAAACCAGTTCCCATCCGGCGCGGACGCCGCTGACGGGTGGTTGATCACTGGATCAAAGCACGGGGTCTATGAAGATCACGACTGGATCCCCCCGCTTGAGGATCTGATCCGCGACGCCTATGCACGCGGAACCCCTATGGTTGGCGTCTGTTTCGGTCACCAAATCATCGCGCAGGCGCTGGGGGGAAAGGTGGAAAAGTTCGCCGGCGGCTGGGCCGTTGGCCCCACCGAATACGATATGCCCGAAGGCAAAATGCGCATTCACGCGTGGCATCAGGATCAGGTGGTTCAAACCCCGCCCGAGGCCAAGGTGGTGGGACGGAACGATTTTTGCGAAAATGCCGCGCTGCTTTATGGGCAAAAAGCCTATACGGTTCAGCCACATCCCGAATTCGGCGATACCTTCGTCGGCGGGCTGATCGACACGCGCGGACGCGGTGTGGTGCCTGACACCCAACTGGACGCCGCCAAACAAGAACTGGGCCAAACGCTGGATAGCGCACGGATGGCCAAACAATTCGCCCGTTTCTTTCGCGGCGAGGAGCCTTTTTCATGAGCGACTGGATCGAAACCCTGCCAGAGGCAGCGCAAACCTTTCTTGAGGGGCAAAAACTGGATGAGGTCGAATGCATCATCTCGGACCTGCCCGGCATTGCCCGAGGCAAGGCCGTGCCCGCATCCAAGTTTGCACGCCAAGACTATTTCCACCTGCCGGACTCGATCTTTTACCAGACGATTACGGGCGATTGGGGTGAAGCGGCCGACGAAAACGAAGGCTTTATCGAACGCGACATGATCCTGAAGCCAGACATGTCCACAGCCACAGCCGCACCGTGGACGGGGGACTGGACGCTTCAGGTGATCCACGACGCCTATGACCGCAAAGAACGCCCGATCCCGTTTGCCCCGCGCAACGTGCTGAAACGCGTGGTCGAGCTTTATAACAAAGAGGGTATGAAGCCCGTCGTCGCACCCGAGATGGAATTCTATCTGGTCGCCCGCAACCTTGATCCGGCGCAATCCATCCAGCCGATGATGGGTCGCTCAGGCCGCCCTGCTGCCGCGCGTCAGGCCTATTCGATGACGGCTGTCGACGAATTCGGCCCCGTGATCGACGACATCTATGACTTTGCCGAAGCGCAAGGTTTTGAAATCGACGGCATCACGCAGGAAGGCGGCGCTGGCCAGCTGGAAATCAACCTGCGTCACGGCAATCCGGTCAAGCTGGCAGACGAGGTGTTCTACTTCAAACGCCTGATCCGCGAAGCCGCGCTGCGCCATGATTGCTTTGCCACGTTCATGGCGAAACCCATTGCCGACGAACCCGGATCGGCTATGCACATCCACCATTCGATCCTTGATATCGAAACCGGCGAAAACCTGTTCTCGGGGCCGCAAGGCGGGGAAACGGATGCGTTTTACTACTTCATCGGCGGCTTGCAGAAATACATGCCGGCGGCCATCGCCGTTCTGGCCCCTTACGTGAATTCCTACCGCCGTTACGTCAAAGACCACGCCGCGCCGATCAATCTGGAATGGGGCCGCGACAACCGCACGACCGGCATCCGTATTCCGCTGTCCGGCCCTGTCAGCCGCCGCGTCGAAAACCGTCTGGCGGGCATGGATTGTAACCCCTATCTGGGCATCGCGGCATCGCTGGCTTGTGGCTATCTTGGCATCAAGAACGAAGTGCGCCCGTCGAAACAATTCCGCGGCGACGCCTATGAAGGCGAAGGCGATATCCCCCGCGTTCTGGGACAGGCATTGGACGAATTTGACGAGGCCAAAGAACTGCACGAAATTCTGGGGCCGGAATTTGCGCGCGTCTATTCCATCGTGAAACGCACCGAATACGAAGAATTCCTGCAAGTGATCAGCCCGTGGGAACGCGAACACCTGCTGCTGAACGTCTGACGAATGGACCTGCTGTTTTCCAACGACCGGCGCGGCGAATACCCGTCCAGCTACTACGCCGCCACGGCTACGCCGCTGCCCGAATGCCCGCCCCTGAAAGGCGAAGTGAGGGCGGATGTTTGCATCATCGGCGGTGGATATACGGGCCTGAGTTCGGCTTTGCATCTGGCCGAGGCCGGTATGAACGTCGTCTTGCTAGAGGCGCATCGCGTAGGCTTTGGCGCGTCGGGGCGCAATGGTGGTCAGTTGGGATCAGGCCAGCGTATGGACCAGTTCACGCTGGAAAAGATGTTGGGCACAGATCACGCGAAACAGCTTTGGGATCTGGGGGAAGACGCCAAGGCGCTGGTTAAATCCCTGATTGCGAAACACCAGATCGATTGCCAGATCAAACCCGGTGTGGCGTGGACGGGCACCAAGGCCTCTGACGTTAAGTATCTGCACGACTACGCAGATCACATGCGGCGCGCATACGGCTATGACCAGATCGAGGTTCTGGATCAGAAAGCGCTGCGCGAGGTCTGCGGATCGCCGTTGTATACTGGCGGTATACTGGATCATGACGCCGCGCACCTGCACCCTTTGCGATTGGCGCTCGGGCTGGCGCGTGCGGCGCAATCTGCCGGTGCCACGATTTATGAACGCAGTCATGTGCACCACATTCAGAAAGGTGCGCAGATCACGGTCCAGACCGATGCAGGCCGTGTTGTCGCCGATCATGTGATCCTTGCTGCAAACGGCTATCTGGGTGGCCTTGAACAAAAGGTCGCCGCGCGGGTGATGCCCATCAACAACTTCATTGTCGCGACCGAACCGCTGGGGGATCGCGCGCAGGAGATCATGCCAAAGGATGTTGCCGTCGCGGACTCCAAGTTCGTTGTGAACTACTTCCGTCTGAGCGACGATGGACGGATGTTGTTCGGTGGTGGCGAAAGCTATGGCTACAAATTCCCCTCCGATATCCGTGCGGTCGTGTCCAAACCGATGCTTGAGGTTTTCCCGCAGCTGAAAGACGTCAAACTGGACTACGCATGGGGCGGCACGCTGGCGATCACGCGCAAACGCATGCCTTACCTGACCCGCCCTGCCCCGAATATGCTGTCAGCGTCGGGCTATTCCGGCCATGGCGTTGGCACTGCGGTGCACGCAGGCCAGTTGATGGCGCAAGCGATCCAAGGACAGGCGGCGGGTTTCGATGCATTGGCATTGGTTCCCCTGCCCGCCTTCCCCGGTGGCGGTGCCTTCCGCAGCCCGCTTTTGGCGCTGGCCATGACATGGTTCGCATTGCGGGACCGGATCGGTCTGTAGGCGTTACAAAACGGTCAATTCTTAACGCTTGGCGGATTGCCTTTGGCAAACTACAAATGGTTAAGGACAGTTAGGAGCCAGCAATGACTTCGAATATGCACGATGCAGAACCGATCCCGGCCGAGGCCCGTGCCGAAATTGATCGACTGCTTCAATCCGGCGATCTGTTTCGATACACGGCGCCAGAAGACAGCCCCGTCACTTTGCTGGAACAGGAATTCGCCGAAGCACTGGGCATGAAATACGCGCTGGCGGTATCGAGCTGCTCTGCCGCTTTGTTCATCGCACTCAAGGCACTTGGCCTGCCCCGCGATGCCCGCGTGATGATCCCCGCCTTTACCTTTGCCGCCGTTCCGTCGGCGGTGGTGCATGCCGAATGCATCCCCGTGCTGTGCGAGGTCGGCGACAACTATCGCGTCGATCTGGCCGATTTCGAACGCAAGCTGGATACGGTCGATGCCGTGATCATCAGCCATATGCGCGGCCATACATCGGATATGGATGCGATCATGGCGCTGTGTGATGCGCGCAATATTCCGGTGGTCGAGGACGCCGCTCACAGCCTCGGGACGCTGTGGAACGGGCGCAAGATCGGCACCATCGGCAAGATCGGGTGCTTTTCGTTCCAAAGCTACAAACTGATCAACGCTGGCGAAGGCGGCTTGATGGTAACGAACGACGCCGATCTGGTGGCCCGTGCGATCATTATGTCCGGCGCTTATGAGGCGAATTGGAAAAAGCACAACGTGCTGCACGAGGCGGTCGAGAAGTGGCAGAACAAGCTGCCGCTTTACAACGTGCGCCTCTCCAACCTGTCTGCCGCAGTCATCCGCCCGCAATTGCCGCATCTGGCGCGTCGTGTGGCCGATGGCCGCCGCAACCATGATCATGTAGCGGCACAACTGAACACATCGCCCTGGATCGACGTGCCTGATCCGCTCGGCCCCGAAACCCGTGCGCCGGATTCGATCCAGTTTAACCTTCGCAATATGTCGGATGACGAAGTCCGAGCGTTCGTGGCCCATGCCGACGAACGCGGGATCAAGGTGCAGGTGTTTGGCCTGAGCACGAACAACGCGCGTGCCTTCTGGAACTGGGAATTTCTTCCGGAACAGATCGAACTGCCGAACACGCGCGCCATGTTGATGCGGGCTTGCGACACGCGGCTGCCTGCCCGACTAACTTTGGCCGAATGTGATGAGGTCGCACAGGCGCTGCTGACGGCAGCTGAACTGGCCACTGGGCCGGTTCAGGCGTACGGCACCTGAACCGAAATCCTTATCAGTCGCTGAACTTGGCCAGCTTCTTTTGAAGCTCGGCCAGTTCGCGCTTGATCGAGTCCAGATCGTCGCCTTCTGCCGCGTCTTCTTTTTCAGTTTGGGGCGCGGACCACTGTGACCCCATGCCACCGGTCATGGCTTTCAGGAAGGCTTCTTGCTGCGCTTGCATCGCTTCAAAGCCCGGCACACTGGCCATCGGGTTCATCGCGTTGACGTTCTCGACCCATTTGCTTTGGCTGTCTCGGAACATTTCAAAGCTTTGCGCAAGGAATTGTGGCACAACCGACGTCGCCTGTGTCGTATAGCTGCGAACCAGATCGGTCAGCACGTTGATCGGCAGAACGCTTTCGCCCTTGCTTTCATGTTCGGCGACGATTTGCAGAAGATATTGTCGTGTCAGGTCATCGCCTGACTTCAGGTCAACAATCTTCACGTCCCGTCCATCACGGATAAATCCGGAAATATCCTCCAGCGTCACGTAATCGCTGGTTTCGGTATTATACAGACGGCGGCTGGCATATCGCTTGATCAGCAACGGCTTATCGGTTTCGGCCACGGAATCCTCCCAATCCATCCTGCAGGTGCAACAAAGCTTTGCACTTGCAGAACATTAGAGCAAGTCACTTGATGCAAACAAAAAAGGCGGGCCATGCGGCCCGCCATAAGATTTGCGCCATTAAAGGGAGGAGGAGAGGCGCAAATACTGGTAAAAGGAACTGGTAAACTTACTTAGCAGTTGCGGCTTTTTTCGCTGTCGCGGTCGCTTCTGCAGTAGCTTTTTTAACTGCGGCTGTTGCTTCTTCGGAGAAGTCTTTGCCAGCAGCCATCATCAGTTCGACTGTGTCCACCTGAACTTTCTTCGCAACTTCAGCGAAAGCAGCCATGTGCTCGGCAGCCATTTCAGCCTGTGCGGAAGCAAAGTCAGTCATTGCTTTTGCGTAGTCAGCAGGCTCTGCTTTTGCTTTCGAGATGTCAGCCATCTTGGACAGTGTGTCTTTTGTCCATTTTGTCGAGATCTCGCTGGATTTTGTCGCAGCGTCGATCGCAACTGTCGAAAGCTTCTCGTTCAGAGTTGCTGTTGTTTTGAAGGCATCTTCCATCGCAGCTGTGTCAACCGGGAATGCGCCCATCATGTCTTTCATCATCGCAGTAAAGTCTTGTGTGTTGGCCATCTTTCAAATCCTTTTGGCTTGCGTCTGGCAGGACCACCCTGCGTTTCTCTGCAGCTGCAAATAACATACGTGCTGCACTGCAGCATTTCAAGTGTTTTTGCTGCGGTGCAGAAAAAATCTGCGAACCATCGGATTTTTAAGCTTTATTCGCCTTCAGCGCGTGCCTTGACCTTCACATACTCGCCCGGAGCAGGCCCCAAAGACGGATGTTTCGAATCTCCTGGCTGCCGTGCGGGCACCCATTTACCGGACTTTTTGGCGATCCATTTTTCCCAAACCGGCCACCAGGATTCTTTGTGGTAGTCCGCTTTTTCCTGCCATTCATCCGGCAACGCTTTAAGGTCTTCGTTCACGTAGTGGCCGTACTTGTTCTTGTTCGGCGGATTCACGATGCCCGCGACATGGCCGGATTCAGACAGAACGAAGGTCTTGTTCTTTGACCCCATCTTCTGGACGCCGCGATAACAGTCTTTCCATGCGGCGATGTGATCGTTTTCACAGGTCACGGCAAACAATGGCACGTCGACGTCTTTCAGGTTCAGGGTTTCGCCCATCAGCTCGAACCCGCCATCCGCAAAACGATTATCCTGACACAACCCGCGCAGATACTCGATCGCCATGCGCGCCGGAAGGTTGGCACCATCGCCGTTCCAGAACAACAGATCGAACGCAGGGGGCGTTTCGCCCATCATGTAGCTGCGAATGGCCGGACGATAGATCAGATCGTTTGAGCGCAGGAAACTGAATGTTCGCGCCATAATAAATGAACGCAGCAGCCCGTGCTCGGTCACGTCTTCCTCGATTCCATCGATGAAATCGTTCTGCAGAAAGGGCGTGAACTCGCCCTGTTCGCTGAAATCAGTGAGGGTGGTGAAGAAAGTCGCCGATTTGACCGACTTGTCGCCACGCTTTTTCATCAGCGACAGCGTCAGGCTAAGCGTTGTGCCCGCGATACAGTAACCAATGGCGTTGACCTTGGGCTGCTTGGTCAGCTTTTTGACCTCTTCGATCGCGGTCAGGTAGCCTTCTTCGATGTAGGTATCCAAGCCCACATCTTTGTACGTGGCATCGGGATTGACCCAGCTTACCACGAACAGCGTATATCCCTGATCGACGACCCAGCGGATAAAGCTGTTTTCAGGCTTCAGGTCGAGAATGTAGAATTTGTTGATCCACGGCGGGAACAGAATGATCGGCGTTTCGCGCACCTCGTCGGTGGTCGGCGAATACTGGATCAGCTCCATCATACGGTCGCGGAACACGACCTCGCCCTTGGCTGTTGCGATGTTCTCGCCGATCTTGAACGAACTGTCGTCAGACAGGCGCACAAGCATCTCGCCCTTGTTCGCCTCGATATCCGCGATCAGGTTTTCCAGACCTTTGACCAGACTTTCGCCTTCAGTCTGAATTGCTTTTTCAAGCGCATCAGGGTTTGTCGCCAGAAAATTGGTCGGCGACATCATATCGACGATCTGGCGGGCAAAGTAATTCAGCCGGCGCTTTTCGACCGGTTCGATATCTTCAACGTCGTCAACCGCCTGTTCAATCGCGGCTGCGTTAATCAGGTACTGCTGCTTGATGAAATTGAAATAGGGATGCGTGTCCCACAGCGGATTGCTGAAGCGGCGGTCCTTCGGGCCCGGATTCTCGGGCGCTTTCAACTTGCCACTGGCCAGCGCCTTTTGCGCGTCGACAAAATGAAGAACAGATTTTCCCCAGTATTCGATCTGGTGTTCCAGAACCTTTGTGGGGTTCGTCATCCACTCGTGCCAGTAGGCTTTCATCGCCTTGGCGTACAATTCCTGATTCGGTCCGTGCAGTGCAGCATTCACCGTCTCTTTTTTCTGCAAAGCAGCAATCAGACGTTGAGAGAGCTCTTCAACCTTGACCATGTTGCGCTGAAATTGATCAAGGTCTGCGGTGTTTTGACCTTCTTCTATGGTCTCAGTTGCCATTGGACGAAATCCTCCCTACGCTCTTCTGCTATGCAGAAAACCCGTTTTGCCTGCAATCCTGTTGGTAATCGGCGCACCGTAAGGTGCATGTAAAGGAGTAACACCATGCGCTATATGGCGACGTACGACATGATGGAAACGGTTCGAAATACGAACCAGTGGCTTGGCGCGACGGCCAAGACCTTTGCATCCTATCCGCTCATGGCGATGGTACCCAACCCTGCGATCCAGTGGATGGCCGCTTGGGGCGACATCACAGAACGCAGCTTTGAACGTATGGTGGCCAAACCCGACTGGGGTCTGGGATCCTTTACCTGTGACGACGGCAAAGACCATCTGGTGAACATCAAACACGTGGTTGAACGTCCCTTCGGTGATCTTATCCACTTTGAAGTGTCTGGCAGACCAGTGCAGCCGCGCAAGATTTTGCTCGTTGCCCCCATGTCCGGCCATTACGCGACGCTCCTCCGTTCGACGGTGAAATCCCTCATCACTAATTGTGAAGTCTATGTCACTGATTGGCATAATGCGAGAGACATTCCTGTAAGTGCGGGTAAGTTCGATATCGAAGACTACACTTTGTACCTTGTAGACTTCATGAAACACCTCGGCCCTGACACCCATGTCATCGCTGTTTGCCAGCCTGCCCCACTGACGTTGGCGGCCACGGCCTACCTTGCTGAAATCGAACCCGATGCACAGCCGCGCAGCCTGACGTTGATCGGTGGCCCCATCGATCCCGATGCCGCCCCCACCGAAGTAACCGACTTTGGCCGCCGCGTGACCATGGGCCAGCTGGAAGAAATGATGATCCAGCGCGTTGGCTTCAAATACGAAGGCGTAGGTCGCCGCGTGTATCCGGGCTTGCTTCAGCTGTCGTCCTTCATGTCTATGAACGCAGAACGCCATTCGAAAGCGTTCAACGACCAGATCAACCGCATCGTTCGCGGCGAAGCGTCGGATCACGACCACCACAACAAGTTCTACGATGAATATCTGGCGGTCATGGACATGGCTGCGGAATTCTACCTATCGACGGTCGATCGCGTCTTTAAAAAGCGCGAGATTGCCAAAAACGAATTCGTGGTTGCTGGCCACAAGGTCGACATCGGCAAAATCACAACCGTCGCTGTGAAGACGGTTGAAGGCTCCAAAGACGATATCTCGGCCCCTGGCCAATGCGTTGCGGCGCTTGATCTGCTGACCGGCCTGCCCGACAGCAAAAAAGCGTTCCACGTCGAAGAAGGCGCTGGCCACTACGGTATTTTCGCGGGCAACAGCTGGCGCAACAACATCCGTCCGCTGGTTCTGGACTTTATCGATCAGAACTCGGGCACAACGCCCCCAGCGAAAAAACCGGCGAATAAAAACGTCGCCTGACAAACGCATAAGACACATTGAAAAAACCGGCTGCATCGTTTGATACAGCCGGTTTTTTTATGCTTTCAGGGTCGCAGTATTAGGCTTTAGCTGCCTCATAGACCATGTCGATCATCCGCTGCGTTCCCTTCGAGAATTCGAGCGGACACGGATACACGACCTTGTCCGAAACCGAACGGTTGAAGGCTTCGACCTGCAGAACGTATTGATTCACGTTCGGGAAACGCCATGTCGTCACGGTGCCATCAGGGGTTTGCAGATGCACTTCGGCTTGGCTGTAGACGCCTGCGTTGAACGGGGCTGTCAGGCGGATGACGCCCTCGTCTCCGTGGAACAGCACCTCCTGGAAAGGCGACATGCGGGTCGATACCATGCCTGTGTAGTGGAACGACGGGAAGCGCGCCGTAACGTGCGCCCGCGTATCGACGCCGTTTTCCCAAGCCACATCCGTGCCAAGGATTTCCTCGGGCTCTTCACCGGTGACGTAGCGCACCGACCCAAAGGCGTAGACGCCAATATCCGGCAGGCCGCCGCCACCTGTGTTGGCTTGGTTGCGAATGTTTTCTGGATCGGGGTTGTTAAAGCTGAAACGCACCTGCGTATCGACAAGCGTACCGATCTTGCCTTCGTGCAGCAATCGGCGTGCTTTGCGCCACTGCGGATGATGCACGATCATATAGGCCTCGGCCACCAGAACACCGGCATCATCGCGTGCTTCGATCAGGCGGTCGATTTCATTCGCGTTCATCGCGATCGGCTTTTCGCACAGCACCGCCTTGCCCGCGGCGACCGCGCGCAATGTCCATTCAACATGCAAATGGTTGGGCAGCGGGATGTAGACCGCATCAATATCGGGGTCTTCCAGCAGCGCGTCATAGCTGCTGTGAACCTTCAAGTCAGGCGCAAATGCTTTGAAGCCTTCTGCCTTTTCGGCCGAAGATGTTGCCAGAGCAGCCAGCTCGCCCCCTTCGGCGGCGTGAATGGCGCGTGCCATATGTTCCTTGGCGAAATTCGCCGCGCCAAGAATGCCCCAACGGACTACAGTCATGGTAACTACCCCTCCAAAATATCTGATATTTTAGTTAACATCTTAAATAATTTCGGACCAGCACAAAAAAACCGCCCGAAATCCTCGGGCGGTTTTTGAATGATATCGCTAACAGAGTCTATACCGCAGGTAGCAGACCTTGTTCTTTGGCCAATTCCCGCATCCGCTTTTGCAGCTTTTCGAATGCGCGCACTTCGATCTGCCGGATACGTTCGCGGCTGACGTCGTATTCGCCTGACAAATCCTCAAGCGTCAGCGGGTTGTCTGACAGGCGGCGCTTGACCAGAATGTCCTTTTCACGATCATTCAGAACGCTCATGGCTTCGGCCAGCATCTCGCGGCGCGTTTCAAGTTCGTCGCGCGCCTCGTAATCCGCGGCTTGGTCGGCGTCTTCGTCTTCCAGCCAATCCTGCCACTGCATCGTGCCTTCGCCTTCGGAGCCGACCGTCGCGTTCAGCGATGCATCCGAACCAGCCATACGACGGTTCATCGAAATCACTTCGTCTTCGGTCACGCCCAGGTCATTCGCGATCTTTTCCACGTGTTCCGGACGCAAGTCACCGTCTTCCAGCGCGCCGATGCGGCTTTTGGCCTTACGGAGGTTGAAGAACAGCTTTTTCTGGGCCGACGTGGTGCCAAGCTTCACAAGGCTCCAGGACCGCAGGATGTATTCCTGAATAGATGCACGGATCCACCACATTGCGTAGGTCGCAAGGCGGAAGCCCTTTTCAGGGTCGAAACGTTTCACAGCCTGCATCAGGCCCACGTTGGCCTCGGAAATCACTTCGGCCTGCGGCAGGCCATAGCCGCGATAACCCATCGCGATTTTCGCCGCCAAACGCAGGTGACTTGTGACCAGCTGATGGGCGGATTCAGTATCCTGATCTTCGACCCAGCGTTTGGCCAGCATGTATTCCTGTTCCGGCTCTAGCAGAGGGAACTTGCGAATTTCCTGAAGGTACCGGCTCAGGCCAGCTTCCGGGGACGGTGCCGGAAGGTTTTTATAATTACTTGTCATCTCCATCCCTCCTAATGTTTACAGGCTTAACATCCATATGGGTGGCCACCTGAGGGGTTTCAAGCACTCGTTTCCAAGAGTTTCGTTTATTTAACGCCGAAATCAGCGAATTGATCCCTTATTTCCGTGCGCTCAAGCACCTGTGCTGTGTGTTACAACCGCTCTTATGCATTTCTGCATGGGTGAAGTCCGATTTTGGGCAATTTCCAGCGGATCGGGGCTGGCCTAACTGGGGGCATCTTGAAACCCAATGGAATTATTCAGTCATGCAAACGATTAGCTACACATCCTATAGCGCCCCGACGTGGCGCCCCGAACGTTGGGCTGGTGTCCTTTATCTGGTCATCATCTTTTCTGGCATCACAAGCGAGATGATCCTGCGCGGCCCACTGCTTGCGTCATTCATTCCCGCCGCGGGCATTGCCCATAATCTGGGGACGTTCCGCATCAGCCTGCTTGGCGACATCACGATGCTGGCGGCGGATATTGGCCTTGCCGTTATTCTGTTCCGCCTGATCCGCTTCACCTCGCCCAGCTTGGCTGTTGCATCCATGGTGTTCCGTCTGATGCAAGCAGCCCTGATTGGCACAGGGGTTCTGATGCTGGCAGCGGTGCCTTTGATCGTGACCACCGATCCTGCGTTGGTGTCAGTCCTGCTGGAAAGCCACGCCATTGCCTATGACATTGGCCTGATCTTTTTCGGCATCGGCACCATGCTTTTGGTAATCGCGCTTTGGTCGCGCAATGGCGTTCCGACCTTGATCCTGACCGGTCTGTTCCTTTCCGGCCTGATCTATATCGGGGGCGGCATCGTCCGCGTCGCCCTCCCTGCATATGTGACGACCTACGAGGCTGCGTTCATTCTGCCCTTCATTGCAGAAAGCGCGTTCTGCCTTTGGCTGCTGATCAAGGCGCGCGTCTGACGTCAGCCCTTACGCAATACCTCCAGAAGCCCTGCCATGTCTTCGGGCAGCGGGGCTTCGAAGGTCATTTCTTCGTCCGTGGCCGGATGGATAAAGCCCAGAAGGGCGGCATGAAGCGCCTGGCGGTCAAAGGCGCCTATCGCTTCCAACGCCTCTGGCGACAACGCCTTGGCGCTGATCTTGCGCTTTCCGCCATAGACCGGATCGCCGATCAGACCATGACCTGTGTGGGCCATGTGCACACGAATCTGATGGGTCCGGCCCGTTTCCAGACGGCATTCCAACAGCGACATCGTCGGCGGGTTGCCAAAGGTTTCCAACGTCCGCGCGCGGGTGATCGCGTGACGGCCTGTGCCGAAATATACCGCTTGCCGCTGACGATCCGTTTTGTGGCGCGCAAGGTTCGTCGTGATCTTGATAGTCGCACCACTTTCGAACGACACACCGCGCACGCCCTTCAGACGCGGGTCCGCCGCATCGGGCACACCAAAGGCAAGCGCCAGATAGGCACGGTCTACGGTATGCGCCTCGAACTGTTTGGCCAGCCCGTGATGGGCGCGGTCCGATTTGGCCACAACCAAAAGGCCAGAGGTATCTTTGTCGATCCGGTGCACGATGCCCGGACGTTTTTCACCACCGATGCCGGACAGATTGCCGCCGAAATGATGCAGCAACGCATTCACCAAGGTGCCGGACGGCGAACCGGGCGCGGGATGGACCACCATGCCAGCGGGTTTGTTGACGACGATCAGGTCTTCGTCTTCGTAGAGAATATCCAGCGGAATATCTTCAGGACGGGTTTCAACATCCTCGGCCTGCGGGACAACGAGTTCGAATTCATCGCCTTCCGCCACCTTGGCCTTGGGGTCTGTCACGGCCGCGCCGCCCTTCATAACCTGACCGTCCGCAATCAAACGGCCAAGACGTGTGCGCGACAGCGACGCCTCCTCTGGCACATCGCGCGCAAGGGCCTTATCAAGACGTGCGGGCGGATTGGCCCCGATCACAACGCTTATGCGGATGGACGACATGGATGACACCCCTGCTCCGGCCCCCGAGGTCCGGTTTCTGAAAATTCTGGTAACGGTCCTGACCGGCACCATGATTGCGGGCCTTCTAGTGATCATCGCGCTGTTTGTCATCCGCTTCCAGCAACCTGACCTGACTTTGCCCGAAGGCATCAGCCTGCCAGACGGCACAGAGGCGCAGGCCTTTACCCAAGGCCGCGACTGGTATGCGATTGTGACAGCGGACGACCAGATCCTGATTTTTGATCGCGATGGCGGCCAAGTGCGCCAGACCGTGCAGATCGAAGCCACAGGCCATTAGAAGCCACAGGCCATTAAACGAAAAACCCCGCCGCAATCTGCGACGGGGTCGTTTTTCCGGCTATCGGACCGATTACATCGGCGACAGCAGATCCGGATTGATCACCAGATTGCGCACGCCGTGTGCGTGGTCTTCGTCAAACGCGTTATCCTTCAGCCATGCGTCAACAGAAGAAATGCTGACCTTCATGACCTTGGGGCGCACGCTCCAGGTCACTTGCAGGGGCGAGCCCTTTTCGTTGTAGCCCGGACCCGTGGTAGAGCCTGCATATTGCACCGGCTCGCCCATATCGGTGGGGATATTCACCGCCTGATGGAAGCCGTCGACAACTTCGTGCTTCATCAGCTCAACGAAATCCGCAGCCGAGTCGTCGTTCACCAGAACAAACACCTGCGCTTCGACGCGCAGCTGCGGGTTCATGATGGAATCGCTCAGGCACGAACCCAGTGTTGCACCCGGAGTGATCTGGGCCGTGGTGTGAACGTAGTGCAGCTCGATCGTGTCGCCGGGCACCAGATCGCCATGTTCGCCAGCGCCCACTGTTTCACCGTAAGGGGCCAGTTCCGCTTCGGTCAGTTCACCGTCGTATTTGAAACCGGTGCCGTACCCTTCGCCATCGCCATTGCCGGCATAGGTGGTAAATTCACCACCCTTGTGTTCGGCATTCTCATGGAAGTGGATGTTGCACAGGTTCATCTCTGTATAGGCAGGCGCGGCCTCAAAGACGCGGGTGTTTGTGCCATCTACAGCCGAGATATCGCGCGGCGATTGCGGGCCGAAACCGGCACCGTCTGTTGATGCGGCCAAAGCGGCGCGCTGTGCCGCGATAACATCATCCCCAACGGATGTAGCTGCGTCGCTTGCTGCAAATGCTGTGGTTACGCTGGCTGCCAGGATTACCGGTGTCAAAAACGATTTCTTCATCGTCCCCTCCAATTAACGTTTAAAATGGATGGACTGGATCGGTGAGCCGAGCAATTTTATCAAGAATTATTCTGACTATATTCGCATTAAACGTGTGCAGGGCAATTAACTGAAAAGGTACTGCACAGTTTCTGAACATAAGGGGAATATGGTACCGCCTCCCTGGCTCGAACAGGGGACCTCTGGATCCACAATCCAGCGCTCTAACCAACTGAGCTAAGGCGGCACTGGCGGGCGATGTAACGCCACTGGCGCACCAATGCAATACCGAATGGGCAAGATATTTGTCTGATACGGGATCATTTTTGCTTTCGGAAAACCTGCGCGAACGCGTGGTGTCACCTGCCACCGCTTGATTTTCGCCCCCACTCTGGATAGGTGCGGCAGAACGCTAAACTTTGATCTTCTTCCAAGGACAGACCCATGGGTATCAATACCGAACGCGACATCGAGGCCAATCTGCAGATCGGACCGACGGATGCGGGCATGGTCCGTCTGTTTATCGTCAGCGACACTCTGGAAATTCCGATGGATTTCGATCCGGAAGAGGCAGAAGAGATCGCGGAAGAAATCCGTGCCGCTGCAGCAGCCGCACGCAAGCTTACATCGAAGAAAAGCCGCTAAGCGCCCCTTCAGGATCGCGAAGGGTATGCAGCCTGCGGGCGGCATGATGCGCAAACTTGCGGATCAATGCATTGCGACGCGCGGCAGGCAGTTTTGATTCTGGCGCCATACGCAGCACCTCGGCGTCATAGGCATCGGCAATGATCAGGCCGGTATCGTCAGGCAGCAGCTCTGTCGGGAACTGATCGTCCACGGCCCAGAAGTAGCGATCGCACCAATCCAGATAGCCCTGCCATTTCTGGTCAGACTGAAAATCCGCGCGGCTGGATTTGCATTCGATCACCCAGATTTCAGACTTGGGACCCAACGCCATAACGTCCACTCGACGGCCCCGCTCCGGCACGAATTCCTCGATCACCGAAAACCCATGCCCCTGCGCCAGATGGCGGCATACACCACGGGCCAGTAACTGGCCGGGCATGAGGTTTATGACGGGGTTTTCCTGCATACGTCCGATTAAAGAACATTACGCGAACATTAACAAGTAGGGAATTCTGTAGCGCTCGCACAGGCAGGATCAGTCCGAATGCAAAAATCTGCACGCCAGCCCCTTGCCTAAAGGGCACAGGCAACTTAGCTGGTCTTCAGGCAGGCACTGCCCTTTCCGTGAATGGTTGCATTCCGGTGGCCTTAAGCAATTCCGAGGGAGTTGGCTCTGTCCGGATCCTGGTCCGGTTACCTGACGCCCACCTGTATATACAGGTCCTCGGGAATGAGATAACCCCACGTCTGTGGTGGTCCTGCCGCTTGATTTTGGTGTTGGAGAGCGGGGCTTTGCCCCCTTGGCCTACGGCCAATTCCCCCAAGGTATTTCCGGACAGAAAATACAGAAAACGCGCCGTGTTCTGGCGCGTTTCGGGGTCTTAGAAGGCTTCTGGCTTGGCCTCTCGGGCCATGTGATCCAGCACCGCGTTCACGAACTTGGGCTCGCGGCCCTCGGGGTAGAACGCCTTAGCGATTTCGACGTATTCGACGATGACGACCTTGGGCGGCGTTTGATGCGCGATCAGTTCGGAGCCGGCGGCGCGGAACAGCGCGCGCAGGGTCGGGTCGATGCGCGCGATGGGCCATTTGGCGACCAAGGCGCGGTCTGTCATCTGGTCGATCTTGGCCTGCCAGTTCACCGCTTCTTCCAGCAGCGACCGGAACAGGTTGATGTCGCCATCCAGCAGCTCGGTGCCTTCTTCGATTTCAGCACCAAAACGGAAGTTCAAAAACTCTGCCCGCACCTGATCCACGCTTTGCGAGGAATGCTCCATCTGGAACAAGGCCTGCACGGCATAAAGCCGCGACGCGGATTTGCGCAGTTTTTTCATCTGGCGCTCATCCGGCTGGGAAGAAGAGTTTTCGGTGCTCATGCTGTGGGCGTGTCCTTAGCGGCGCTGGCGATCTGGAGTTCGTCGCGCGAGGGCTGGAAGCCAACCCCTTTACGAGAAGCGCCCCACTTACGGCTGAGCGCGATAAGATGCAAGGCCGCAGCGGCCGCGCCGCCACCCTTGTTTTGACCGGCCACTTCGGCGCGTGCCTGCGCCTGATCCATGTTCTCAACCGTGAGGATACCGTTGCCGATGCACAGCCCCTGAAGACCCAGCAATGTGATCCCGCGTGAGCTGTCGTTGCAGACGGTTTCGTAATGCGTGGTTTCGCCACGGATCACGCACCCCAGCGCGACATAGCCGTCGAAATTGGACATACGTTCCGCGATGCCGATGGCTGTCGGAACTTCCAATGCGCCGGGAACCTCGACCAGATCATGGGTTGCGCCCCATGCCTCGATCTCGGCCTGTGCGCCTTCGATCATCTGGTCTGCAATCTGGCGGTAGTAGGGCGCGACCACGATCAGGATCTTGGCCGGTTTATCCAGCTCGCCGCGCGGCATGGTGTAGTGTTCTTCGTTCGATGCCATCAGCCCAGCTCCGAGATTTTTTGCGTGCCGACAATTTCCAGACCGTAGGCATCAAGGCCAACGACCTTGGGGGTCGGTGAATTGGTCAACAGAACCAGCTTGGACAGACCAAGCGACGACAGGATTTGTGCGCCAAGACCATACTGGCGCAGGGTTTTCGGACCCACGCCATCGCTGACGTCCAGCTTCATCGATGTATCGCGCAGCAAAACCACGACGCCGCGGCCCACTTCGGCAACCGCCTTCATCGCGTCGCCAAACTCATCAGCACGGCCTTTGGGGCCGGTGCCCACAACATCCAGAAGCGGGTCCATCGCGTGCATGCGGACCAGAACGGGCTCGTCGCCGGAAATGTCGCCCTTGGTCAGAACGATGTGTTCGTCGCCATGGGTGCTGTCGGAATAAATCCGCATCTGCCATTCACCGCCGAATTCCGAGGTGATGGTTTCCTCTTTCTGTACGCGCACGAGGTTGTCGTTGCGGCGGCGGTACGAGATCAGATCGCTGATCGTACCGATTTTCAGACCGTGATGCTGGGCGAAAGCCACCAGTTCGGGCAGACGCGACATGGTGCCGTCTTCGTTCATGATCTCGCAGATCACGCCCGCTTCTTTCAGACCCGCAAGGCGCGAAATATCGACAGCCGCTTCCGTGTGGCCTGCACGGACCAGAACGCCGCCGTTTTTGGCGCGCAACGGGAACACGTGGCCCGGCGTCGCGATGTCCTGCGCACCTTTCGACGAATCGATGGCAACTGCGATGGTCCGTGCGCGGTCAGCGGCCGAGATGCCGGTGGTGACGCCTTCGCGCGCCTCAATGGACACGGTGAAGGCTGTCTCGTGACGCGACGAGTTGTTCGAGGACATCAGCGGCAGGCCCAATTCCTCGATCCGTTCACCGGTCATCGACAGGCAGATAAGACCACGGCCATGGGTGGCCATAAAGTTGATGGCATCCGGCGTCGCCCATTGCGCGGGGATGACCAGATCACCTTCATTTTCGCGATCTTCATGATCGACAAGAATGAACATTTTGCCGTTGCGCGCATCTTCGATGATCTCTTCCACACTCGAGATCGCATCTTTCCAGTCCTGTTCGACCGGGCCGGGCTGTTCGTAATCGGTCATGACTTCTCCATCCTTGTCGGAAAGCCAGATAAGCCAGCCCTGCCCGAAAGGCCAGAGATTGCTTGATTTGGCGCTGCGTTACTAAGCAAAATTTGATAGGCTAACGGAATTATACCAAAGTTTTGAAAGCCTGATTTTATGAAACCTTTATCCCCTCCACCTCGGCGGGCGGACGACCTGCCTTTCAGCCTGAGTTTGAAGTCCGTCAACCGCACCACCGGCTATATTGCGCTATTTTTACCCTTGGGCCTGTGGACCGTCGGCGCCTTTTTCGGCGTTTGCAGTGCTGAAAACGGACTGAATTCAATCAGTCATTACTATTTCGCGCGCATTGCGGGCGATCTGTTTGTTGGTGCCCTGCTGGTGATCGCTGTTTTGCTTGCTGTGTTCTACCGCCTGCCCGGCAAGGTCGACGAATATCTGGCGCATGAGAAAACCGATCTGTTGCTTCTGAAAGTCGCAGGTGTTGCGGCGCTTCTGGTGGCGTTGATCCCGACCTCTGGCACCGGTTGCGAGGCCGCAGACCAGATTTTCCGTGGGTATGTTTTGGCGCCAGAAGGAATCAATGATCGCACCCGCGATGTGTCGCTGCCGATCGAAACCACGTTGGTCTTTGATTTATGGGCCAGTTTTGGCGTCGCACCCAAGGTGCTGCCTTATCTGCATTACGGTGCAGCGGCGGTTATGTTCGCCATCCTCGGCTACTATTGTCTGTTCGTCTTTACCCGTGCGCAGTCGCGGAAATCGCTGAAAGACGATGGATCGCCAGTCGTCACCAAAACATGGCGAAACCGGTTTTACCGCATTTGCGGGGCAATCATTTTCACCGCAATGGCCGCACTTTTGTTCGGGATGCTGACCCGAGACAGCCTGGGCCTCGCATGGTCCGGATCAAACCTGACCTTCTGGTTCGAAGCCGCAGCCCTGATGGCGTTCGGCTTTGCGTGGTTGGTCAAGGGGCGGTTTTTGTGGGTTCTAGAAGACCCGGGTTAACCCTGTCGCGTGGCGGCATAAAGCGAAACCGCCGCCGCGTTGGACACGTTCAACGATCCGAAGGCACCTGCGAAATCAATGCGCACCAGTTGATCGCAGGTCTCTTTGGTCTTTTGCCGAAGACCCGGCCCTTCAGCCCCGAGAACCAGCGCCAGAGCGCGGTTTTCGTTACCTTTGAGCGCATCATCCAGCGACACGTCCGCTTCGCCATCCAGACCCAGCAGCAGGTAACCCATATCGCGCAACTTCACCATCGCATCGGCCAGATTGCGTTCGCGCAGGTATGGCTGACGTTCCAAAGCACCCGATGCGGTTTTCGCCAAAGCACCGGTTTCCGGAGCCGAGTGGTGCAGCGTTCCGATGACAGCACGTGCGCCGAACACTTCGGCCGAGCGCAAAATGGCCCCCACGTTGTGCGGGTCGGTTACGCGATCCAGCAGAATCACCCGTGGCGCTTTTTCACCGTCGCCCATCGCGACATCCTCAAGACGGCCCCAGTTCAGCGGCTTCACCTCAAGCGCGGCACCCTGATGCACCGACTGCGGGTCCAAGGGGGCTGCGAATTTGCGCGGATCGCTTTCTTCAGGCGTCATGCCGGAATGGGCAATCGCATCGGCCAGTTTGTCCGCCGCGTTGCGCGTCACAATCAGCCGCAGCTTTTCACGACGGTCGTTCATCAACGCATCGCGCACCGCATGCAGACCGAACAGCCAGACGGTTTCCGCCGCCGCTGCCTTGCGCGACCGTTCTTTTTCGACAATCCACTTCGGTTTCTTGGACATCCAAAGGACCCCTTTTCATCATTGATGGGGGGATGCCTGTGCCAGACTGAAAGAGCAAGGGATTTTCCGGTTGACGGGGGTTTTGCCCGACTGTAATCAGCGCTCCACAACGCCGACAGTGTTCGGTGGAAGTGGGCGACAGGCCGCAAGGTGTGGCAGGGGACTGTAACTCCCTCGCGGAGACGCACGCTAGGTTCGATTCCTAGGTCGCCCACCACTTCCTCCCTGACTTAAAGCATGTTTTTCGCCTTATGGTGCCGATCACGCATGTTTCAGCCGCGTGATCACACCGATTCCCACGAACAATAGCGCGGCCGCGCTGACCATCGACGGGCCTGCGGGGCTATCAAAGGCGAAGGCGGCCCAGAGGCCGGTGATCGCTGCGGTGATTCCGATGACACCAGCCAGAACGGCCATCGCTTCGGGCGTTCGGGCCAAGGGACGCGCGGCGGCTGGGGGAATCAACAACATCGCGCCGATCAGCAGAACGCCCACCACCTTGATCGCCACAGCGACAACCACGGCCAGCGCCAGCGTCAGCACCATGCCTTCGCGCTTGGGATCAAAGCCCGATGCGTGCGCAAGATCGGGGGACAACGTGGCCGTCAAAAGCGCCGACCAGCGCCATGCAACCAATGCCACGACAGCCAAGCCCCCCAGCCAGATCACCGCAAGATCCGATTTCGTTACCGCCAGAATATCCCCGAAAAGATAAGCGCTCAGGTCTACGCGCACACCCTGCACAAAGCTGACAGCGACCAAACCCAATGCCAGCGCTGAATGCGCCAAAACACCCAACCCCGTGTCCAGCGCCATGCCGCGATCCGACAATTGCGTGACCGCAAAGGCCATGATCACCGCCACGGCCAAGGCCCCCACCGTCACCGGCAGCGATAAAGCCAAAGAAAGCGCCACGCCCAGAATCGCCGCATGTGCCGTCGCATCGCCGAAATAGGCCATGCGCCGCCAGACCACGAAACACCCCAAAGGGGCCGCCGCAACCGCAACACCCACGCCGGCCAGTGCCGCGCGGATCAGGAAATCGTCTAGAAATGTCATGCGCTCTCTTTCTCTCGCGCGTGGTCGTGGCCACAGGTGTGATCGTGACTGTGGCTATGTTCGTGGCGATACAGCGCCAAGGCCCCTGCCGTGCCCGTGCCGAACAGAGCGCGATACTCGGATGAATTGGCCACGACCTCGGGCGTGCCATGGCAGCACACATGGCCGTTCAGGCAAATCACGCGGTCCGACGTGCTCATGACGACGTGCAGTTCGTGGCTGACCATCAGAACCGCGCAACCGGTTTCGGTGCGCACCTCTTCGATCAATCTGTAAAACGCAGCAGAGCCAGGTTGATCCAGACCTTGCGTCGGTTCGTCCAGAACCAGCAGGTTCGGTCGCTCTAGCAAAGCGCGGGCAAGAAGGATGCGCTGGAACTGCCCGCCGGACAGGCCCGACATCGGACGATCCCATAGCGCACCTGCGCCAGCCTGATCCAACGCGGCTTGTGCCGTTTTACGGTCGGTCTTGCGCGGAAGGTTCAGGAAACGACCCACCGTCAAAGGCAGCGTCGGGTCGATCATCAGTTTCTGCGGCACGTAGCCGATTTTCAGATCAGGCGCACGATCCACGCGGCCCCGATCCGGCGTCATCGCGCCCACGAGACAGCGAAGAAGCGTAGATTTGCCAGACCCGTTCGGACCGACGATCGTCACGATCTCGCCTGCGGAAATCGTCATATCGACGTCGTTCAACACAAGCGTTTCACCAAAGGAAACGCCCAATCCGGTCGCTTTAATCAAAGCCATATTCGGTTAACCCCGACAATCGGGGCAGAGCCCCTCGATTTCGACCATGACACGCTCGGCGACAAAGCCCACCGCCTTGGCCTGATCCTCTGCGATTGCCTCGAATGCGCCATGGGCCGCTTCGGCTACGGTCGAACATTCACGGCAGAACAGAAAGGACGGCGCGTGGCTTTCGCCGGGATGCGAACAGGCCACAAAGGCGTTCAAACGTTCGATTTTATGGGCAAATCCGTGTTCGGTCAGAAAGTCCAGAGCGCGATAAATGACAGGCGGCTGCGATCCCAGCCCCTCTTCGCGCAACTTGTCCAGCAGGTCGTAAGCCCCCAGCGCGCGATGGTCTTGCAGCAGGATTTCAAGCGTCCTGCGACGAACCGGCGTCAGCCGCACGCCCTTGTCCGAGCACTGTTCATCCGCCGCGGTCAGGCACTCTTGGATGCATTTGGAGTGGTCGTGTTTGTGAAAACCTACAGGGTCCAAAACGGCCTCCGACTTTTTTCAATTTGGGACTTGATATGTTATGTTATCACAAATAACAAGCGGAATGAAATGTTACAACATAACGGAATCATTCAATGCTACGTTTGTCACTGACCCTGTCTCTATTAGGCTCTGCCGCTTGGGCTGATGCCCCTAAAGTGGTCACGGATATTTTCCCCGTCACATCCTTGGTCGCCCAAGTGATGAAGGGCGTGGGCGAACCGTTCCAACTGTTGCCAGCAGGGTCCAACCCCCACGACCATGCACTGCGCCCATCCGAGGCACAGGCGCTGGATCAGGCAAATGTGGTGTTCTGGATTGGTGATGCGCTTAGCCCCAATCTGGACAAGGCCGTGGACACGCTGGCCGGTGATGCGACTGTAGTTTCGCTGTTTGACGCAGAGGGCACCCTGCATCTAGCCAGCCGCGATTCTGTTATTTTCGAAGCGCACGACG
>NZ_CEYADA010000008.1:45918-177699 GCF_982780845.1 Thalassococcus sp.
ACCATGATGACCATGATGACCATGATGACCATGATGACCATGATGACCATGATGACCATGATGAAGAGCATCACGACGAAGACCATGGTGACAACCACCATGACGAAGACACCCACGAAGACGAGCATCACGAAGCCGGTCACGGCCATGATCATGGCGCCGATGACCCCCACGTCTGGCTTGACCCTGAAAACGCCAAGATCTGGCTGGGTGTGATTGCTGAAACACTGGCCACACAGGATACCGCGAATGCCGACGTTTACCGCGCCAACGCTGCGGAAGGTCAGGCCAAGGTGGATCAAGCCAGCGAAACCGCCCGCGATCTGCTGGGCGCTGCCGAAGGTCAGACCTTTGCCGTTCTGCATGACGCCTTCCAGTATTTCGAAAGCCGCTTCGACCTGACCGCCTTGGGTGCCTTGAGCGATAGCGATGCGACATCGCCCAGCCCCGCCCGCATGGCCGCGCTGCGGGATGCGATCACCGAGGCCGGCGTGACATGCGTCATTGCGGAACCCCAGTTCGACCCCCGCCTGATCGAGGCCTTGGGTGGCACCCTCAGCGTGACCGAGGTTGATCCCTTGGGGACAGAGCTGGCCGCCGGACCGGGGCTCTATCCGGAACTGGTTGTTGAAACTGCACGCCGGATTGCAGGCTGCGGGCAGTAACTGCGCCCCTTTGGTCAATTGACACCAGCGCCCCACAGGTGATGTTTGCGCTGACATCTTTCACCTGTGGGGGCATCCGAATGACACAGACTGACGACCTGAAGCGCGACGCGCGCGCTTTCTTTGATGCCGCCGTCACTGCAGCCGACCCTGCACTTGCACTGCGCAAGGCGCTTTCGGCGTCCTCCTTTCCAAAGCCCATGGGCCGCACCTTGGTCATCGCCATCGGCAAAGCTGCCCCACGTATGATGGCCGAGGCCTTGGCGCATATCGACGGCCCCTATGAGGCGCTGGCCGTCACCCACCACGAAAACGATATGGACGTCGATGGTGCGACGGTTCTGCGTGCGGGACATCCTGTACCGGATGAAGCAGGCGCAAACGCCGCGAAAGATGTGATGGCCCTTCTGGCAACGGCCACCGCAGACGATCAGGTGATTGCGCTGATTTCCGGTGGGGGATCGGCGCTTGTTCCGGCGCCGACGCCGCCAATGAGCTTGGCGGACAAAGCCGCGGTCAACAAATTACTGCTGGGCGGTGGCTTGGACATCGTCAAGATGAACCTTGTCCGCCAGCAACTGTCTGAATTGAAAGGCGGCGGGTTCCTGCGCCATGCGGCCCCTGCCCCCGTTACCGCCTACATCCTGTCCGACGTGATCGGCGACGATCTGCGCGCCATTGCCTCCGGCCCCACGGTCGGGCCCATTGGCACACGGTCTGAGGCACGCGCGATTTTGGAAGGCGCCGATTTGTGGGCCAAACTGCCCGACACCGCACGAGGCATTCTGGAACAACCGGATGAGGCGCAGGAAACACCAGACGCGACTAACATCCTGATCGGGTCGAACCGCCATTCCATCGCAGCAATGGAAGAGGCCGCAATCGGCGCCGCATATGTCGCGCGCGTGGTCAGCGACGCGCTAGAAGGCGACGTGGACGATGCAGCGCAAGAAGTGATTGCTGCAGTTGGCCCAGTGGATCAGCCGACAGCCTTGCTGTTCGGCGGTGAAACAACCGTGGTCCTGCGGGGCGACGGGCGTGGTGGACGTAATCAGGAACTGGCGCTGCGTGTCGCGATGAACATGCCCAAGCTGGATCACAGCTGGGTCTTTCTGTCTGGTGGCACCGATGGCCGCGACGGCCCGACCGACGCGGCAGGCGGCATCGTGGATGCAGGTACCAAGGACCGGATCAAAGACAGCGGTCACGACCCGAAGGCGCTGTTGGACAACAATGACAGCTATGCCGCATTGAAGGCGGCGGGCGATTTGCTGATCACGCCTGCGACGGGCACCAACGTGGCAGATGTGCAGGTGCTGTTGATCCGGCCCTAGCGTCCTTGGAACTGGGCCAGTTCAATGCCCTCATCCAGCAAAGCCTGACGGACCGCTTTGGCGATTTTCACCGCTGTCGCCCCATCGCCATGCAGGCAAATGGTATCGACCGCCGCAGGAATGACCTGACCGCTTTCGGCGATGATGCCCCCTGCCTTTACCATCGCAACCACCCGATTGGCCGCGACCTCGGGGTCATGGATCACCGCGCCGGGTTTGGACCGGTCCACCAAGGTGCAATCGTCGTTGTAGGCGCGATCGGCAAAAATCTCTCCGGCCCAACGACAACCGAGCTGTTCGACCGCAGCCTGCTGCTGGGTGGCAGTGATGACCATCACAATGATGTCCGGATCGACAGCCAATGCGCCTTCGTATGCGGCCTTAGCCAAACTCACATCCTCGGCCGCCATATTGGCCAGTGCGCCATGCAGTTTCAGATGCCGCACACTGCCGCCAGCCAGCCGCGCCATCGCCTGTGCCGCGCCCAGTTGATAGGCCACCAGATGGCGCACCTCGTCTGGTTTCAATGACATGCGACGCCGACCGAAGCCTTGCAAATCAGGAAATCCCGGGTGCGCGCCGATGCCCACACCTGCCTTCGCCGCGCGGGCCATTGTCGCCGCCATGACATCGGGATCACCGGCGTGAAACCCGCAGGCAATATTGGCCGAGGTGATCACATCCAGCAATTCCGCATCACTGCCCATCGGCCAGGGACCAAAGCCTTCGCCCATATCCGCGTTCAGATCGACGGTCATTTTGGCTCCTCCTCGGATCCCGACACCACGCCGGAGATCAATTGATAAGACAGCAGATCGCGGATGTCATGCGGATCGCGCACCAGCCGTTTCAGTTGCGATTTTAAGGACTGACGGGCCGCAGTGTCGCGTGCTTCGATCTCAAGTGCGGCCTCAAGGTCAATGAACTGGAACCGCAAATTTGCACCTGCGGGCGTTTGCACCGCCTTTGGCATGTCCGACGGAATAACTGTGCCGATCCGTGGATAGCCGCCGGTGGTCTGGCTTTCGGCGGTCAGAATGTAGGGTGTTCCATCGCCGGTGATCTGGATATCGCCGGGCACAACGACCTCGGACACGATGGACCGGCCGTCAGCGGCCCCGAACCGGTCGCCATCATACGTCAACTTGACCCCCATCCTGTTGCTGCGGGGATCGCGGGCGAATGCGGTTTGTTCAAAGCGTTCCAGCATCTCGGCCTGAAACAGCGCTGTTTGCGGCCCAGCAACCACGCGTAAAGTTCCGCCAGAACAACGTTCAGACGGGCTTAGGCCCAACCCGGTATCACCGCCCTTGTCCGTCAGAATAGGCAGGTGATCACCGGCAGAGAGACATGCGCCGACACCCCCCGCCAGATGGGCAGAGCGTGACCCCATCATGGGATCTGTCTGAATCCCGCCCGCAATGTGAAGATAGCCGTAGTTTCCAGCCCGAACGCCGCCAATGTCCAACCGCGCCCCTTTTGGCAGGGCGTGACTGGCGTTCCAGCGCAGGGGTGTGCCATCCAAGGTGGCCGTCATCTCGGCCCCTGTCAGGGCGATGCGCGTGTCGCAGGTGGCCTCAACCACCACCCCCATGCCTGCCATTTCCAGAACAGCGCAACTTGGGTCCTGCCCCAACAGCGCGGAACCTTCGTATATCGCAAGACGATCCATGGCTCCGCCACGGGACAGGCCCAGCCCCAAAGTGCCGGAACGCCCCAAGTCCTGCACCGTGACCTGTGGACCTGCGCGGTGGATGATCAGCGCCGCGCTCATTCCACCTGCCCCCAAATCGCACCACCATCAGGCGCGGATTTCAACGCCTCATATTCCTCGGGCGTCACCGATTTGAATCGGATTTCATCGCCAGGACGCAGGCGGAACGGGTCGGGATGGTCAGGCTGGAAAGCGCGGAACGCGGTCTGGCCGACGTGGTTCCAGCCTGTGGGGCTGTCGAAGGAAAACAAAACGATCTGGCGCACCGCCGCGACAACCGCACCTGTCGGAACAGGAGCCAGTTCCGCGTTGCGCGGGATGTCCCAGTGATCGGGCAGAAATCCGAGGTATGGCTGACCCGGCGCAAAGCCGACAGCCGTGATCCGCAGGTGCGCTGCCGACAATTCCTTGATCGCGGCATCCTCGGACAACCCAGCCAATTCAGCTGCCTTGGCCAGTTGCGGGCCGTAGCTTCCACCGTAAACGGTCGGGATGGTGATCAACCGACGGCCAGTCGGCATCTCGGCTGCGAACCAGTCTTGAGCCTTTAACCGCTTCGCCAAATCAGAGCGCAAATCCGCGTGGCGCAGATGGCGCACATCAAACCGCACAAAAACAGACACCAAGGACGTGGCAATTTCTTCCACGCCGACCGGCAGGTCACGTTCCAGCGCCGCGCCGAAGGCCAGTGCCGCGCGATTGGCGGGTTCGGACAGGCTGTCGCCGAACCGGACGAGCAAGCCGTCGGTTCCCAAAGTCTGAATATCCGGAAAGTGCATCGTCTGGATCATGCCCCAAGTCGTAGCGCAGCGCGCAATCGGGGAAAATGCCTAATGGAAGCGATCTGTGCGATAGGGCGTCAAATCGAGATTGGGCGACTGTCCCATGATCATCCCTGCGAGTATGCGCCCCGACTTCGGTCCGCCGGTCAGACCAACGTGATGATGCCCAAACGCGGTGTAAATCCCCGTCTGCCCGACCTCGCCCAGCATCGGCAGGCTATCCGGCAAGGCGGGGCGATGGCCCATCCATTCGACCTCTTCACTGGTCTGCAAGTGCGGCAAAGCCTTGGCCGTTTGCCTACGCAGCAGCCCGAAAGGCGCGCGGGATGGCCCTGCGTCCAAACCGCCGAATTCCAGAATCCCCGCACAGCGCAAACCATCAGTCATCGGTGTTGCGACGAACTGGCCCGCGTTGATCATCGTGGGGTGTTTGGGTTGGCCGGAGGCATTCTTGAAAGTGATGTGATAGCCGCGCTCGCTTTCCAGCGGAACTTTCAGATCGAGTTTTTTCAACAGCCGAGCGGAAAAGGCCCCACTGGCGATGACGGCGCTGTCACAATCGATCACGCCGTCAGTGGTCGCGATCTGCGTGATCTGGCCGTCGAACAGGGTAAAGTCCGAAACCTCGGCCCGCCGCACATGTCCACCCATGGCAACGAAGTCTTCAGCCAATGCCGCGACATAGCCGCCGGGGTTCAGCACATGGCCATGCCCTTTCAATACAGCCAGACAGCCGATGTCAGGGCCATAGGCGGAGTCGAATTCAGCGACCGCATCACCTTCGATCAGTTCGGGTACAAATCCGTGCGCCTTCTTGATGTTCCAGTCATAAGACCCTGCCTCGAATTCCGAACGATTGGCGTAGGCATAGACGTACTCTTCACCTGCAAGGAAGCGACGCGCGGACAAGCCTTCGGTCAAGGCGCGATGCTGATCAGGGCTGTCAGACACCAAGGGCGCAAGGGCCTGAACGATGTCGCGCACGCGGTTCTCACGTGCATTGGGCAAAAGGCGCAGCAACCACGGGGCCAAACGCGGCAGATAGGACCAGCGCAGAAACAACGGCGCGTCCTGATCCAGAAGCATGCGCGGCACTGATGGGATGGTCGATGGCACGACCGACGGCACAACGGCGCAAGCCGCCAGTACACCCGCATTGCCGAACGACGCCCCCTGTCCGGGCGCATCGCGATCCACCAAGGTCACGTCGGCCCCGAACCGACGCAGCCAGATCGCGGTCGAAACCCCGACAATCCCAGCCCCGATCACAACCACATGCATTCGGGACACCTTTCGTTAGAGGATACGCTTGACCGCTTCGAGGAAACTGGCGACCTCGGACAGCGAGTTGTAGTGGCAAAGCGAAACACGAATACAGTCATCCATACCCAAAGGCGTCAGGATGTTGCCCGAGTAATGGTCGGCCTTGCGAATGTGCACGCGGATACCTTCACCTTCCAGTTCCTCGACAATCTGGGCCGAGGATTTGGTCGCTGAATGGAAAGACACCAGCCCTTCGCGGGCCGGATTATCGACGCCCCCGACGATGGTCACGCCGTCCATTTCAGACAGGCCTGTCAGATTACCCGTGCCGTACAGCATGGCATCCGTCAGCGCGTGTTCATGTGCATGGATCGCGGCGGCGGCAGCCTCGATCTTCGCGCGGCGGTCTGTGGCGTCGGACACCTGTTCGCCCAGCCATTCGAAATAGGCCACAACGTCGGACATGGTCGCATAGGCACCGGTATCCCGCGTGCCCAGTTCCCAATTGCCGGATGGCCCGCCGATCAGCGCATCATGCGGCAAGGCAGACAGGCGGTCAGAGACCCACGCAATGCCATAGCCATGCCGCGAGAACACCTTGTAGGGCGAAATCACATAGGCATCCACAGGCGCCGCTTTCAGATCGATATGGCCATGGCTGGCGTGCTGGATGCCGTCCACGATGATGAAGCAATCCGGCGACTTGGCGCGGATCGCCGCAACGATGGCGGGCAGGTCCATGCCCATGCCGGTGACGGGCGATGTGTGCAGGATGGTGGCCACACGCGTATCGGCCGTGACCTTGTCGGCATAGGCGTCAGCCGTCACGCGGCCTTCTGTATCGCTGTGGGCGATCAGCACGTGTTCACGTCCCGAGTGTTCCGCCCAACGGGCCGCAGCCGAACGCGACGCGGGATGTTCGACCGTCGATCCGACAACCGTTCCACCAGCGGGCGCGCCCAGACAGACATCGCGGATGACGCGGAACAACAGTTCGGTCCCGCTTTCGCCGACAAACACCGATCCGCCATGCGCGTTGAACAGGGTTTTGACGTCATCCTTGGCTTTATTGATGATCTCGACCAGCGCCTTGGACGCGCCGTTGATGCGGCCTTGGTTGTCCGGAATGGCCGCGAATTTGGCCGATGTATCGACTGCAGAATTCAGCGTCAGCGCGCCGCCTGCGTTTTCAAAGAAAATACGCGGGCCTTCAAAGGGGCATTCATCGACATGGGCAAAACGGCTGCGGATCTCAGCCAGCAAGTCCGGGCGGTCGCCGATGGGATTGGTCGTCAATGGGGTTTCTCCGGTGTGTCGGACTGGCTGGCGGCAAGGCGCAACACCTCGTCCAAAGCTTTTTCTGCGTCGTCGGGATCTTGGCTCGGCACCGCATAGCTGCCGCTCATCCACTTGGCGAGGTCAATGTCAGCACAGCGTTTTGAACAGAAGGGACGGTATTTTTTATCCGTTTCCTTTTGGCAAATCGGGCAGGACATCAAAGAACCTCTGACAGTGGTTGGCGGTCTCGTTTGCGTTGCAGTTCGATGTTCCCCATCGGGGTCCATCCCGCAAAGATCGTGTCGACGCTGTCAGCCTTCAGCGCTGCGCGCAAGACCGTTTCGATCTGGCGGCGTTCCTTTTTCGGGAAAGGCGCGGGATCGATAGTGATCGCGCCGCCAAGCCCGCGAATGCGCAACTGGCGCGGCAGTTCGCGCAGCGCCGCAATGGTCGCCTTCAGGCCAGCAGCAGGCGACGTATCGCCGCCGGTGTTCACATCGACCGACACCAACGCGCGGGTCGGTTCAATCGCCATCGACGCACCGCCACCCAGCGATACCATGGGCGAAGACAGAGCCTCGATTGCATCCAGAACGCCGTTGTTCTCAAAAGCATCTTCGCTGTCATCGACGTCATCCGTCATGGTCCATTCGCGCCACGCCAGCATGTGCGGCCCGTCGCCATCGACCAGCTTTTCAGCATCGCCGTCGACATCGGCCATAACGTTCCTGGCCAGTTCGGCCATCGCCTGAATATCGTCGGCAATCGCCTCGGGGTCGCCAGTGGCACAGGACGACCGCAGGATCAGACCGTCTTCGCTGTCAAACGCGTCGCGCGCGATGCCGGTGAGTTCGTCGCGCAGATCATCATCGCGGATCGAACGGGAAATGTTCACACCGGGTGCGCCGGGGGTGACAATCGCATAGCGGCTTTTGAACAGAACCTTGGCTGTGACCGGCACGGCCTTGCCGGGTTCCGCTTGCCCCGTGACCTGCACCAACAGGCGCTGACCGGGCGCGATGCCCTTGATCTGGCGAAGGTACACAGACCCGTCAGGCGTATCGAGGAAAATGCCCCCCTGCCCCTTCATCGGGCGGCCCGCAATGCCACGATAGATCGTGCCCGCGCGGATGCCTTCGCCGTCGATGAACAGATCGTGCAGCTTGCCGTCTACCATCAGCGCCGCAGCTTCGCGGCCATTCAATGCGCCCAGCGCGATTGTCGAACCCTTCATGACTGTCCTTTCCAGACAGGATGTCCTGCGGCCTCTAACAGACCCGCCGTTTCAGCAAGGGGCAACCCCACCACGGCGGTGAAGCTGCCGGAAATCCACGGGATAAAGGCGCCCGCAGGCCCCTGAATACCATAACCACCGGCCTTACCACGCCAGTCGCCAGACGCCAGATAGGCGTTCACTTCGACATTGGACAGCGATTTCATGCGCACCTGCGTGACAACGGACTTTTCCCAGACCTTATCACCACGGCGCACCGCCACGGCTGTGATCACGCGATGCCTACGACCAGACATGGCCCACAGGAATTCGGCCGCCTCGGCTTCATCCTCGGGTTTGCCCAGAATGCGGCGACCCAAAGCAACCGTTGTATCAGCAGACAGAATGATGTCGTCAGGACCAGCCTTGATCGCCAGCGCCTTTTCCCGTGCGAGACGTTCGCAATAGGGGCGCGGCAGTTCGCCTTTCAGGGGCGTTTCATCGATATCTGGGGACTGGATTTCATCCGGCGACACGCCCAGCTGCGCCAACAGGTCTTTGCGCCTTGGGCTGCCAGAGCCAAGAACAAATGCCATCTTCGGTTACTCCTGACATAGAAACGGGGCCCGAGGGCCCCATTCGTACAAACAAACTGCCGTAAGACGCAGCTTATTTAAAGCGGTAGTTGATGCGGCCCTTTGTAAGGTCGTAGGGCGTCATTTCAACTTGTACCTTGTCGCCAGCCAGAACACGGATGCGGTTCTTGCGCATCTTGCCTGCCGTATGTGCGATGATCTCATGGCCGTTTTCAAGCTCGACCCGGAACGTCGCGTTCGGCAGGAGTTCCTTCACGACACCGGGAAATTCGAGCGTATCTTCCTTGGCCATGGTCTCTCCTAAATTAGTGGGTCCGCGGAGACTCCCGCAGAATGGCGCTTAAATGGGCTTAAACCACCTGTTTTTCAAGCCCCAAGTTAGCGTAGCCCCATGATCTGCGGCTTTGGCGCACGGTCGTTTTGTTCTTCCCAGTGACTCCAGTTGAGCACACCGCCGTCTTTGCGCACGTCATGGATGCGCGCCGTGTCGATGTCGCAATAGGTCCAGCCGGGTTGGTCCAGCACGCCTTCTGCCATGACGCCGGACGATGGAAAGCCCCTGTCTGGCGGACCAAAAACGCCGCCCTGCCCGCAGTTGTGATCCACCGCTTCGGACCAGAGCGCATCACCCACGGTCGAGGACATGACCGTCACGCATTGCTGTTCCAGAGCACGCGCCTGCGACCCGATCCGGACGCGGGTATAGCCTGCGTGGGCTTCAGTACAGGACGGGACGAGAATGATATCGGCGTCCCGTAACGCATGGCCGAACAAAGGAAATTCACTGTCGTAGCAGATCAGGATGCCGATCTTGCCAAACTCGGTTTCGAACAAACGCAAAGGCCCGCCGCCAACGACGTTCCAGTCTTCGCGTTCGAAACGCGTCATGATCTGTTTGTCCTGGACACCCATTTCGCCCGACGGCGAAAAGAACCGTGCGCGGTTCACAGGGCGGTCATCGAATTCAGGATCGAACACAGGCGCAGAGGCGGCAAGGATATAGACGTTGAACTCGCGCGCCAGATCGGCGTGCAACGCGTTTGCGGCGGGAATACGCTCGGCCACCGCGTGAAGGGATTGTTCCAGATCGCCAGCCGCCTCAAGCCCCGCCAAAGTCGCCAGTTCCATCGATCCGTATTCCGGAAACACCAGCAAACGCGCGCCATTCTCCGCCGCTTCTGACACCCAGTTGCGTATCTTGCCCGCGTAATCAGCCCACTCTTGGAACACATCCAAGGGATAGGCCGCTGTCGCGACCTTCAGCGTTTTGCCCGCACTCATAGTTCGCGCATCCAGAATTGCAGGTCGTGATCTGACTGCTCGGTCTGGCCGCGTTCTTTCCATTTGAAATGCGCAACGACGCCTGGCAGCGGATCATAACCTCGCTTGCGCCAGAAGCCGTTCAGAGGGCGATATCCCTCAGGCTTCATCGGATGGTCATCAGGGCGCATCACGGAACAGAAACAGGAATAGCTTTTGCCAAGCTTCCGCCCATGCGCTTCGCGCTGATCAAAGAACTGATGCCCGATGCCCAAGCCGCGATATTCAGGCAAAAGCACCGACTCGGCACAGTAAAAGATCGATTCCAGATCAAGGCCGGTCTTTTCGAAGGCCTGCGCAAAATCCGAGGCATGTTCGATCATCGGCGCGCCCGTTGCGGCGCCGACCAGCTTGTCGCCATCAAAGGCCCCGACCAGAACCGCGTTTTCGCTGTCGCGGTAGGTTTGCAGATAGCTGCGTTCGTATTGGAAATCGCCATCGTACAGATAGGGAAAGGCATGGAACACGGTGATGCGCAGACGGGCAACGTCGTCTAGCACATCATCCAGTTCCGCGCCTGTAAGTACCTCAACCCGCATCACGAAACCTGTTTGATCCAGTCCGACAGGTTGTAATAGGTCACAACCCGCGTGATTTTTCCGTCCATCAGCGAAAAGAACGACCCAGCCGGCAAACGGTAGGTCTGGTTGCGCGCTTCGGGCAGGCCTTCGTCCGTTTCCAGATAGACGCCGTTGACCATGAACTCGGCCGCACCGCGCGTGCCGTTTTCGGCCTCGAACAGCACCATCTCGGTCAGCTTTTCATCATAGCAGCGGGACATGTGCGCACAGAATTCGGCGAACTTGTCTTTTCCAATGCGTTCATTGCCTTCGTTCACGTAGTGGACAACGTGATCGGACAGGCAATCCAGCATGCCGTCGGTGTCTTTGCGATTAAAGCAGTCAAAGTATTTCTCAAGAACAGCCTTGCTCATCCTGCACCCCATTTCCCTTTGAGTTGGTCGTAAATCTGGTCCCGCGTTTGTCGATACGCGTTCAGCTTGGTTTCCCGTGTCTCGCCAATGCCCGTCGGGTCCATGATCGGCCAGTATTCCACTTTCAGATGGAACAGCCGCGTCAGATCCAGCGCGTGACGTTGCGATGCGGGCGACATGGCGACGATCAGATCAAAACCTGACAGCGCCTCGCCGTATTCTTCGAGGTCCTGAAAACTGCGCGCGCGGTGGCGCGACAGTTCGACCCCTAATTCCTGACAGACCGAAATCGCGAAACCGTCGATCTCAAGGTCATTCAGAACGCCCACAGATTGGACGTAAGTGTCAAAGCCATAGAGCTTTTTCATCAGCCCTTCGGCCATAGGAGAGCGGACAGCGTTGTGATCGCAGCAGAACAGAACCGATTGCGGCAGACGTTCCGGCACCTGCGTCAGCCTCCGAAATGCAGCACGCAGATCAGGGTGAACAGACGGCGGGCGGTATCGGTGTCGATCTCGACCTTGCCTTCCAGACGTTCCTGCAGAATGCGCGCACCTTCATTGTGGATACCGCGACGCGCCATATCGATGGTTTCGATCTGGCTGGGCGGCAGCGTTTTTACGGCATCGAAATACGATTTGCAGATCTGGAAATAATCTTTGACGACCTGTCGGAACGGGCTGAGAGACAGATGGAATTCCGCAGCTTTTTCGTGCGTGGACGTCGTCACATCGAACACAAGGCGTTTGTCACGGATCGACAGGCCCACATTATAAGGGCCCGGAGGCGCAACACGACCGTCGCGATCGGGAATGGAAAAGCTGTTCTCTTCCATAAGATCGAACATGGCAACGCGGCGCTCCTGCTCGATCTCCGGCGTGGGCGGAGGCAGGTTCGCGTCATCCAATTCTATGTGAACGATGTGGCTCATTCAGCACTCTTTCAAAAACAAGACCGATCTACCGTGCGCCTGCAGCATCGACAATGCAACCTTTTGGGCGTGTTTTCGCGGCAAAACCCGACGTGAAATTGTCGCAGCCACTGTGGCGCGGCAGACTCATATCCGGCTCATATCCGGAATTTCAGAAATGAAAGATCGACGGAATGATTCAAACATCTCTAAAAAGATCCGTAAAAAAACATATTACATTGAGCAGGTTCATATGGCACACCCTCGGATCGCCTCGTTCTGGAACGGCGCCCCGCTTAGCTTTTTGGAAAAGCTATGCCTGAAGTCGTTTGTCGACGTTGGCCACCCTATCCGTCTTTACACTTATGAAGATCACCTTGATGTGCCCGAAGGCGTCGAATTGGCGGACGCGCGCGACATCCTGCCAGAAGAGACACTAAAGGAATCGTTCAGCCCGACTGGACTGGCCCCCTTTGCCGACCGTTTCCGTCTGAACATGATGTACCAAACGGGCGAAGTGTGGGTGGATTGCGACGTGCTGTCGATCCGTCCTTTGGCCGAGATGGACTATGTCTTTGCCCGCGCGGGCCGGTTTTTCGGAAACGCCATTCTGAAGCTGCCACAGAATTCACCGGCACTTCGCGATCTGCTTGAGATGGTAAATGCGAAAGAACCCGTGATCCCTGCAGACTGGCCGTGGAAACGGCAGTTTCCCGATCACGTACGAGATCTGGCTGACGCGGATGGCACCATCACACTCGGCGCCGGCATGCGGGCACATGTGCCTTATATGACCTTCGGCCCGCAAGCGCTGTCGTATTTCCTGTCCAAGCATGGCGAAGACATCCACGCACAGCCCACCGATCATTACTATTCGATTGAACCGGTCCCGCTTCGGCAGAACTATTTCCGCCCACGTCGCATTCGGGTCGAACCCGCGAAAGATGCTGTCATGCTGCATCACGTCGGCGGCAAGCCGTTCCGTCGCAAGTTCGAAGCGATGGGCGAAGTGGTTATTCCGCACGATTATTCGCTGATCGGACAGGCCTGCAAAAAGCACGGCATCCAACCCGATCAGGAAATCGCGGCCTCCGCCTAAGCGGGTTATTCCGGCTTGTTCAGCTTTTCGAGGCGTGCAGTCACACTCAGACCGTGCGCCTCTAGGCTTTCGGACGCCGCCAATGCCTCTGCCGCCGGGCCGATGGCCTTCAACGCCTCGGGTGTCATTTTGGACAGCGTGGTGCGTTTGACAAAGTCCATCACCGACAGACCGGACGAGAAGCGCGCAGATCGCGCCGTGGGCAGAACGTGGTTCGGGCCGCCAACGTAGTCGCCAATGGCTTCTGGCGTCCAGTGGCCAAGGAAAATGGCCCCTGCGTGGGTGATCTTGGCCGACAGCGCATCCACATCAGCAACACACAGTTCAAGGTGCTCAGGCGCGATGCGGTCCGACAAGGCCGCGGCCTCATCCAGATCAGCCACGGTAATAATCGCGCCGAAGTCTTCCCAGGATTTGCCTGCGATGGCGCGACGTTCCAGCGTTTCCAAACGCTTCTCAACCGCTAGTGCGACGGCCCTCCCGAACTCCGCGTCCGTTGTGATCAGGATCGCTTGGGCGCTTTCATCGTGCTCGGCTTGGCTCATCAAATCCAACGCAATCCAGTCGGGATCATTATCGCCATCCGCGATAACCAAAATTTCGGACGGGCCCGCGATCATGTCGATGCCGACCTTGCCGAAAACACGGCGCTTGGCAGCGGCAACAAAGGCGTTGCCGGGTCCGGTGATTTTATCAACCGGCTTGATCGTTTCGGTGCCATAGGCCAGCGCCGCAATCGCCTGCGCGCCACCGATGCGGTAAATTTCATCCACGCCGGACAGACGCGCCGCCAACAGAACCAGCGGGTTGATAACACCGTCAGGCGTGGGAACGGTGATTGCCAGACGGCCGACACCCGCCACCTTCGCCGGAATGGCGTTCATCAAAACGGACGACGGATAAGACGCGAGGCCGCCGGGCACATATAGACCCGCCGCCGAAACCGGTGTCCAACGCCACCCAAGCTGCGCGCCAGTGGCGTCGGTCCACATCGCATCCTCGGGCATCTGGCGGCTGTGGTAGGCGCGGATGCGTTCAGCGGCCAGTTCTAGTGCCGCGCGCTCTTCGTCGGACACTTTGGCGATTTCCGCGTCAACTTCTTCCGCCGAAACCGCCAACTTATCGGCTGTCAGCTCCATCCGGTCGAATTTGGCCGTCAGTTCCAGAACCGCCGCATCGCCGCGTGCGCGGACATCGGTAATGATGTCTGCCACGACATGATCCACGTCAGGGCTATCTTCCCGCTTGGCGCTTAGAAGCACCTGAAAATCGGTTTCAAAACCTGCGTCGCGCGTATCAAGAAAGACGGGCATGGTGGGGTCCTTTGTGGCTTGAGGGCCGTTATAATGCGATCTCGCATCGGCTCAAGCAGATGCGCAGGGCCAATGTGTCACGGCCCTGCGAAACAAGTTATTCAGAATGGTCGGGCACGTGGCCTGAAACGGCCTTATAAGGGCGCGTCACATCTTTCAGCGACACTTCCAACGCTTCGACATTTGCGCGCAGCGCGCCATCGCCCGCCAGCACGAATTCAACCTGACCGTCGGCATCCGCGCCGGGCGTGAAGTTGACCGACAAGACCGCCAAGACCGTATCGCTATCACTGCGATCCACGCCTTGGCTGGCCATGCCCAACACGTGATCCACAACCAGAAGCGACCGCACTCGTTCCGGCGGGCGCCCTGCCCGCTTCGCCGCATCCACATCTTCGCGACGCAAACGGTTGATCAGAATTGCAAAACGCCGTTCCTTGGGCATCCATCGCATATCGCCAACGGTGAACACCCCGTCCTGCGCCAAGGCGGAGATGACCTGCAGGTCATCCACGTCCATGGCACCAAGGTTCAGGGGCTTGTCCTGCCCGTCTTCGAAACGTGCGTCTTCGGTCATTCGGCTTTTACCCGTTCGATTTTCGCGCCCACGCCCGAGAATTTGCGCACCACTTGTTCGTAGCCGCGATCAAGGTGATAGACACGGTTCACAATGGTTTCGCCTTCCGCCGCCAGACCCGCAAGGATCAGCGAAACAGACGCCCGAAGATCCGTCGCCATCACAGGCGCACCTTTCAGGCGATCAACACCTGTCACAGTGGCCGTACCGCCATGAACGTCGATCTTTGCACCCATACGCATCAATTCCGGCGCATGCATAAAGCGGTTTTCAAAGATTTTCTCTTCCAGAACCGAGGTGCCTTCGGCGGTACACAACAAGGCCATCATCTGCGCTTGCAAGTCTGTCGGGAACCCCGGGAAAGGCTCGGTCGTCACATCGACGGCGCGCACGCGGGCGTGACGGTTGGACACTTTCAAACCTTTGTCGGTTTCTTCAACGTTGATGCCAGCCGCATCCAATTTCTCACAGAACGCACCGATCAGATCGATCCGACCGCCAAGGCATTCAACCTCGCCACCGCAGATCGCAGGCGCCAGCATGTAAGTGCCCAGTTCAATCCGGTCGGTGACAACGCTGTGCGTTGCGCCGTGCAGGCGATCCCCCCCTTGAATAGTGATGGTCGAGGTGCCGTCGCCTTCAATTTGCGCGCCCATCTTGCGCAGGCAGTCTGCCAGATCGACGATCTCGGGTTCGCGCGCCGCGTTCTTGATCACGGTCGTGCCCTTGGCCAGAGTTGCCGCCATCAACGCGTTTTCAGTGGCGCCAACCGATACTATCGGGAAATCGACGATGCCGCCCTTCAGACCACCGGGCGCTTTAGCAAAGACGTAGCCATCGCGCAGATCAAGCTCTGCGCCCATCGCCTCGAATGCCTTCAAGTGCAGGTCGACCGGGCGCGCCCCAATCGCACAGCCACCGGGCAGCGAAACGACAGCATGACCGTCGCGCGCCAACATCGGGCCAAGCACCAGAATAGACGCGCGCATCTTGCGAACGATGTCGTATTCCGCCTTGTGATTCGAAATGTCGTGGCTCGACATTGCCAGAACCTGACCGTCTTGCAGCGAAGACACCTCGGCCCCCAGCGACTGCAGCAGCGTCGTCATCGTGCGGATGTCGGACAGGCGCGGCGCGTTGGTCAGCGTCAGCGGCTCTTCCGACAAGAGCGTGGCAGGCATCAACGTCAGACACGCGTTTTTCGCCCCGGCAATGGGGATTTGGCCCTTTAGCGGGCCATTGCCTGTCACAACGATCGAATCCATCAGCTCTTATCCTCTTTGTTTTCGTCGTCCCGCGGCGCGTTATCATTGCGCGCACGGGCCTGCGCTTTGCGCCGCGCCAAGTTCGCCTTGAGCGCGGCTTTCAGCCGTGCATCCCGATCATCGGCGGGCTTTTTGGGGGTGCCTGTACTTTGCTCCATAACACGTCTTTAACGAAGCGATGAAAAAGGGTCCAGATTGCGCTTGCGTGAGCGCAAAATTGCCTTTAGAGACCCGCCCACGCCAACACGGCACGGCGCTGCTGTAGCTCAGAGGTAGAGCACTCCCTTGGTAAGGGAGAGGTCGAGAGTTCAATTCTCTCCAGCAGCACCATTGATCTCCGCAAACTGTCCCCCAAAAAATCTGACAGCGGCGTGGATTTGCGCTTTTCGATAGGTTAATCGATCACACTCGCCCAAGTTGAGCATCCATTCAGACCAAATAACGACATCCTGTTTCGTGAAATTGGACTATGGACTGAACGCTTCGCAAGCTACGTATATGTAGCTGAAGCTGGCAAAATCAGGACTTTGCATGATCCAGCGAAGCTGGTCTGGCCTTCTGCAAACCAGCTTCGACCGCCCTCGGTTCGCAGACCACTTTATCGCAACTTTATATATGTTTGCGCGACGCATCCCATTTGGCCACCATGAGCTTTTCAGCTTAGGCTTCCAAATTCCGCCTAAAGTTAGAATGCGCCTTCCCTCAAACGTTACAGCTTCCGCCTATAACGTATCCTGCTTTTGCTCGACGTGAATCTGACAAACACCGTAACCTGTTTCTATATTTCCGCGTGGAATTCTATCAGAAATAGTTGCATTTTCTTCAGTTTGGTAAGCCTCTTCGTAAAACTTAACGTATTGAGATTGCAGACAGGCATTGGGGGAGCACTCCTGATTGGGCTCACTGTCTTCCTGAACGTAAATGATACTGAAATCCGGGAAACCAAACATACTACGACCACCAACCCTCTTATCGATCACCACATCGGAAAGACTAAATTCAACCTTCAAAGAAGGTTGACGGCATTTACCATCCGGAGCGATGCAAAGAGCAGGAAACCAGCAACTGTATTTCGTTTCTGCGGCGGCTTCAGAATTCCAAATTGAAAGAGCAACTAAAATGGTTGCGCCCACATTCATTTTACAAAACATCTAATGTTCCATATGTTTATTAAACAGCGTGCATATTCAAATAGCACAAGTATGAGACCAAAGGCTACGCTGGATAAATGTCTGACCAACTCCGACTTAATGGAAGGTTATTCATCTCAAATGTGAATCGTTAGAATAACTCCCTTTCGGATTTCGCCATTGATACCGAGAATGAATTGCCCGCTGCATGGTGTCTTCCCGTCAACGATTATACATTCTTTGCGGGAGGATCGGACATGACCAAAACAGCAGTGGTGACTGGGTGCAGTTCGGGAATCGGGGCGGCGGTGACGGATTATCTGCTTGCCCAAGGATGGCATGTCATCGGGCTCAGCCGACGGGCGCCTGACATTTCTGATCCGCAATTCACAAGCCTCCCTGTGGATTTATCCGACCGCGAGGACACTGCGCGTGTCATTGGGGAATTGGACGCGGTTGATGCTCTGGTCCACGCGGCGGGCGTTCTGCGTGTCGGACCTATTGAGCATATAGATGCTGAAAGCGCCGCTGCGATGTGGCGTCTTCATGTGGATGCCGCCAGCCAGTTGATGCAGGGTATCTTGCCAAACATGTTCGATGGCGGGCGGGTCGTATTGGTTGGCAGCCGCGTGGCAAAAGGCGTGGCGGGCCGGTCTCAATATGCGGCGTCGAAGGCCGCGCTTGGCGGTTTGGCGCGGTCTGTCGCGGCCGAGACGGTCGCGCGTCGGATCACGGTCAACATTGTGTCGCCCGGAGCCACCCGAACACCCATGCTGGACGACCCGAACCGCGCAGGCGAAGCCCCCAAAACGCCACCCATGGGCCGCTTTATCGAACCGTCCGAGATCGCGGCCACCGTCGGCTTTTTACTGTCCGACGGCGCGTGCAGCATCACCGGTCAAGACATCGTGGTCTGCGCAGGCGGATCGCTTTAGGCGGTCACCAGATCACCTTGGTCCAGTGCCGCGCCTTCTGCATGCTTGCGTACGTTCTGGGCCCAGTGCCCCACGATCCGTGCAAGGTTGTCTTGCGTCCCACCGGACATGTGCGGCGTGAGAACCGTGTTCGGAGCCGATCGCAAAGGGTGGTGTAGCGGCAGAGGTTCGGGGTCAAAGACATCGAGGGCAGCACCCGCGATGTGACCGGTCTCAAGCGCCTGCAGCAGCGCATCCTGATCGACCACGCCCCCCCGAGCTGTGTTCACAAGGAACGCGCCTTTTTTCATGCGCGCCAAGGTATCTTCATTGATCAGATGGCGTGTGGCATCTGTAAGCGGTGCGTGTAGGCTCACGACATCGGAACGCGCGATCAGCTCGTCGAACGAGGCATGGCCGGCGTGGCCCTCCAACGCGCCCGACCTGCGGGTATAAAGCACTTCGCAGTCGAATCCGGACAGGCGGCGCGCAACGCATTGCGCAATCGCCCCGAAGCCCACCAGCCCGACAGTCGCGCCGTTCAGGTCCCTGCCCTTTTCGTAGATACCGGGTTCGAGCCAGTCCCCCCCACGGACGCGCGCGTCACCGACGCATATCCGCTTCATCACGGACAGCATCAGCCCGACGGTGTGATCCGCGACGGACGCGGCGTTCTTGCCGGGGGAACGGGCCACCGTCAGCCCCTTGGCCAGCGCTTCGGGCACCGGCAGGCCGTCAGTACCTGTGCCCCATTGATGTAATAGCGCCAGATCCGGTGCGGCATCCAACATCGACGCGGGCATTTTCACCGCGCGGACGACAGCGTAGCGCACATTCGCCAAGGCCGTGATGCGATCTTCTTCGGAGTTAGAGGCCGGGAAGATCAGATCAAAGTCCGGCCCGACGATCTCTTGGATGCGGGTCTGCATGACAGGATCAAAGGCTTCCAGAATGGCAACGCGCAAACGGGTCATAAGAATTCTCGTTTCGTCTAATCAGAGGGTTTATGCGTCGCTGTCTTCGCGGCGGTACCGCACGGACGACCAATAGGCCAAACCGATGAACGTTGCGCCCAAAAGGCCTGTTACAACCTCGTTCACGTGCCAGACGGTTTGCGAGAACATGATCACCGACAGGATCAGGATCGACCAGAAGGCGCCGTGTTCAAGATACCGCAGTTCGGAAAGGGTCCCCTTTTCCACAAGCATGATCGTCATGGAACGGACGTACATCGCGCCGATGCCCAGACCGATAGCGATCAGGAACAGGTTTTGCGTCAGGGCAAAGGCCCCAATGACACCATCAAAGCTGAACGACGCATCCAGAACCTCAAGGTACAGGAACGCACCAATACCGCCCTTGGCGACGGTGTCGGCCGCATCGGCCTTATCAAGGATGTGGCCCAGCATATCGACGGCCAGATAGGTCAGCAGCCCACAGATCGCGGCAAAATAATAGCGCCCTTCGTCCTGTTCAGGCAGCACACAGCCGAAGATCAGCATGATCAGCAGTACAAAGGCCGCTTCGGCCCCTTTGACCGATCCGGCCTTGCGCAGCCAGGTTTCAAGCGTGCGGATCCAGTCGACCTCTTTGCCTTCGTCGATGAAATAGCTCAGCGCGACCATCATCAGGAAGGCCCCACCAAAGGCGGCGATGGACAGATGCGCGTCCCCGATGATGCGGGCGTATTCATCGGGCTTTGAGGCCGCCAGAACGATCGCCTCAATCGGGCCGATGCCCGCCGCGATCACCACGATCAAAAGCGGAAAGACGATCCGCATGCCGAAAACGGCGATCAGGATACCCCACGTCAAAAAGCGCTGCCGCCAGACAGGCGTCATGGTTTTCAGCTTGTTGGCGTTGACGATGGCGTTGTCGAAGGAAAGCGAGATTTCCAAGACCGACAGGATCAACCCGATGAACAGAAAGCTGAGCGCACCTGACAGGTGGCCCGAATAGCTCCAACCCAGTGCGAAAGCCCCGACCAGACCAAGGGCGGTGACGATAAACGCCCAGCGGAAATAATGCAGTACAGAGGATGTCTTGGACATATCAAACCACCGGCGTCAAAAGGGGCTCGCCTTGGAAATGGGCGGCCAGGTTATCGACGACCAACTGGGCCATTGCGTCGCGTGTTTCGACCGTGCCCGAGGCATGGTGCGGGTACAGTGTGACATTCGGCAAACCGGTCAATCGCGGGTCGGGGTTGGGTTCGTTATAGAAAACGTCCAGCCCCGCAGACCCGAGCTTGCCTGTGCTAAGCGCCTCGATCAGATCGGCTTCGTTCACCACCGATCCCCGTGCGACATTAATCAGGGTGCCCGTCGGGCCAAGCGCCTTGAGCACGTCGGCGTTGATCATGCCATCCGTATCAGGACCACCCGGAACGATCACAACAAGGATGTCGGACCAATCGGCCAGTTGGGTGACGTTTTCGAAATAGCGGTGCAAGACCTGCTTTGCACTGCGCGCGGTATAGCCGATCTCAAGCCCTAGGGGTTCAAACCGGCGTGCGATCGCCTTTCCGATGTTGCCCAGACCAACGATACCAGCCTTCTTTCCACGTACCGATGACAACAAAGGATACATGCCCTTGCGACCCCAGTCGCCTGAGGCCGTATAGGCGTGGGCATTGATCAATTCGCGGCGGCAAGCCAGCGTCAGCATCAACGCCGCATCTGCCACATCATCGATCAAGGCGTTCGAGGTGTTGGTAAACGCAATGCCGCGTTCAGCCAGCGCAGCCACATCAATGGTTTCAAATCCTGCCGAGGAACACGCCACGATTTGCAGGTTCGGCAGATATTCCAGATCATCACGGGTCAAGGCCGAATGCCCGTTGGTGACGATCCCCACACAGCGCGGACCGTATTCGGCCAGAAATGCCGCGCGGTTCTTGGCCTGATCCAAACGATGCAGGGTGTAGGTTTCTTCCAATTGTGCCATGGCCTTGGGACGGGCTGGATACATGACGAGAATATCAGGCTTGTCCATTTTAGACGGCCTCCTGCAAGTCTAGACGTTCTGCGCGGCGGGCGGCTTGCACCTCGGGGTCGGGGTGCAGAGACGCGGCCAAAAGATTGCGCGTATATGTTTCGCGGGGCGCGTCGAAAATCTGTGCGACAGGCCCCTGTTCGACGATGCGACCGCCCTGCATCACCACCACCCGATGGGCAAAATCGCGCACCAAAGGCAGGTCGTGGGCAATGAAAAGATAGGACAGGCCGAGTTCTTCTTGCAGGCGGTTCAGCAGGGTGATGACCTGCGCCTGAATGGACACATCCAAGGCCGAAACCGCTTCGTCGCAGACGATCAGCTTGGGTTCCAGCGCTAGCGCGCGGGCGATTGCAATCCGCTGGCGCTGACCACCGGAAAACTGGTGGGGGTAGCGGTACATATGGCTGGCATTCAGACCTACCTGTTCCAGTAATTCCTGAACGCGCGCCGTCCATTTTTCCTTGGGCAGGATTTCGGGATGGATCACGAACGCCTCGGAAATGATATCGTAGACCGACATCCGCGGGTTCAGCGACTGGGTCGGATCCTGAAACACCATCTGGATTTCACGACGAAGCGCGAACAGTTCAGCGGCATCCATCGTCACCAGATCGCGCCCCTGATAAAGCGCCTCGCCCGAAGTGGCGTCTTCCAGCCGCAACAGGGTTTTGGCCAAAGTCGATTTGCCCGAACCGCTTTCCCCGACAATGGCAACGGTTTCGCCGGGAAGAACTGTCAGGCTGGCATCCTGAAGGGCGGTGAAGGCACCGTATTTTTTGCCCATCTTATTGATTTCAAGGATGGGTTTGATGGCCGTATCCATCGGCTCGGCCATTTCGCCTGTTCCGGGAACGGCACCGATCAGCTGTTTGGTATAGGGATGGGTCGGGTTGTGATACACCTGCGTCGCAGTGCCAGTTTCGACAATCTCGCCCGAGTTCATCACCACTACACGATCCGCAACTTCGGCCACCACGCCAAGATCATGCGTGATCAACAGAAGGCCCATCTGGGTTTCCGCCTGAAGCTCTTCCAGAAGATCAAGGATTTGCGCCTGAACCGTCACGTCCAAAGCGGTCGTGGGTTCGTCCGCAATCAGGATATCCGGCTTCATGCCCAGCGCCATCGCGATCATCAGGCGCTGACGCTGGCCACCGGAAAATTCGTGCGGATAGCTGTCGATTTTATCGGCGGCATTCGGGATGCCGACACGCTCCATCAGCTCTAGCGCACGCGCGCGCGCTTCATCCTTTGGGGTGCCATGGGCCGTCATAATCTCTGCGATCTGAAAGCCCACGGTGTAGACCGGATTAAGGTGGCTCAGCGGATCCTGAAAGATCATCGCGATGCGCCGCCCGTTCAGGTCCCTGCGTTGATCGTCTGTCATCTTCAACAGGTCCTGCCCGTCAAAGATCAGTTCGCCCGACACAATCTCGCCCGGGGGGCAGTCAATCAGGTTCATGATGGCCGAAGCGGACACCGATTTACCCGAACCGGACTCGCCCAGAATGGCCAGCGTTTCGCCGAGATCCAGATGCCAGCTTACATCGCGAACCGCATGGACCGTGCCTTGGGCTGTGTGGAAATCGACCGACAGGTTGCGGACTTCTAACAAGTGATCAGCCATTGGACTTTTTCCCGATTTCAAGACGCCAGCGCTGGACCGGATCAAGCGCGACGCGCATCCAGTTCGACAGAAGGTTCAAAGACAGGGTGGTCAGAATAATCGCCAGACCCGGCCAGAACGACAGCCACCACGCGGTCGTCAGATAGGCTTTGCCCTGGGCCACCATCAGGCCCCATGTGATCTCGGGCGGCTGGATACCGATCCCGAGGAAGGACAAAGAACTTTCCGCCAACATGACAAAGGCAAAATCCAGCGTCGCGATGGTGACAAGCGTCGGGAACACGACCGGCAGGATGTGTTTGAACACGATCCGGTTGGTGGACGCGCCCATAACGCGGGCTGCCTGAACAAACATGCGTTCGCGGATTTCCAACACCTCGGCGCGGGAGGTCCGCAGATAAACGGGGATACGCGTGATCGCTAGAACGATGATCAGGTTCCCAACTGAAGGCGCGAGCATGTACAGCACGATCACAGCCAACAGCAGCGACGGGAAGGACATGATGACGTCCGCCAAGCGCATGATGATCTGGCTGCCCATGCGCGTTGTGTAGCCGGCAATCAGGCCCAGCGTTGTGCCAATGGCCAGCGACACAACAACAGCGCCTGTTGCGACCATCAAGGTGTTCTGCGACGCCACAACGATGCGCGCCAGCAGCGGACGGCCGAGTGCATCGCCCCCCAGCCAGAACACCCAGTCTTTCGAGAAATCGAACGGTGCCGCGTTTCGGCCGCGCAGGTTCTGTTTGGTCGCAACATCCTCGAGCATTGGCGCACCGAACAGGGCGCAGAAGATGACGATCAGGATGAAAATCGCCGCACAAAACGCCAGCTTGTCACGCCAGAGCATCATCAGGATTTGCTTGGCCGGATGCGTCTGTGCGGGGATGTTTTGGGGCGGAAGGGTCTTTGTATCGGTCATGGTCATAGCTCAGTACCGGATGCGCGGATCAAGCACCGCGTAGAGGATGTCGATCAGGATATTCATGACAAAAATGGCGACAGCGGTGACCATGATCGCGGCTAGAACAACGGTGAAATCCCGTTGCAGGATCGAGTCGATCATAAGCTTGCCAACGCCGGGAAAGCCAAAGATCGTTTCGACCACCACAGCCCCGTTCAACAGCGCGGCGGCTTGGTCGCCAATCACTGTGATGACCGGCAACATCGCGTTGCGCAGCGCGTGAACAAAGATGATCGGCTTGTTGCGAAGCCCTTTGGCGCGCGCGGTTTTGACGTAAGCCGAACTTAGCGTCGACACCATCGACCCACGCACCACCTGAAGGATCAGGCCAAAGGGACGGATAAACAGAACCGCGATGGGCAAAATCCAGTGCCAGACCGTACCGGTGCCAGATGTCGGCAGCCATCCAAGCCCGACAGAAAAGATCACGATGGAAATAATGGCGATCCAGAAATCAGGGGCCGATGCACCGATCAGCGAAAAGAACGTCGCGATGCGGTCAAACACCCCACCGATATGGAAGGCGGCAAGGGACCCGATGACAATCGCGGCCACCGTGACCAGCGTCATGGTGATCAGCGCCAGTTGAAGCGTCCAGACAAAGGCCTGCAAAACCACATCAATCGCGGGGGCAGAGCGGCGGATCGACATGCCGAAATCGAACTGCACAAGATCGCCGACGTAGCGGCCAAACTGTACAAGGATCGGATCATTCAGGCCGTGAAGTTCGCGAAACTGTTCGCGGCTTTCCAGCGATGCGTCGACAGGCAGGTACAAGGTTGTCGGGTCACCTGTCAGTCGGGAAAGAAAGAATACCAGTACCACCAGTCCCATCAGGGAAATCAGGCTGGCAAAGGCACGTTTCTGTAAGAAAGCGGTCATTTAAGCCCCCCTTGAGGCCAGAGGGCGCAACGCGGCGCCCTCTGATCTTGCGTTTACTTGAACGAGATCTGAGCCAACTGCAGCTCGGAGTTCGTCTTGATCGTCGGTTCAAAGTCCAGACGTTCGCCTACGCGGCTGAAGCCAACCATGTGGAACAGGAAGACATCTGTCACGTTTTCTTCGTGGATATAGGCAAAAAGGTCTTTCCACTTGGCTTCGCGCTCGGCACCAACGGATGCTGTCGCATCCGCAATCATGCTGTCGATCTTTTCATCGCACACGCCGGACTGAAGACCGTCACAGGCGTATTTGAAGAACATCGAGAACACCGGATCGCCGTTGGCGTTGTCGTGCTGTGCCTGAACCATTTGCGGGCCACGATCTTCGGCGAAGGGCTTGGAGTAGAAGTTCTCCCATTCGGCGACTTCGTACATTTCCAGCTTCATGTTGAAACCGGCATCCTGGAACATCGCTGTCAGCGCTTCCATGGTTTCCAGCACGTTGCCAAAGTTGCCTGTCCGACCGATCAGTGTGATTTCCTGATCCACATCGACACCATCTGCCTTGGCTTCTGCCAGCAGCGCTTTGGCCTACTCGGGGTCATAGGCGTAATGCGTCAGGTCCGTGTTGTAACCGATGGTCGACGGCGGCGTCATGCCTGTGGCCAGCAATGTACCGTTGGCAAGGATGGTACCCACAAATGCTTCGCGATCTACCGCAAGGTTCAGAGCCTTACGCACGCGCACATCGTTCAACGGCGCAACATCGTGATCAACGCGCAGGTACACCGTTTCCGAGTTCGGGTAGGAGTAATCCATGGCGTCGTTGGTCGCATCCTGGAGTGCGATATTTGGCGCGATGTCCGCTTCGCCTGTCTGAACCATGGCGGCGCGAACCGCGCTGTCAGACCGGAAGACGTAGTTTGCGGACTGAACCGCAGGCTGGTCACCCCAGTAGTTCGGGTTTGCCGACAGTTTGATGTTCTGGCCGACGTTATATTCGTCAAATGTGTAGGGGCCTGTGCCAACCGGCGTGGTGACAAAGCTGTCGACCGCTGTTTCCGCCGGTACCACTGTCATTGTGGACATCAGAAGCGGCAGGATCGGCTGCGCGGGGTTTGCAGTGATGTCGATGGTGTTCGCATCCACAACATTTGTGGTCAGCTCCATGCCGCCGAAATACTTGGCGCCGATCTCGCACACGATTTTGTCGCCGGTTGTACGGGCGATGGAATGCGCCACATCTTCGGCATCAAAAGCGCTGCCATCGTGGAAGGTTACATCTTCACGCAGGTGGAAGCGCCACGTGCCGCCGCCAATGTCTTCCCACTCGGTCGCAAGGCGCGGCTGAAGGCCCTGACCGGGCACCATTTCGGTGACCGTCTCGGCAATGTTCTGTAAAACGACGCGACCGATGTTGGACCGCGAGGACATGCACGGATCAACCAGGTCAAGCTCTTCCGACAGTACGACGGTGACCGAGTTATCCTGCGCCATGGCGGGCAAAGCCACGACCATCGCCAGCGCCGTTCCCTTAAGACAAGCTTTTAAATTCATTAACTTTCCTCCTCTGTGCAGCTGTCCCTCACTCCGGGCTGCTGCTTGCCCGGCGGGATCCTTGTTGCGCCTGTCCTCCCTGACCGACGCCGGTGATTCACAAGGATTGCTTCCTGTGTGATATCCCCAAAATTGAATTACAGTGATGCGTTGTAGGTATCATTTGGCTCATTCGAGGCATTGTGCTCATGCAGAAATCCTCCGCGTGCTCAGCGCCATCAGAATGGTCGACACCAGAATAATCGTGGACCCGATCCAAGCGGTCATCCCGACCGTTTCGCCGAAAACCCACCAAGCGGCGGCCGCGATCAACGGAAGCCGGATAAAGTCGATGGGCGCGATCAAAGAGGCATCGGCATACTGAAATGCGCGCGTCACCATCAGCTGGTTGAACGCCCCTATTGCCCCCTGCAATGCCAGCAGTGCCCATTCGACCGGCGTTGGCGTGGCCCAGAACCAAATCGCCGGGATCAACGCAATCGGAACGGTGGCAATCAGGTTCCACGCGACCAGCGTCTCGCTGCTTTCCCGCGCACCCATAACCTTGAGCATCAACTGGATCGCAGCCAGCAACAAAGCCGATGCAAAGGCGAACAACAGGGCTGGCTCAAACGATGCACCGCGCGGGTTCAGAAGCACCAGAACGCCGCCAAATCCGATAATGACCGCCAAGATCCGCAATGCCCGCGGGCGTTCCCGCAAGACGATCCATGCCCCGATCGACACGAATACCGGCGCGGCATAGCCGATGGCCGTGACCATCACCAAGGGCGCCTGCGCCAAAGCAAGGAACAACAGCAAAAGCGACGCAAGCTTCAATCCCGCGCGCAGCAGGTGCAACCCGTAGCGGCGTGTCACCAGAATTTCAGGACGACGCAAAATCCATGGCAGCATCGCCAGCAGCCCGAAGGCGGCGCGCGTAAAAGCCATAAAAAACGGGGAAACCTGCCCGGCAAGGACACGTACGATCAGAGTATCAATCGTATTCGCGACCGCGACGACCAACATGATCGCTACCCCTATTAGTGCGTTTCGCTCCAAATGCGTGTCCTTCCAGTCAGCAATCAGAGAAAACATTCATATCATCATATTTGTAAACACAAAAAATCATCAAAATAATCGTCACGAAAACAAGTCATTGACTTTGCTTGTTTTAAAACGATAAATTTACCAATTTTCCCTCAATTTACAAATCTATCAACTTGACAACTTTTAAATCAATTGACCCTTATCAACAAAAATTCAGGATTGAGAAGACATGATTCCCGAACCACCACCCACAACCCCGGAAAGCATCGCCAAACATATGGATGGCGCGTTGCGGCCCGCAGGTGGCGGGCGGCAGCTTGCCTTCCTTCCATCCCCGCGCGTTCAGAACCACGCGGCCTTCTTGCTTCGTGGAACTGACGGCAACCTGACTTGTGCGTGGTTTGCTGGTGGGCTTGAGGGCAAAGCAGATATCTGCATCCACAAATCGACGCTGGAAAACGGACAATGGTCCGACGCGGAACAGCTTACCAATGATCCCGATCATTCAGAACAGAACCCGGTTCTGTTCGATGCGCCTGACGGGCGGCATCTGTTGATCCATACGGCACAGCCGGGCGGCAATCAGGACCGGTGCACCATTCAGATGCGCGACCTGAACAGCGAGACGCGCGCACTTCCGCTGCCCTTAGGCAGTTTCGTGCGCGCCCGCCCCGAAATCCGGTCAGATGGCGCGTGGCTTTTGCCGCTGTTTCACTGCACCCACAGCCCCGGAGCGCGCTGGACAGGCCGCCACGACACCGCATCCGTTGCGATCAGCGCTGACAACGGCGAAACATGGCGGCGCGTTGAGGTTCCGGACTCGGTCGGTTGCGTGCACATGACGTTGGTTCCGCTGGGCCCAGACCACTACGCCGCCTTTTTCCGCCGCAGACAGGCGGATTACGTCTATCGCTGCGAAAGCACCGATGGCGGCGAAAGCTGGACCAGCCCGCAGCCAACGGACGTCCCGAACAACAACAGCTCCATCGGCGTGCGGAAACTGTCGGACGGCCGGATCGCAATGGTGTGCAACCCCACCAACGCCGCAATGGACCCCAGCCGCCGCGCATCGCTTTATGACGAACTCTATGACGATGAACGGCCCGAAGCCGATGGCGGCTGCGATGCCATTTGGGGCGTTCGGCGCGCGCCTCTGATCCTTGCCCTGTCCAGCGACGGCGGCCACAGCTTTCCTGACCGGATCATGCTGATGGACGGCCCCGGCACCTGCCTGTCCAACGACAGCGAAGATGGACGCAACCACGAACTATCATACCCTGCATTGGATGAGGCGCCGAATGGCGACATCGACGTATGCTTTACTTACCACCGGCGGGCCATTGCACACCTGCGCGTTCCGGCGGATGAACTGAAGGTTTGAAGATGATTGGCATTACCATGGGCGACCCCGCAGGCGTCGGCCCCGAAATTACACTGAAGGCGCTGGCGGAAATGAGCGCGGAGGACCGCGCCCAAACCCGTGTCTTTGGCAACCGCGAAACGCTTATGGCCGCGGAAGAGGTCGTGCAGACCGGCCTGTCGCCCGACACCGACTATGCATTGACCGACATCCCCGTCGAAGGCGCGCCGCTGCCCTTCGGCGTTGAAGACAAACGCGCGGGCGACGGGGCGTTTCATTTTATCCAAGCGGCGGTCCGCGCCGCGCAGAACGACGAAATCGGCTGCATTGTCACCGCACCGATCAATAAGGCCGCGCTGAATGCGGCTGGCCACCACTATGACGGCCACACAGGCATGCTGGCCGCGTTGACGGGGCAGAAAGGCGCATGGATGATCCTTGCGTCCGAGCGCCTGAAGGTCATCCACACATCGACCCATGTGTCACTGAAAGAGGCGATTGCGCGCACCTCGCCCGAACGCGTCCTTGAAACGATCCGCGCGGGTAACGACCACCTGAAGCGCATCGGCATTAAAGCCCCGCGCATTGCTATGGCGGGCCTGAACCCCCATTGCGGCGAAGGCGGGCTGTTCGGCGATGAAGACGACAAGTTGATTGCCCCCGGCGTTAAGGCAGCACAGGCCGAAGGCATTGATGTGACCGGCCCCATTCCGGGCGATACGGTCTTTGCCCGCGCCCACAACGGCGCGTTTGATCTGGTCATCGCGAACTACCACGATCAGGGCCACATCCCAATCAAACTGGTGGCCTTTGATACGGCCGTGAACGTGTCTGTCGGTCTGCCGATTGATCGCACATCAGTTGACCACGGCACCGCCTTTGACATCGCGGGCACTGGGGTTGCGGACCACGGAAACATGCAAGAGGCGATCGCCTACGCCCGACGTCTAGTGGAAGGAAAAAACACATGATCCAAGGTGTTTTCAGCGCTGCCACAACGCCCGTGGGCACAGATGGACATGTCCGGCTTGAGCTGTTTGCAGAACATTGTCGCGCACTTCTGGACGAAGGTTGCCATGGCATTGCCCTTTTGGGCACCACGGGCGAAGCAAACAGCTACTCGGTCAGTGAACGCAAAGCCCTGCTTGATGCCGCAAAAGGCTTTGGAGTTGCGGGCAATCAGCTTTTGCCCGGCACATCGACCTGTAATGTGCCCGAGACCATCGAACTGACCAGCCATGCCGTCGACAATGGCGTCTTGGGCTGTGTTCTGCTTCCTCCATTCTACTACAAAGGGGTCAGCGACGACGGCCTGTTCCGGTTCTATTCCGACGTGATCAAAGGCGTCGCGGATAGCCGTTTGAAGATTGTGCTTTATCACATCCCGCAGGTCACACAGGTGCCGCTGTCGCACGATCTGATCGACCGGCTTTTGAACGCGTTTCCGGACACCGTCGTTGGTATCAAAGACAGTGCCGGCGACATCGAGAACATGAAAGCCATGATCCAGCGCTTTCCGGGGTTCTCGGTTCTGGCTGGCGCTGATCCCCTCCTCCTTCCCCTGCTACAAGCGGGGGGCGCAGGCTGCATCACGGCGACCTCCAATCTTCGCGCCGACAGCCTGCGTCAAATTTGGGACAACTGGCAGTCTGGCGATGCAGAGATTGTCACAAAAGCCCAGGACCACATCAATGACTGGCGGACTCTGACCAATGCCTACGTCCAGTTGCCCACAGTAAAAACGATGGTTGCCCGTCGTCGGGGGAACAATGACTGGCTGAACCTGCGGGCACCGCTGGTTCCGCTCAGCGACGCGGAGCGCGACAACGTTTGGGCGCAGATGACACAACTTGGCGAGGGGCAGGCATGAACCGGCAGATCACAATCAACCAACCCGCCCGCCTTGAAATTGGTGCAGGCTCGGTCGCGACCGTCGGCGCATGGGCGGGCGACGCCCAGCGCGTGCTGGTTCTGACAGTTGATATTCTGCGCGATAAGGTCGCCAGCCTTGGCCTAAGCGGCTCAGTCACGGTTTACGATGATATCCCGCCCGAACCGGATGATCGCGCACTTGAACGTGCGCTGGATGTTGCGGGCAAACTGAAGCCCGACCTGATCATCGGTCTTGGTGGCGGATCGGTGATGGACATCGCCAAGCTGGTTGCCGTTCTCTGGGACCGCTGCCAGAACCTGACAGATGTGATTGGCCCCAACAAAGTGGCCAAGCGCCTGAGCCGTCTTGCCCTGATCCCGACCACAGCAGGAACCGGATCCGAGGCTGGCATTCGCGCCCTTGTCACCAATTCCGAAACCCAAGCCAAAATGGCCGTCGAGAGCCCGTTCATGGGGGCGGACCTTGCCGTTCTGGACCCCGAACTGACGATTTCAGTACCCGCCGCCGTAACCGCGGCGACCGGAATTGATGCTATGGCCCATTGCGTGGAAGCCTTCACCAATAAAAACGCGCATGACATGATCGACAGCTATGCCCGTATGGGCATCGGCCTTGTCGGGAAATACCTGCGACGTGCGGTCGAGAACGGCTCTGACACCGAAGCGCGCGAAGGCATGATGCTGGCAAGCTATTACGGCGGCATTTGCCTTGGCCCCGTGAATACGGCCGCAGGTCATGCGCTGGCATACCCGCTTGGCACCCGTCTGCACCTGCCCCACGGACTGGCGAATGCGCTGATCTTTCCCCATGTTCTGGCGTTCAATCAGCCGGAGCGTCCTGAAAAGACCGCTGAAGTGCTGTCCTTCTTGGGGCTGAAAGCCGGTGCCACCACAGAGCATGTAAGCGCCGAGGCCCACGCCTTTTGCGCATCGCTGGGCGTCGATATGAAGCTGGGCAATCATGGCGCGACCGAGGGTGATCTGCGGTCATGGGCAGAAGAGGCGCATGCCATTCGTCGCCTGATGGACAACAACCCCCGCGACATGAGCATTGATCAGGTCGAAGCGATCTACAAATCAGCGCTTTAGCCGTCGAACAGGCGGTCACGCGATCCTTCAAGGTGTTTGCGCATCAGCGTTTCGGCAGTTTCGCCATCGTGATCCGCAATCGCCTGATAAATCGATCTGTGTTCGCCATAGACGTGGTCCAAGCCACCCGCCGTCAGTTTGAGCGACCGCCCGTGGAACTGCATCCCGACCGCGATATGACTTTTCAAGGCATCCAGGGCGGTAGAAAAATACGTGTTGCCCGACGCCTCGGCGATGGCATGGTGGAACTGGAAATCCGCATCTTCGCGATGACGGTTCCGCGCCGTTGCATCGCGCATGATCTCCAGCGCGTCGTGCAGGCTGGACAGCTGATCGTCTGATCTACGTTCCGCCGCCAATCTGGCCGCTGCGGGTTCAAGCACAAGACGGAATTCATAGCAGCGACGCAAATCGCCAAGGTTTGCCAATTCGCCAAACCCCAATGGATCGCGCAGTCCCTGCTGGCGCACATAGCTGCCCGACCCCTGCCGCGAATAGATCAGGCCCTGTTCGCGCAGTTTGCGAAGGGCATCTCGGATGACCGGACGCGACACCTGCATTTCGTTGGCCAGATCCATTTCGGTCGGCAGACGTTCGTCATCGGTATATGCCCCCGACTTGATCGCACGATACATCTTGTCAAAAACAACATCCGACAGGTTTTTGCGCCGCTTCTCAATCATTCCGCGATCTTTGCCTCTTGTATCAATCGATGCAAGCTGTCCGGCGCGCCGAAGCCTCCGGATTTTGTGACGATCAAACGCCCGTTCGCCCGTGAGACCGGCAAACCCGGAAGGGCCTCGCCCACCATTTCCAGCAGCTCCATACCCAAAGCATCCAACACAGCTTCTGCCGTTGCTCCTCCTGACAGAACAAGGCTGTCGTGTCCTTCCAAAAATGCAGAGGCAGACGCGGCAAATCGCGCAGCCACCTCGGCGCGGTCATGCGCAACACCGTCATCACTGGCGTGTAGAACGGACGCCCTCTGATCAGGAACATCGCCCGCCCAAACGCCGCCGGGCGCAGAGATGACCGGCACACCGGCACCGCGCAAAATATCAAGCTGCTCCAGCGTGATCGGATCCGTCGATCCGATCGCCATTCCGATACGTCCCTTTAAAACCTGCGGCTTGATCGTTGCGGGCCCCGCCAAAGCCTGCGCGAGCCCCATTGCACCGACAAAGATCGTATCGCTCGGCGCCGCGTCGACGGCCTTGGCGATATCCGCATCGCAAAGTGTATCCGGAATGATTGCCTGCCGCCCGATGACCGGCGCAATCGGGATAGGCGTAGAAACACCAAAGCCGTCAACACATCCATCACGCACCACACGCCCGAATTGGGGAATGGCAGGCGCGACCAAAAACGGCACGTCCGGCAACACCGAAAGCTCGGCCGCGATATGACCCTTCAGGCGCGAGTCGACCTTTTTGAAAAGCCGCATATCATCGGGGCGTTGCGCGACAACCTGCGCCATAACCGACCGCGCCTGTTCTGCCGGAATTTCCCGCGAACGGGTTGAAACCGCCACCACGTCAGCCCCGCTATTCAAGGCATCCAGCAGCGCATCCGGCCCGCTTGCGACACAGACGCGACGGCCAGCCAAGGCAAAAGGCGCGGACGAATCCAGTGCGCCCGTCAGGTCATCAGCAACGATCAGCCACCGGGATTTGCCAATTTGTTCAGACAATTCTCTATGATACTTCTTTTATTGATATTTTTCTCATCTGTAGATTTACATCTTGCGAAATTTTTTACAACATCCAAGCCACACAAGGGGGATGTTTTCATGATCGATCTGACCCACCTTCGGTCTTTCGTTGCCGTCGCAGAAGAACTGAATTTTACACGCGCGGCGCGACGCCTGAATATGACGCAGCCGCCCTTGTCACGGCAAATCGCGCTCTTGGAACATGAGGTGGGTGTCAAGCTCTTGGATCGGACCAACCGGTCGGTTCGGTTGACCGCAGCGGGCAAGCGGCTTTTGGTTGATGCCATCGATATCCTGATGCGCACAGAAAACGCGACGCTTTATGCGCGGCAGGCCGAACTGGGCGAAGTGGGCGCAATCAGCCTTGGATTCGTGCCGTCAGCCGCGATCGAACTGATCCCCCAAGTCGTTGAAAAGCTGCAAGAGGCCCTGCCCGGCGTTCAACTGACCTTGCGCGAAATGCTGACCTACGAGCAGATCGAAGCGCTGATGGCGGGCACTCTCGACATCGGGATTTTTCGTCTTCCCAAGCGTCGCTTGTCCCTGCCTCTTCGCAAAATCTGGTCAGAAGGGCTGGTTCTGGCCATCCCGCGAAGTCACCCGCTGGCCGAAAAGGAAGATGTCAGCCTGAGGGATCTGGACGACGAACCCTTTATCGGCTTTTCCGCGGATCGCGGCGGATTTCTGATCGGGATTGTTCAGGGGATGTTGAATGCGCAGGGCGTGTCGCCACGCCTACGATTTTCCGTTTCGCAAAGCCACACGATTATGTCCCTTGTAAATCAGGGACTTGGCCTAAGCATTGTTCCTGCCTGCAACCGCAAGATCGCCCAAGCAAACACCGTCATTCGCGAAATCGAGCAACCGATGGATGCAACCGCCGACATGTACATGGCGTTGGGTCCGAAAGAACCCGATCCGATCATCGCCGAGGTCGCTGCCCTGATCGAGGCGACATTTCAGAACTGATCCGCCATCCAGCAAACATCACATGATTGTCGCCGACGCCCCCAATTGATATGGGGCGCAAGAGTTTTGCGAACGGAAGACACAGATGCGCGCAGCGATTGGCACCTCGGACTATCACGTCATGGGGGAAACCTTCATCAACCGGCATATCGCCCACCTTTTCGGGGGCAATACCGTCGTGATCGCAGGTCGCAGCAACGGCGAAGACCCCTATGGCAAGCCCCTGTTCGTGCGCCGGTCGAAACTGACGGGCGAAGACCTGATCAGCCTGCCATTCTGGGCGCTTTGGAACAACGTCGCCCATGCTACATCGCGCCTGCCCTTCGGGTCCGGCAAGCGGGCCTTGGCTGAGTTTCTGGAAAGCGAACGTGTTGAGGTTATTTTGGCTGAGTTCGGCACGCAGGCGCTTGCGCTGGCGCCGTTGGCCAACGAACTGGCGATCCCAATCTTCACGTATTATCGCGGCACGGATGCGTCGAAAGCGCTGCAATCCAAACGCATCCAGCGCGCCTACCGGTTGATGATGCCGCGTCTGGCTGGCGTCTTCTCGGTCTCGCAATTCCTGCTTGATAATCTCGCCCGCCATGGTGTGCGGCATAAGAATGCCCATGTCATTCCGTCCGGCGTGGATGTGCGCCGCTTTCAACCTGCCGAAAAGCGCCCGAACTCCTGTCTGGCCGTTGGGCGGTTCGTCGAAAAGAAGGCCCCGCTGACGACCTTGCAAAGCTTTGCCGAAGCCACGCGCGACATTCCCGAAGCAACGCTGGATTTCATCGGGGACGGCCCGCTGTTTGACGACACCAAGGCGTTGGCCACCCAGTTGGGCGTTGCGGATCGCGTCAATTTCCACGGGGCCCAGTCACATGAAGAGGTCCGCAAAGTGCTGGCAACGACCGAGTTCTTTTTGCAGCACTCTGTCACCGCAAAAGACGGCAACACCGAAGGCCTGCCCACCGCCATCCAAGAAGCCATGGCCTGCGGCTGTATCACAGTATCCACGCACCACGCCGGCATCCCCGAGGCAATCGACGAAGGCCGCACCGGTTTTCTGGTGGATGAATACGACCAACCGGGCTTTACCAAAGCCATCGCCAAGGCCTTTGCCGCGCCCAACCGTTCGCAAATGGCACTCGACGCACGCACGGTCGCCGAACAGCGTTTCGACAACGACATTCTGCTGAAAAAACTGGAAGCAGAAATTCAGCGCACGCTGGCAAATCGCTGAGACTTTAGCACCTTCCTGCAAAGCATTGATTTACCGGCTTCTTGGCCGAGTGACGCCACTTTGCCCGTCGTGATAAGGGAATTACCATAGAAACCATTGAAATCGCTTGTGGATATTTCTGTGGTTTGATCGTGTATATGAAACCAAATGGGGCTAAATACGCGCTATGCAAATCATCAGATTGACTATCTGATAGTAAACCTCGGCCTCAGTCATAGCCTCATCCCGAAGCGTCGCAATTTCATCCACATGAAGAACGAGCTGTAGCAATCTCAGCTTATTGGATTCAGTCAAACTTACCCACAGAAGGCCATTCTGGGCGCGCTGAGGCTTTCTCAGCACGACAATTCACGCTAATCAGCGTCAAACCGCAAAAAGGGCTGATGATGGCCATTTACCGCCTGCTGATTTCAATTTTCGCATTGATCACCCTCGCTAAAGCGCTGGTATCAGGAAAGTTTTCCGACGCAGGCGAACGGTTGGGCTTTGGCGGTCCGCGTCCGAAGGGGCCGCACATCTGGCTGCACGCTGCATCAAACGGCGAATTGGCATCTTCCCTGCCGGTCATCACCGAGTTGCAGGAAAAACGCCCCGATCTGTCGATTTTCGTGACCTGCAACACCGCAACCGGCGTCGCGCTGGCCCGTGCCTTGGGATATGCGGCTGTGCTTGCCCCGCTGGATTTAAGACACGCCTTGCGCAGGTTCTGGAAGGGCCGAGACTTTGTGGCCCACATCACGATGGAGGCCGAGCTTTGGCCCAATCGTGTGCTGATCGCTCCGTTTCCAACGCTGGTGTTGGGCGCGCGCATGACCGAAAGCACAGCGAAAGGATGGGCGCGTTTCCCCAAGCTTGCAGAACGGGTTCTGACCAACATCCAATGGGTCAGCGGTCAGGATGCGGCATCGCTTGACCGCCTGAGCGAACTTGGCCTGCCGCAGGACGCGCGCGGACCTGTGGCCGATTTGAAAGCCTACTATGACCCGCAAACCCTGCCCAAACGGGACCCCCAAATCGTTGCGGATTACCCCCGCGCGGTGACATGGCTTGCCGCGTCGACCCACGAAGGCGAAGAAGACATCGTTCTTGAAGCACATGTCAAAGCCCGCCGGATCAATCCCGAGCTGCGTCTGATCCTTGCCCCGAGACACCCGCACCGCGCCGATCAGATCGCCGAAATGATTGCCGAAAAGGGGCTGGACTGCGCACGCCGTTCAACAGGCGACAGCCACGCGGCCTCGGTTCTTTTGGCGGATACCATGGGCGAGATGCCGAACTGGTATCGTCAGGCGGGACGGGTTTTTATCGCCGGAAGCCTGACCGACCGTCGCGGCCACACGCCATATGAGCCAGCCTACTTTGGCTGCGCCCTGATACACGGTCCCGACACGGGCAATTTCGCATCGGCCTATGACCGGCTGGCACAAAACAACGCCGCAATTTGCGTGGAAACCGCTGATCAACTGGCCGAGGCGCTCACCAGCCTTGATGCTGAGAACGCGCAGGAAAAGGCGGGAATTGCTGCACAAAATGCGCTTAGGGCCGTTACAAATATTGACGGGTTAGTTGCCGATCTGGTCGCGCAACTGCCCGAGTAAGTGCAACAAAACGATGCAGATCCCTACAAATCGGCATCGAAACAGCATAGATTTCTTGAAGGTAGCCGCAGACGGTTTATCAATAACGGTCAGCCATAACACGTGACGATATGATCCAATACGCGCTCAAATGTGCTGAGGGCCACCAGTTCGACAGCTGGTTCCAGTCAGCCGCCGCTTTCGAAAAGCTGCAATCCGCAGGGCATCTGGCCTGTGGTGTCTGCGGGTCGAACGCGGTTGAGAAATCCCTGATGGCGCCGCGCGTTGCCAGCAAATCCAAAAGCGCACCCGAGCCTGAACAGGCACCGACATCCACAGCGCCGACCGACTTTGAAAAGGCGGTCGCGGCGCTGAAAGAGCATGTCGAGAAGAACTCGGACTACGTCGGCAAGGATTTTGTCCGTCAGGCGCGCGATATGCATCTGGGCGATGCGCCTGAACGTCCGATCTGGGGCGAAGCCAAGCCCGACGAGGCCAAGAAGCTGATCGAAGACGGGATCAATGTCGCGCCGCTTCCCTTTGTTCCGACCCGCAAAAGCAACTGAAAAGACGGTTTTGCTTGTCTTTCCGCCCTGCTCGGGTGTCACTAGTGGCAGTTTGAGCGAAGGGATTTTTGGATGCGCGTCGTTATTACAGGGGCAAATCGCGGCATCGGCCACGAATTGATGAAGGTCATGCAGGCATCCGGCGCGGATGTTGTGGGCACTGCACGCGATGTCGAAGGCTATCTTCCGCTTGATGTGACTGATCCGAATTCGGTCCGCACCTTTGCAACGCGGATCGGGCCTGATCCGGTCGATGCGCTGGTCTGCAACGCGGGCGTTTATTTCGACAAACATGAATCGCTGGAAAACGGATACCCTGCCGACATGTGGGCAGATACCTTTGCGGTGAATGTCACCGGTGTGTTCCTGACAGTTCAGGCATTGCTGCCAAACCTGCGGAAATCATCGGCTGGGAAGATCGCGATCATTTCATCGACCATGGCGTCACAAGAACGCGCGCCGGGCGGCAGCTATATCTACCGCGCGTCCAAAGCGGCGGCGCTGAACCTCGGTCGCAACCTTGCCAAGGATCTGGCAAAGGACACCATCAGCGTGGGCATCTATCACCCCGGTTGGGTCATCACTGAAATGGGCGGCTCGGATGCCGACATCGAAGTCGACGAGGCCGCTTTGGGTCTGAGAGACCGGATCAACGATCTGTCGATGGCGAAATCCGGATGCTTTGAAAACTGGGATGGCAGCCCCCACGTTTTCTAAGCCTGACCTGCGCCTGTTTGGACGCATTATACCCGCCAAAATTCTGCATAGGCTTGCGCCTGATTGGGGTGCGGCGTAAACCGCCGCTGATTCTTTCCCCGGGAGACGCTTATGCCCGTTCTCGTGATGAAATTCGGCGGCACATCGGTTGCAACGCTTGATCGTATCAAGCGTGCTGCAAAACGTGTGGGTGTCGAAGTGGCCAAAGGCTACGATGTCATCGTTATCGTGTCTGCCATGTCAGGCGAAACCAACAAACTGGTGGGTTTTGTGAACGAAACCTCGCAGCTGTACGACGCGCGTGAATACGATGCCGTTGTCAGCTCGGGTGAAAACGTCACGGCCGGTCTGATGGCGCTGACGCTGCAGGAAATGGACGTACCGGCGCGCAGCTGGCAGGGCTGGCAGGTTCCGGTCATGACCACCGACGCCCACGGCGCCGCCCGTATCGAAGACATCCCGTCTGAAAACATCACTCGCAAATTCAACGAAGGCATGCGCGTTGCTGTGGTTGCAGGCTTCCAGGGGATCAGCCCCGAAGGCCGCATCACAACGCTGGGCCGCGGCGGTTCCGACACTACGGCGGTTGCCTTTGCTGCTGCCTTTAACGCCGAACGCTGCGACATCTACACCGACGTTGACGGCGTCTACACCACAGACCCGCGTGTTTGCGCCAAAGCCCGCAAGCTGGATCGCATCGCGTTTGAGGAAATGCTGGAACTGGCATCCTTGGGTGCCAAGGTTCTGCAAACCCGTTCCGTCGAGCTGGCCATGCGCTACAAGGTCAAGCTGCGCGTCCTTTCAAGTTTTGAAGAACAATCCGATGAGGCAGGCACGCTGGTCTGCGACGAGGAGGATATCATGGAATCGAATGTAGTGGCCGGTGTGGCCTTTTCGCGTGACGAGGCCAAGATGACCCTCGTGACCGTCGAAGACCGTCCGGGCATCGCGGCGTCCATCTTTGGCACGCTGGCCGATGCCGGTGTGAACGTCGATATGATCGTTCAGAACGTGTCCGAGAAAAACTACAAGGGCCACGAAGGCGGCGTCACCGACATGACGTTCTCTTGCCCAGTTGATCAGGTTAAGCGCGCGGAAAAGGCGCTGGCCGAAGCGCAGGCATCCGGCGTTCTGAAATACGACCGTCTGGATACCGTCGAAGAGGTCGCAAAGGTGTCCGTTGTCGGCATCGGCATGCGCAGCCATGCAGGTGTTGCGGCCAAGATGTTCAAAGTTCTCAGCGACGAAGGCATCAACATTCAGGTTATCGCAACCTCCGAGATCAAGATCTCGGTCCTGATCGAACGCAAGTACATGGAGCTGGCCGTACAGGCGCTGCATGACGCGTTCGAACTGGAAAAAGCCTAAGCATGACATTCCCTGCTGCGGGCATTTCGCCTGCAGCAGACCCTAAATTCTATTTTTTATTCAATTTCGCGCACAAATACGCGCATAGCACAAAAGCACTACATCTTATGCGTGTGTTTTTTCACGCAATCCCTTTTCCTAGTACCGTCTCCTCGCCTATAGCTGTTATCCGGAGAAAAAAGGACTAAGCATGCCGGACCGTTCCGAAAGCGAAAGTCGTAAACTGCTCGGACGTCTGCGTGATACCATGGCCGAAGAGGCTGCTGGGCAGGAACGACTGGACAAGATTACGCACCTCACCGCGGATTCCATGGGAACCGAGGTATGCTCGATCTATCTGTTCCGCGACGAAGAAACCCTTGAACTCTGTGCCACCGAAGGTCTGAAGGCCGAAGCGGTCCACCAGACGCGCATGCGTATGGGCGAAGGTCTGGTTGGTCGCGTCGCCAAGTCCGGATCTTTGGTCAACACCGCCGATGCGCCGTCTGAACGTGGTTTCCGCTACATGCCGGAAACTGGGGAAGAGATTTATTCCAGTTTCTTGGGTGTGCCGATCCAGCGTCTGGGCGAAAAGCTGGGCGTTCTGGTCGTACAGTCGAAAACCAAGCGTGAATTCACAGCCGACGAAGTCTATGCGCTGGAAGTTGTCGCCATGGTTCTGGCTGAGATGACCGAACTGGGTGCCTTCGTTGGCGAAGGTGCCGCGCTGAAAGCCCGTCACACGCAACCGGAACTGATCCGGGGCACGTCCGGTCAGGAAGGCGCCGCCGAAGGCTATGTCTGGCTGCACGAACCGCGTGTGGTTGTGACAAACCTTGTGGCCGATGATCCGGACACGGAACTCGACCGCCTGCACAAGGCCGTAGACGCCCTGAGGATCAGTGTAGACGATCTGCTGGCCTCGGCCTCTGATCCCGAACAGGTCGAGGTGCTGGAAGCCTACCGGATGTTTGCCAATTCCAAAGGCTGGCTGCGCCGGATGGAGGAAGACATCAGCCGCGGACTGTCTGCCGAAGCAGCCGTTGAAAAAGAACAATCCGCCGCCAAAGCCCGCCTGATGCAGGTCAACGACGCCTATTTGCGTGAACGTCTTCAGGATCTGGACGATCTGTCGAACCGGCTGCTGCGCATTCTGACGGGACAGGGCAATCATACGGGCGCGGAAATGCCGGAAAACCCCATTCTGATCGCGCGCAACATCGGTCCGGGCGAATTGCTGGAATACGGCCGGAACCTGCGCGGCATCGTGCTGGAAGAGGGATCGGTCGGCAGCCACGCAGCGATTGTCGCGCGTGCCTTGGCTATTCCGCTCGTTATTCACGCGGGCGGCATTACGACACGCGCGCTGAACGGCGATCACCTGATGATCGACGGCGATCAGGGCATCGTCCACCTGCGCCCCGACGACACCGTTGTTTCGGCCTTCCGCGACAAGATCGCCATGGCCGCAAAGGCACAGGAGCGCTACGCATCCATCCGCGACATTCCCGCCAAGGCCGCTTGTGGCACACGGATTGAGTTGCACATGAACGCCGGCCTGATGGCCGATCTGCCCAGCCTTGAATCCTCGGGCGCCGAGGGCGTTGGCCTGTTCCGGACCGAGCTGCAGTTTCTGGTGCGTAACCAGATGCCCAAGCGCACGGAACTGGCCGCGCTTTACAAACGCATTCTGGATGCAGCAGACGGCAAACGCGTGGTGTTCCGGACACTGGATATCGGGTCAGATAAGGTGCTGCCTTATATGAAGCCCAACGACGAACCAAACCCTGCGTTGGGCTGGCGTGCGATCCGTGTGGGGTTGGACAAACCGGGCGTCATGCAGATGCAGCTTCAGGCGCTTTTGCGGGCTGCTGATGGCCGCCCCCTGACGATCATGTTCCCCTTTGTTGCGCAGTCGGATGAATACTATGCCGCGCGTCGCGAGGTGGACAAAACCATCGCCCGCGAAAAGCGGCTTGGTCATGCTGTGCCCAGCGACATCAAGATTGGCGCCATGCTGGAAACGCCCAGCCTTGCCTATGCGCCAACCACATTCTTTGAGAACGTCGATTTTCTGTCGATTGGCGGCAACGATCTGAAACAGTTCTTCTTTGCAGCGGACCGCGAAAACGAACGGGTGCGCCGCCGCTATGACACGTTGAACACATCGTTCCTGACGTTCGTGGAACAGATCATCAACCGCTGCGCCGAAACGGACACGCATCTGTCGTTCTGCGGCGAGGACGCTGGCCGTCCGATCGAAGCGCTTTGCTTTGCGGCGATTGGCCTGCGCTGTCTGTCCATGCGACCGGCGTCGATTGGTCCGGTCAAGCATCTGTTGATGCGCCATGACCTTGGCGAAGTGAAAGCCGTGATCGACAAGGCCCGCAATGAGGGGGCGCAGTCGGTACGTCCGGCCGTGATGGAATACCTTCGCGACCGGACGTGATAGAACAACGCGGTTCCAACTGCCATTCAGGCCAGTGACGCGTTCCAGTAGCGCTATTCCCGCTCTGGTACGGATCGTTTTGATCCGTCTTCAATTTGAGTGATTAACCCTAATGACGGGTTAATGGCCTACAGATTTTTCGTCGCGATCTTCATGCGCTCGACCAGCGCTTCGCGGCTGTGGCCGGATTTCTGGGAAAGGGCGCGTAGGCTGAAATGGACGTGCGCCATTTCCTGATAATAGCTGGTGTAGGCATAGTTCGTCGCAGCCCCCGCCGCCGCGCCCAATATCGGAACTGTCTGCGCCGCGAGCTTCTGCCCCAACACGACCGACAACCGAGGAGCAATCCGCGCGATGATGCCATGCACCGTTGCACCTGTCAGGGTCACACGCGCCGACAGAAACGCCATATCTGCGCCGTCGTCATCCGCCAATGGCCCCGCCGAGCCGAAGACGAGCAAGCATTCTTTCCGGATTTCAGGGTCAGCGGGATTAAAACCGTATTCGTGCGCGATGCCCTGAATGGCCCGCAGCAAAACAGTCGTTGTGACAGGCAATTCTGCCAAAGCTGTCGGCAATCCACCTGCGCCGCCAGCGGCGCCCATCGCTGTCGCCAGAGCAGTATTCAGCCATGACTGCTGATCCTTGACCACGCCGCGCGACTGGTGCGCGGCCGACATGGCCACCTCAAGCGCCTTGGTTGTGGCATCTTCAAGCCGGTTCTTCACACCATCCGGCAGACGTTCAAGCAGGTTCTCGGCCTGCCCACCGACGATATTCAGAACCTGAAGCCCAACGCCCCCTGCCGCCTTGTGCCGACGGGCAAGGTCGATAATTTCCTGATCAACATTCACAGACACCAACGCAGTACCGGTCATGATCTCTCCTCTCGGGCTAGATCAAAGATCGGGACGAAACGGTTGGTTTTCAAGTCAGAGGCGGCTTCGCCTTGCGGACCTTGCCTTTGATGCCGTTCCACGCGCCGTCCTTTAGCGGATAGCCAAGAATACGGTCGGGGTTGGTCGGCGGTGGCATTTCGACCCCGTCAAGTTTTTGGAACCCGAACCGGCTGTAATAGGGCGCGTCGCCTACAAGCAGAACACGGTCCCAGTCGTCACGCGCGACCTCAAGGCTTTTGGTGATCAACAAGGCCCCCAGACCTTCGCCTTGGGCAATCGGGTGTACAGCCACAGGCCCCAGCAGCAGCGATTTCACGCCGCCCACGCGGATTGGCCAGTAGCGGATGGCGCCGCCCACCTGCCCGACCTCGTCGCGCGCGACCAGACACAGGTTGGACACAGGCGCGACCCCGTCCCGCAAGCGGTAGGATGACAGCGCCGTCCGGCCAGGCGCAAAGCAGTGATCGTAGAGGGCTTCGACCTCCCACCAATCCTCTGGCTTTTCCTGTGCAAGCGTGAACACCTGATTTGCTCCGGCAGGTCATTGTATCTCGGGCGGGATCGTGCATCCTGCGCCCGAATTCGCGACTAACACGAGGGCCGGTCAGCTTCAAACCGCTACCGGACCGAAAAGGGAGAATACAGTGTTCTATCGTCCCACCGAAGGCCACGGCCTGCCTCACAATCCGTTCAACGCCATCGTAACCCCCCGCCCGATCGGCTGGATTTCCACGCGTGGCAGCGACGGGTCGGAAAACCTTGCGCCCTATTCGTTCTTCAACGCTGTCGCCTATACGCCGCCGCAGGTGATGTTCGCCTCGACATCCGCCAAACCCGACCGTGGCGACACCAAAGACACGGTGGCCAACATCCGTGACACCGGCGTGTTTTGCGTGAACATCGTGCAGTACGAAATGCGCGATGCGATGAACAAGACATCCGGCGCATGGGATAAGGAAACGGACGAATTCGAACTGGCAGGCCTGTCCAAGGCAGAATGCAGCGAAATCGCCTGCTCCCGAGTCGAGGGTGCACCTGCGTCGCTGGAATGTCGGATGACCCAGATTGTCCGACTGGAAGGCGAAACGAATTTTGCAGTCTTTGGCGAGGTCATCGGCGTCCATATGCGCGACGACTGCATCGTGGACGGCATCTTTGATGTGATGACGTATAACCCGCTGTCGCGCATGGGATATCGCGACTACACGGTCGTGCGCGAAAAGTTCGAACTGAAGCGCCCGGGCGAGTAAAAGATATCGCCATCAGATTTGAAAAAGCGCGCCTGAGATCAGGCGCGCTTTTTGTTTTAGTGTCCGCCCAGAATACCGGTCCGGACGCCGTAATCCACGGCCACTTCGTAATCCGGATCGTCATCGCTTTCGACGACCAGATGGCCGGATTTCTTCAGCAGCCAATGGCAGTCGCGCGACAGGTGACGCAGTTCGATGCGTTTGCCTTCGGCCTCGTATTTTGCGGCCAAAGCTTCAATCGCCTGAAGGGCGGATTGGTCAACAACGCGGCTGTCTTGGAAATCAACAATAACCAAAGAAGGGTCATTCTGCGGGTTGAAAAGTTCGGCAAAACCCTCAGCCGAACCAAAGAACAGCGGGCCTTCCAACTGGTAGACCTTGGCGCCTTCCGGTGTCTCGTGCGTCTTGGCGCGGATACGGCGCGCGTTGTTCCACGAATAGGCCAGCGCCGATACGATCACGCCGACGACAACCGCGACAGCAAGGTCTTCCAGAACCGTCACTACTGTTACCAGCAGGATCACAAAGGCATCCATGCGCGGAACGCGTGTCAGGATTTTCAACGAATTCCACGCGAATGTGCCGATCACAACCATGAACATCACACCAACCAGTGCGGCCAGCGGGATCAGTTCGATCAAGGGCGAGGCGAACAGGATGAAGATCAGCAGGAAGACGGCAGCAACCGTGCCCGCGATGCGCGTCCGGCCACCGGATTTCACGTTGATCATGGACTGACCGATCATCGCACAACCACCCATGCCGCCAAAGAAACCGGTCACCGTATTGGCGATACCTTGGGCCACACATTCCTGCGACGCGCCGCCTTTCTTGCCGGTGATCTCACCCACAAGGTTCAGGGTCAGAAGGCTTTCGATCAGACCGATGGCCGCCAGAATAATTGCGTAGGGCAGAATGATTTCCAGCGTTTCAAAGGTCATCGGAACGGCTGGAATGTGGAACTGCGGCAGGCCACCTTGGATGGATGCCATGTCGCCCACGCGCGGCACGTCGATGCCAAAGCCGATCACAATCGCCGCTGTGATGGCGATACCGGCCAAGGGCGCAGGCACGATTTTGGTGATTTTCGGCAAGCCCCAGATGATCGCCATGGTCAGTGCCGTCAGCGCCAGCATCATGTAAAGCTTCGGTCCCGACAGCCACTCCGGGCCGCTACCATCAGCGGCAGGCATCTGGAATTGCGTCATCTGGGCAAGGAAAATCACGATCGCCAGACCGTTCACAAAGCCCAGCATAACGGGATGCGGCACAAGGCGGATGAACTTACCCCAGCCCAGCGAACCGGCCATGATCTGCAATGCGCCCATCAGAACTACTGTCGCAAACAGATATTCAACGCCGTGCTGCGCTACCAAAGCTACCATCACAACGGCCAAAGCACCCGTCGCACCGGAAATCATACCCGGACGACCGCCGATCAACGCGGTGATCAGACCCACCATGAACGCAGCATAAAGGCCAACCAGCGGGTGCACGCCCGCCACAAAGGCAAAGGCCACCGCTTCGGGAACAAGCGCGAGTGCAACGGTCAGACCGGACAGCACCTCGGTCTTCAGGCGCGACGGGGTCAGTTTTTCCGTCGGCAGCAGGTTAAGTTCATTCAGCGAAAACTGATCGGCAAAACGTGCCAGAAGGGCGCGGGCCATGGGCTATCCTGTCGTGATGGGATCTTTGGGTTCGGGCCGCGTCTAGTGGCATATCACCCAGATTTCCACCCCTCCTATCGGAATAACGCGGGACTGCATCATAATGACCGTACGTTGCGTGCAGAATTGCGTCACCCTTGCGCGACGCGCAGGCACACCGCACAAAGGGGCCAAGCAACGAAAGGGTTTGATGATGCGGCTTGGGGTAATCGGCGGGTCCGGAGTGTACGACATCGACGGGCTGGAAGGCGCTGAATGGCAGACCGTCGAAACACCGTGGGGTGCGCCTTCGGATCAGATCCTGACCGGCACGCTGAACGGGATCGACATGGCGTTCCTGCCGCGTCATGGCCGTGGCCATGTGCACAGCCCCTCGGACGTGCCCTATCGCGCGAACATCGACGCGCTCAAGCGGCTAGGCGTGACAGACATTCTGGCGGTCTCGGCCTGCGGATCGTTCCGCGAAGATATGGCGCCCGGTGATTTTGTTATGGTGGATCAGTTTATCGACCGCACCCGCCACCGTGCGTCCAGTTTCTTCAGTTCCGGCTGCGTTGCGCATGTCTCGGTCGCGCATCCGACCTGTGGGTCGCTGTCGGAAAAAGTCGCGAAGGCCGCCGCGACGACGGGCGTCAAACTGCACGCCAATGGTACCTATCTGGCCATGGAAGGCCCGCAGTTTTCCACGCTGGCCGAAAGCCGTATGTACCGCGATCATTGGGGCGCGGATGTGATCGGGATGACAAACATGCCCGAAGCAAAACTCGCCCGCGAGGCCGAGATTTGCTATGCGCCTATCGCCATGGTCACGGATTACGATTGCTGGCACCCTGACCACGGCGCGGTCGAGGTGTCTGACGTCATCCGCGTGATGCAGGCCAACGCCGCCAATGCCCGCGCCACCATCCATGCGCTGACGCAAGACTTGTCAGGTACACATGCCCCCTGCCCCCACGGCTGCGACACTGCGCTGGAATACGCGATCATGACCGCACCGGAAAAACGCGATCCGGGGCTTGTGGCCAAACTGGATGCTGTGGCAGGCCGCGTGCTGTAATTCCGAGGGATAGACATGCAGAAAACCGTTAAAGACTATATCCGCACCATCGCCGATTTCCCCCACGAAGGGATCATGTTCCGCGATGTGACAACCCTGTTTGGCGATCCGCGCGGCTTCCGCATCGCGATCGACCAACTGCTTCATCCCTATGCCGGCGTGCGCTTTGACAAGGTCGTGGGCCTAGAGGCACGCGGCTTTATCCTTGGCGGTGCGATTGCACATCAGTTGTCTGTCGGTTTTGTCCCGATCCGCAAGAAAGGCAAACTGCCCGGCGCGGTGATTTCACAAGCTTATCAACTGGAATACGGCGAAGCGGTCGTCGAACTGCACGACGATGCGATCCAGCCGGGTGAGAAGGTTTTGATTGTAGATGATCTTCTGGCCACCGGCGGCACCGCCGAGGCAGGCATCAAGCTGGTTGAACGTCTGGGCGGCGAAATCATCGGCTGCGCCTTTGTTGTCGACCTGCCCGATCTGGGTGGTCGGAAGCGGCTGGAAGGTTTGGGGATGGACGTGCACGCGCTGTGCGCGTTTGAAGGCCTTTAAGCCGTCAGCACAGTTCCTGGCGTAATTTGGCAATGGCTTCTGCCGGAACATCGGTTTCTGTCAGATAGCCGCCTGACACCAGCCACTCGGAATACTGCGGCGTCACACAGTCCAGATATAGAACCCCGTAGAAATCGCCTTTTTTGCCGTCGCCACGAATATAGACTTCATGGCGGCTGGCATCCGATACCGCGCCATTCACCTCTGCCCAGTTAAAATCAGCGGGCGTTGCGGTCCAACGCTGATGGTATGGCGGCGCAAGATCGGTTTCGTCGAACAGCAACAGAAACGAAGGCGCCGCGTGGGCCGCATTGGCAAACGCCAGAATAAACGTCAGCACGAGCTTTTTCACAGGCCAGCCCCTTTGATTTCTGTTCACCAGATTGGCATCTGATCCCTGCCAATCCAAAAATAAGGGGGCCAAGCGGCCCCCGAATTTGTTTAGTCGATGATGGTCGCCTCGGTCGCGGCCCGAAGCTCTTCTTCGGTCACCCCGTCGGCGCATTCGACGATCTTCAGACCGCCTTCGACCACATCCAGAACACCAAGGTTGGTGATCACGCGGTCCACCACGCTTTTCCCTGTCAGCGGCAGGGTGCATTCTTTCAGCAGCTTGGATTCACCGTGCTTGTTGGTGTGGTCCATAACCACAACCACACGGCGCACACCGGCCACCAGATCCATCGCGCCGCCCATGCCTTTGACCAGCTTGCCGGGGATCATCCAGTTTGCCAGATCGCCGTTTTCGGCAACTTCCATAGCGCCCAGAATGGCCATGGCGATTTTGCCGCCACGGATCATCCCGAAGGATGTCGCGCTGTCGAAATAGGCCGTGTGGGGCAGTTCGGTGATGGTTTGCTTACCTGCGTTGATCAGATCGGGGTCTTCTGATCCCTCAACCGGAAACGGGCCCATGCCAAGCATGCCGTTTTCGGACTGAAGCGTCACTTCGACACCTTCGGGGATGTAGTTGGACACCAGCGTCGGGATACCGATGCCGAGGTTCACATACATGCCGTCTTCAAGTTCTTGCGCGGCGCGGGCCGCCATTTGGTTACGATCCCAAGGCATTCATCATACTCCTTCGGGTTCAGGCCGCTGGCCGCGTTGTACGTTGTTCGATGCGCTTTTCATGCTCGCCCTTGATGATGCGATGCACGTAGACGCCCGGCAGATGGATGTGATCCGGATCGAGTTCACCCGGCTGCAGGATTTCCTCTACCTCGACCACACAGACCTTGCCACACATCGCGGCAGGCGGGTTGAAGTTACGCGCTGTCTTGCGGAAGATCAGGTTGCCCGTTGTGTCGGCTTTCCATGCCTTCACGATGGACAGATCGGCAAACAATCCTGTTTCCAGAATATAGTTTTCGCCGTTGAATTCCTTGACCTCTTTGCCCTCGGCAATCTGCGTGCCGTAGCCGGTTTTGGTGTAGAAACCCGGAATGCCAGCACCGCCTGCGCGCATACGCTCGGCCAAGGTGCCTTGCGGGTTGAACTCAAGCTCAAGCTCGCCCGACAGATACTGGCGCATGAACTCGGCGTTTTCGCCCACGTAGGACGAGATCATCTTTTTGACCTGACGGGTTTGCAGCAAAATGCCGATCCCGAAATCGTCTACACCTGCGTTGTTGGACGCAAATGTCAGATCTTTTGTGCCTGCCTCTTTAATCGCTGCAAGCAGCAGTTCGGGGATACCGCAAAGCCCGAAGCCACCAGATGCGATAAACATGCCGTCAAACAGCAATCCATCCAGTGCCTCAGCCGCGGAGTTGTAGACTTTCTTCATCGGAAACTCCCTGACGTATCAGCTGGCATGGTTGTGACGTCAGGTCATTGGGAAGTCAACGAACAGCCACCCGCAACGCCGCTTTTGCATTAAAGCGGGGCGATTTGAGGCCCTAAAACAGCAAAAAGGCCCGAACTTTTGGCAGTTCGGACCCCTTGAAAATGTGTGGTTGTACCGGATCGCGGTTATTCTTCGGCGGCTGCCTTTTTGGTGGTCTTCTTGGCCGCTGGCTTTTTCGCGGTGGTCTTCTTCGCAGTCGTTTTCTTGGTGGCTGCTTTCTTCTTTGCAGGCGCTTTCTTTTTGCCCGACTTGGCCGCTTTTTCGGCAATCAATTCCAGCGCCATATCCAGATTGACGTCCGCAGGTTCCGTCCCCTTGGGCAGAGTTGCGTTAATCTTTTCCCACTTCACGTAGGGGCCATAGCGCCCGTCCATGATGTTGATCGCGCCACCCTCGGGGTGTTCACCCAGCTCTTTCAACGGGGTTGCAGCCGCACGGCCACCGCCACGCTTGGCGGCTTTTTCGGCCAGAACGTCCACGGCACGGTTGATGCCGATCTCAAACACTTCGGCGACCTCGGGCAGGTTGGCATAGAGCGAACCGTGCTTGACGAAGGGACCATAGCGGCCAATGCCCGCTTCGATCATCACGCCGTCTTCGGGGTGCGCACCCACTTCGCGCGGCAGGCTAAGAAGTGTCAGCGCGCCTTCTAATGTGATCTCGTCCGGCGCGAAACCGGCGGCAAATCCACCACGGGTTTTCGGCAAGGACGCCCGGGGCGGCTTTTTGTTTTCCGGTGTGGGTTCACCGCGCTGTACATAGGGGCCAAAGCGGCCCGTTTTCAGCCAGATTTCATCGTCGCCATCAACGCCTAGAACGCGTTCGTCACCCTCAGCGCCTTCGCCAGCGATGGGACGGGTGTAGGTACATTCCGGATAATTGCCGCAACCGACGAAACCACCGGTGCGCGATGTTTTCAGGTGCAGGCGACCTTGGCCGCATTTGGGGCAAATGCGCGGGTCGCTGCCGTCTTCGCGGGGTGGATAAAGCTGGGGCGCAAGCGCGTCGTCCAGAACATCAAGCACTTCGGAAATCCGCAACTCGGACGTTTCGGAAATCGCTGCCGAGAAATCACGCCAGAATTTGGACAGCAATTCCTTATAGTTACCGTCGCCAGCGGACACATCATCCAGCTCTTCTTCAAGCGCGGCGGTGAAATCGTATTCCACGTAACGCTTAAAGAAGTTCAGCAGGAAGATCGTAACAATCCGGCCCTTATCTTCGGGGAAGAGGCGGTTCTTGTCCTTGCGGACGTATTCGCGGTCCTGAATCGTCGACAGAACCGACGCATAGGTCGACGGGCGGCCGATACCCAGTTCTTCCATCTTCTTGACCAGCGTCGCCTCGGTATAGCGCGGCGGAGGCTGGGTGAAGTGCTGTTCGGGGCTGATGCCGCGCTTGTCGGCTTTTTCGCCCTCCATGATCTGGGGCAAACGCTTGTCATCTTCGTCGACGACGTCATCGCGGCCCTCTTCATAGACGCGCATGAAACCGTCAAACAGAACGACCTGACCGGTCGCGCGCAGAACAACTTCGCCGTCGTCACTGCTGATATCGACAGTGGTGCGCTCCAGTCGTGCGCCTTCCATCTGGCAAGCCAGCGTCCGCTTCCAGATCAGGTCATAAAGTTTGAACTGATCGGAATCTTTCAGCTTCAGCGCTTCTGCGTCTTTAGTCATATCCGTCGGGCGGATACATTCGTGCGCTTCCTGCGCGTTCTTGGCTTTATTCTTATAGATACGCGGTGATCCGGGCACATATTCCGCACCGAAGCGGTCTTTGATCGCATCGCGCGCGGCCTGCACGGCTTCGGCGGCCATGTCGATGCCGTCGGTCCGCATATAAGTAATGTAGCCCGCTTCATACAAACGCTGGGCCGCCGACATACACTGCTTGGCGCCCATACCGAATTTGCGGCTGGCTTCCTGCTGCAGGGTCGATGTCATGAAGGGCGCAGACGGGTTGCGGCTGGCGGGTTTCGCCTCGACCGAGGAGATTTTCAGATCGCGGCTGTTGATGGCCTGCGCCGCCATTTCTGCCTGCGTCTGGTTTTCCAGATCGTATTTATCCAGCTTCTTGCCGGACAGATTTGTCAGGCGTGCCTCGTATTCCTGACCGCGCGGCGTGGCGAGCGTGGCTTTGACCGACCAGTATTCACGGGCTTTGAACGCCTCGATCTCCATCTCGCGCTCAACGATCAGGCGCAGGCAGACAGACTGAACACGGCCAGCGGAACGCGCACCGGGCAGTTTGCGCCACAAAACCGGCGACAGATTAAAGCCCACCAGATAATCCAGCGCACGGCGGGCCAGATAGGCCTCGACCAGAGGCGCGTCGATATCGCGGGGGTTTTGCATAGCCTCGGTCACGGCCTGCTTGGTGATCGCGTTGAAGGTAACGCGGCTGACTTGCGTGTCTTTCTTGATCGACCGGCGTTTTGTCAGCGCCTCTTTCAGGTGCCACGAAATTGCTTCGCCTTCGCGATCAGGGTCGGTCGCGAGGATCAGTGCGTTGTCATCGGCCAGCGCATCGGCAATCGCTTTGACATGCTTCTTGCTGTCATTGCCGACTTCCCACGTCATTTCGAAATCGTGGTCTGTGTCGACGGACCCGTCCTTGGGCGGCAAATCCCGTACGTGGCCGTAGGACGCCAACACCGTATAGTCAGGGCCCAGATATTTGTTGATGGTCTTGGCCTTGGCTGGGGATTCGACGACGACAACTGGCATCTGGGTAAGCACCTCTTTGGGATAATGGCCCGCGTATGGCGAGCCAACATGTGGGGTGCAAGGGGGAATTGTCAATTAATGTACGGCAGATCGGGCACACATTTTGACGCAGACCGACTTCTGTCTGTGCTGTCCCCGCGCCTACACCGCCAACGCCAACATCCCGCCCGACAACCGTTTCAGACGGCCTTCAAGCTCCATCTCGGTCAGGGCAGGCGACACTTGGGATGAGGCAAGGTTCAGGTCGCGGATCAACTGATCTTCTGACACGGGCGATGGTCCCAAGCGGTCCAGTATCTCTTGGTGTAGGGCTTGGGTTTCCTGTTTGCTTCGGCGGGGTTGCGGGGGCGGCGGCGCGACAGGCAGGTCCAAATCGGCCTGTTCTGGTTCATTGCCCGAAAGTGACTGCACCTCATCCAGAATGTCCTGTGCATTGCGCACCAAGACCGCCCCATCGCGGATCAGCATGTTGCACCCAGATGCGCGCGCATCCATCGGATGTCCGGGCACGGCAAAAACGTCACGACCTTGATCCAAAGCGTTTTTCGCTGTGATCAAAGAGCCGGATTTTGCAGCAGCTTCCACGACCACAACAGCGCGCGACAGGCCAGAGATCAGTCGATTCCGCATCGGGAAATGGCGCGCCTGCGGCTGCAGGCCCATCGGCTGTTCGCTGATTCTAAGACCACCAGCGGCAATCATATCCTCGGCCAGTTTCGCGTTTTCGGATGGATAAAGAACATCCACGCCACCAGCAAAGACGGCAACCGTTCCGGTTTGCAGGCTGGCGATATGGGCGGCAGTATCAATACCGCGTGCCAGACCGGACACCACAGTATATCCCGCCTGCCCCAATTCGCCCGCAAGCGTCTTGGCCATGCGCAACCCGAGAGATGACGCATTGCGCGCGCCGACAATTGCCACCGATGGGCGCGACAACAATCCCGCATCGCCCACAGCCCAGAACAGCGGCGGCGCATCTGGCAGATCGTTGAAGGCCGCAGGATAAAGCGGCTCGCCCCGACAGATCAGGCGGGCACGGGCAATTTTGGCCGCTTTGAATTCTTTCAGGATCACGCCCTCGGGACAGATTTCATATCCGTCCACGCCCGCTGCGCGCGCCACATCCGGCAACGCCTCAAGCGCGGCTTGGGCCGATCCGTGTTCGCCCATCAGGCGATAAAACGTGGAAATCCCCACACGACGAGAGCGCAAGAGACGGAGCCAGGCAAACCGATCGTCTTCCGTGGTGGGTGGGAGTGGGGGGTGAGTGGAAGAAATGTGGTCCTCGGTCATCCGTCCTGGCTCCGTCAACTTGCGAAACCGTGATAGCGGACGCGCGGTTAACGACTCCTGAAGACCACAGCTAAAATTCCATTTAGGCTGCAGCACCCCCAACGGTCAGACCACCGATCAGAACTGTCGGCTGTCCAACGCCGACGGGAACCCACTGCCCCTGCTTGCCGCAATTGCCCATGCCCGGATCCAGCGCCATGTCATTGGCCAGCCCGCGAATCTGCTGCAACGCCGTCGCGCCATCACCAATCAACGTCGCACCTTTCACCGGAGCGCCGACTTTGCCGTTTTTCACGCGATAGGCCTCGGTGCAGGAGAAGACGAACTTGCCGTTGGTGATATCGACCTGCCCGCCGCCAAAGCCCACGGCATAAAGACCGTCCTTCAGTTCACCAACCAAGAATTCCGGCGTGGCATCGCCGCCCAACATATATGTGTTGGTCATGCGCGGCATTGGAATGTGCGCATAGGATTCGCGGCGGCCGTTGCCTGTCGGTTGTACCCCCATCAGACGCGCGTTCTGACGGTCTTGCATGTAGCCCACCAGAATACCGTCTTCGATCAGCACGTTCTTACCGGACGGCGTGCCTTCATCATCAATGGTGATAGATCCGCGACGGTCCGGAATGGTGCCATCGTCCAGAACGGTCACACCGGGTGCCGCAACGCGCTGGCCCATAAGCCCAGCAAAGGCAGACGAGCCCTTGCGGTTAAAGTCGCCTTCCAGACCGTGACCAACCGCTTCATGAAGAAGAATACCCGGCCAACCCGGCCCAAGGACAATGTCCATGACGCCCGCAGGCGCAGGTTCGGCGCGCAGGTTCACCAAAGCAATGCGCAAAGCCTCGCGTGCTTTGGCCTGCCAGTTTGCCGGATCGATCAGGCCATCCAGCCCGACACGACCGCCGCCACCGGCGCTGCCAGATTCGCGGCGACCGTTTTCTTCGACGATCACGCTGACATTCATTCGGGTCATCGGGCGGATATCGCTGGCCAGAGTTCCGTCGGCACGCAGGATCGACACCTCTTGTAACGACGCCGCGATGCTGGCCGTCACCTGAACCACGCGCTTGTCCAGATCGCGGGTAAAGGCATCGATCTCTTTCAGTGTCTCGACCTTTACCGGAAAGGTCGTGCCTGCGATGGGATCCGCGTCAGTATACAGCTTCTTATTCGTGCCCGACGGCGTGGGCGACATAACGCCGCCACCGTCGCCTACCGCCAGTCGAGTCGTTTCTGCAGCGCGTTTTAGCGATGATTCGCTGATCTCGGTGGCATGTGCGTAACCAGCAACCTCGCCGCGAACGGCGCGCAAACCGAATCCCTCAGACGCGTCGTAGCTGGCTTGCTTGATGCGACCATCGTCTAAAAGCAGGCCTTCTGATCGCTTTCTTTCCAGAAAAAGTTCGCCATCGTCGGCGCCGGAAACGGCGTTTTGCAGCACATTTAGCGCTGTTTCCCTGTCCAAATGGGTCTCAAACGGGCGAAACGGCGCATCTGCCATGCAAAACTCCTGCTTTTGTCTGTGTGGCGGCAAGCGTCCGTTTGCCGCAAGTATCGTTCTTTAATTAGGCAGCAGAATATGGTTTTAAGCTGCGTCAAGACAATGGGAGGATTTGCGACGTTGTTTTGGAACGTGACAACGGCAGTAAATTTCCCTATCCGCACACACAGACGAAGACAGAACCGATCAGGGTGACACATGCGAATTAATACGATGCTGATGGGGCTGATGGCAGCCTTGACCGCCGCACCGGCCTTTGCACAGGACGGGCTTGAGGTAATCGGGGCGCCGGTAGACGGCAAACTGGGTTTCCAGCCGGCGGCAACTGAACTTGCAGAACAGATCCAGTGGCTCGATGGCATGATCAACGTGATCATCATCGCCATCGTTCTGTTCGTAACCGCACTGCTGGCGATCTGCATCGTTCGCTACAACAGCAAGTCGAACCCGACGCCCGCGAAATTCACACACAACACACCGCTCGAAGTGGCTTGGACGATCGTGCCGATCATGATCCTTGTTTTCATCGGCGCGTTCTCTCTGCCGGTTCTGTTCAACCAGCAGGAAATCCCCGAAGGTGACGTGACCATCAAGGTGACAGGCTACCAGTGGTACTGGGGTTACGAATACATCGGTGAAGACTTCGAATACGACAGCTACATGATCGGTTCGCCTGCAACAGGCGGCGACAACAGCTACAACGAAGACGTTGAAGCGCAGTTGATCGAAGCAGGCTACCAGCCCGAGCACTTCCGTCTGGCAACAGACACAGCCGTTGTCGTGCCGGTCAACAAGACTATCGTCATGCAGGTAACAGCCGGTGACGTGATCCACTCCTGGACCATCCCTGCCTTCGGCGTAAAGCAGGACGGTGTACCGGGTCGTCTGGCAGAACTGTGGTTCAAGCCGACACAGGAAGGCATCTACTTTGGCCAGTGCTCCGAGCTTTGCGGCATCGCACACGCCTACATGCCGATCACTGTAAAAGTGGTTTCGGAAGAAGAGTACCAGGTTTGGCTGGAAGAAATGCGCGAGGAGTGGGGCTAATATAGCCTTCCTCTGACGCGACTACGGTAAAAGGCGCATCTGCGCCTTTTACGGCACCTAAGACCAAAATGGACCCGAGATGAGCGACGCAAGCCTCAATAAAGCCAGCTTCGAAAAAGAAGCCCAGTTCGGTGACTACTTCGCCCTGCTGAAACCACGCGTCATGACGCTGGTGGTGTTTACGGCTTTGGTCGGCCTGCTGGCCGCGCCTGTTCCGGTCCATCCCTTTATCGCTTTCTGCGCCATTCTGTTCATTGCCATCGGGGGCGGCGCCTCGGGTGCACTGAACATGTGGTGGGACGCGGATATCGATGCTGTCATGAAGCGTACACAGCGCCGTCCGATCCCCTCGGGTCGTGTGACCGGCGATGACGCTCTGGCAATCGGCCTGACTCTGTCGGCCTTTTCGGTGGTTTTCCTTGGCCTCGCGACCAACTGGGTTGCGGCTGGCCTGCTGGCATTCACCATTTTCTTTTACGTCGTCATCTACACAATGTGGCTGAAGCGCTGGACCCCGCAGAACATCGTGATCGGCGGTGCGGCAGGCGCGTTCCCTCCGATGATCGGTTGGGCAGCGGCCACAGGCGGCATCTCGGTTGAATCGATCCTGATGTTCTGCCTGACATTCATGTGGACCCCGCCGCATTTCTGGGCCCTCGCCCTGTTCATGCGCAGCGATTATGACGATGCCGGTGTTCCTATGCTGACCGTAACCCACGGTCGCCGCTCCACACGCAAACACATTCTGGCCTACACCGTGCTGCTGGCGATCCTTGCCATTGCAACCGGTGTGACAACGGCCGGTGGTCCCCTGTACCTGACCGTGGCAGTCGTTCTGAACGCACTGTTCCTGAAAGGTGCCTGGGACATCTGGCGCCGTGACGAAGACATGTCCGAAGCGGACAACTTCGCTGTCGAGCGCAAGTTCTTTAAATTGTCGCTTCTTTATCTTTTCGCCCACTTCGGCGCGATCCTGATTGAGGCCGCGCTGGAACGTTTCGGTTTCGTATGGGGGTTCTGGGTATGAGCCTGACTCGCGAACACGAGCTGCACAAGCGCCGCAAAAGCCGCAATATTGGCGTCGGCCTGACGCTTGTTGTTCTGATCATGATCGTTTTCGGTCTGACATATGTAAAAGTCACCCGTGGCGATTATGAACCCATCCGTGCCGCAACCCAACAAGGGAACAGCAACTGATGGCAATGGATCCTAAAACAAAAACTGTCGCACAAACCGTAAGCCTCGTCCTCGTGATGGGTGCTTTGGCTTGGGCCTCGGTTCCGTTTTATGACTGGTTCTGTCGGGTCACGGGCTTTGGTGGTGCAACAGGCGTCGCCGAGGTCGCGTCGGACGAGATTCTGGACCAGACTATCAAGGTGCGCTTCGACGCCAACGTCGAACGCGGTATGGCGTGGGAATTCAAACCGGTCGATCAGCAGATCGAACTGCGTATCGGTGAACAGGGTCTGGCCTTTTACGAGGCATATAACCCGACCGATAAACCGATTGCCGGCCAAGCCAGCTATAACGTGGCCCCCTTCAGTGCAGGCGGCTACTTTAACAAGATCGAATGCTTCTGTTTCACCGAACAGGTTCTTATGCCTGGTGAACGCGTTCAGATGCCCGTTAGCTTTTTCGTCGATCCCGAGATCGTAAATGATCCCGAGGCGAAATTTGCGAAGCGTATCACCCTGTCCTACACATTCTACGAGATCGACCTGCCCGAGGACATGCAGGCGGCTTTAACAGCCGACCAAGATCCCGAGACCACAGTTAACTAATGCCTTCCAACGAGGGACCCTGAAAAATGGCGCATGCAAAGAACCACGACTATCACATCCTGAGCCCATCGATCTGGCCGCTTGTTGCGTCCGTATCCGCATTCATCATGCTGTTCGGCGCGGTGTTGTGGATGAAAGACTCCGGCCCCTGGATGTTCCTCATTGGCCTTATTGGCGTCCTCTACACCATGTTTGGTTGGTGGTCCGAGGTCATCGCAGAATCCAAAGTAGGCGACCACACACCGGTTGTCCGCATCGGCCTGCGCTACGGCTTTATCCTGTTCATCATGTCCGAAGTGATGTTCTTCTTCGCATGGTTCTGGAGCTTCTTTAAGCACGCCATGTACCCGATGGGCCCGGAATCCCCGGCCGTTGACGGTGTTTGGCCGCCGGTTGGCATCGAAACATTCGACCCGTGGCACCTGCCCCTGATCAACACACTGATCCTGCTGTGCTCCGGTGCGGCGGCAACTTGGGCGCACCACGCTCTGGTTCACGAAAACAACCGTAAAGACATGAAGAACGGCCTGATCATCGCGATCGTTCTGGGTCTGATCTTTACTGCCTTCCAGGCCTACGAATACAGCCACGCTGCATTCGGCTTCTCGGGCAACATCTACGGTGCGAACTTCTTCATGGCGACAGGCTTCCACGGCATGCACGTCATCATCGGTACCATCTTCCTGTTCATCTGCCTTCTGCGCCTGATGAAGGGTCACTTCACCCCCGAGAAGCACATCGGCTTCGAAGCGGCGGCTTGGTACTGGCACTTTGTTGACGTTGTCTGGCTGTTCCTGTTCGCAGCTGTCTACGTCTGGGGTGGCTAAGCCTTTGGCTCCACTGGGCAACAGCCCCACACCAATTCCAAAAGCCCGCCACTTGGCGGGCTTTATGGTTGAAAAGGCCCGTCATCGGGCGATACACACCGCCAGACACGATCAAACCAATATGTGTGCGCTTTGAACCGTATTATCGTTCCTCTCCTTTTCGGCGTCATCGGAACCGCAATCCTGCTGTCACTGGGCACGTGGCAAATGCAGCGGCTTGAGTGGAAGCGCGGCATTCTGAACGAGATCGAAACACGTATCGACGGCGCGCCTGAACCGCTGCCCACGGTGATCGACCCGACGGAACAGAAATACCAACCTGTGTCCCTGTTCGGCGTCTACGGCGATGGCGAGGTGCACGTGCTGGTGTCGGTCAAACGCCGCGGCGCTGGTTACCGCGTGATCGCACCGTTCATCACTGACACGGGCCGCACCGTTCTGGTCGATCGTGGATTTGTCGATCTGGAAGACAAGGACGCAATCCGCCGTCTGGGCGACACCGAAATTCTGGGCAACCTGCACTGGCCCGATGATCGCAACAGTTCGACCCCTGAAAACGACACTGCCAAGAACATCTGGTTCGCCCGTGACATCGGCGCGCTGGCGGAAAAACTGGGCACTGAACCTTTGCTTGTCATCGCCAGACAGGAAACCCCCGCCGATCAGGGCATCATGCCCCTGCCCGTCTCGACCGAGGGCATCCCCAATGATCACCTGCAATACGCCATCACATGGTTTTCGCTTGCTGCGGTCTGGACGCTCATGACCGCTGTCTATATCGCTCGCACCATGCGTGCGCAGAAAGGACCCGAGCTATGAAATATGTCTCAACCCGCGGCTCCGCCCCGGTTCTGACTTTTGAAGATGCAATGCTGTCGGGCTTGGCCCGCGACGGCGGCCTTTATGTTCCGGAAACCATTCCGACGATGTCCGCCGACGACATCCGCGCGCTGCATGGCCTGAGCTATGAAGAAACCGCCTTCCGCGTGATGCGACCCTTTGTTGGCGACAGCTTTAGCGACGAAACCTTTGGCGACCTGATCAACAAGGCCTACGCCGGTTTCGGCCACGGCGCCCGCGCGCCGCTGGTGCAACTGGCACCGGGTCACTTCCTGCTGGAACTGTTCCACGGCCCGACGCTCGCGTTCAAAGACTTTGCGATGCAGCTGATCGGTCAGCTGTTCCAAGAGGCGCTGACACGCCGTGGCGAACGCGTCACCATCGTGGGTGCAACATCGGGCGACACAGGCTCCGCCGCGATCGAGGCCTTCAAAGGTCTGGATGCGGTCGACGTTTTCATCCTGTTCCCCCATGGCCGCGTGTCCGAAGTTCAGCGCCGTCAGATGACCACGCCGTCGGAATCCAACGTGCACGCCATCGCACTGGACGGTCACTTTGACGATTGTCAGGCGCGTCTGAAAGACATGTTCAACCACTTCGACTTCCGTGACGAGGTCCGCCTTGCAGGCGTGAATTCGATCAACTGGGCGCGGGTTCTGGCACAGGTGGTCTATTACTTCTCGTCCGCCGTCAGCCTTGGCGCGCCGGATCGCAAGGTCAGCTTTACTGTGCCCACTGGCAATTTCGGCGATATCTTTGCCGGCTACATCGCCAAAAAGATGGGTCTGCCGATTGACCGTCTGGTGGTTGCAACCAACCAGAACGACATTCTGCACCGCTGCCTGTCGACAGGTGGCTATGTGACCGACACCGTCACACCGTCGATTTCGCCCTCCATGGATATTCAGGTCAGCTCGAACTTCGAACGCGCCCTGTTTGATGCCTATGGCCGTGACGGAAATGCCGTGGCGCAATTGATGGACGAGTTGAAAAACGGTGGCGGCTTTAACGTCAGCCAAGGCGCGCTTCAGTCTCTGCGCGAGCATTTCGATTCCGGCCGCGTGTCAGAGGAAGAAACGCTGGCGACCATTGCTATGGCGAACCAGAGCATGGGCGAACTGCTGTGCCCGCATTCCGCCATCGGCGTGAAAGTGGCTGAAGACCAGCGCAACAGCGATACACCCATGATCACGCTGGCGACGGCCCACCCCGCCAAGTTCCCAGACGCGGTGGAAAAGGCCAGCGGCATCCGCCCCGACCTGCCCGAACGCATGGCCGATCTGTTCGACCGCGAAGAACGCGTCACACGCGCGGCCAACGACCTGACGGCACTGGAAACCCTTATCAAAGACCGGATCGCATCTTGAGCGTAGAAATCACAACCCTGTCGAACGGGTTCCGAATTGTTACTGAAAACATGCCAAGCTTAGAATCCGCTTCGCTTGGCATCTGGGTGACAGCCGGCGGGCGGCACGAACGGCCCGAACAGAACGGTATTGCGCATTTCCTTGAGCATATGGCGTTCAAGGGCACCAAAACGCGCAGCGCGCTTCAGATCGCGGAAGAGATCGAAGATGTGGGCGGTTACATCAACGCCTACACCTCGCGCGAGGTAACAGCCTATTACGCGCGTATTCTGGCTGCCGACTGCGGTCTAGCGCTGGATGTGATTTCCGACATCCTGCTGAACCCCGTTTTCGATGCCAAAGAGATCGAGACCGAGCGCCATGTGATCCTGCAGGAAATCGGTCAATCGCTCGATACACCCGACGACATCATCTTCGACTGGCTTCAGGAAAAGGCATACGCTGATCAGGCCATGGGCCGCACGATCCTTGGCCCTTCCGAACGGGTGCAGGCCTTTGGCCGCGATGATCTGGCGGGTTTCGTCGATCAACACTATGGCCCCGACCGTCTGATCCTGTCCGCCGCCGGTGCCGTGGATCACGACGCGTTGGTCAAACAGGCCGAGGCGCTGTTTGGGCATCTCGCGCCACATGGCAATGACGAATGGGAACCTGCGCATTTCACGGGCGGCGAAACCCGTCACGACAAGGCCCTGGAACAGGCCCATTTCACGCTGGCTTTCGAAAGCCCCGGCTATCGCGACCCTGCCTTTTACACCGCGCAGATTTATACCACCGCTTTGGGTGGCGGCATGTCTTCGCGTCTGTTTCAGGAAATCCGTGAAAAGCGCGGCCTCTGCTATACGATCTTTGCCCAGTCCGGCGCTTATGCTGATACCGGCATGACGACAATCTACGCAGGCACATCAGGGGAAGAGGTCGGCCAGTTGGCTGAAATCACCATCGACGAGATGAAGCGCGCCGCACAGGACATGTCCGAGGCCGAGGTCAACCGCGCCCGTACCCAGATGAAGGCTGGTCTGCTGATGGGGCTGGAAAGCCCGTCATCGCGCGCTGAACGTCAGGCACGTATGCTGCAAATCTGGGGCAAGGTACCGCCGCTCGAAGACACCGTTGCCAAGATCGACACGGTAACGACCGACGACGTTCTGGCCTTTGGTGAAGACATGATCAGCAAGGCCAAGTCCGCGATGGCGCTTTATGGCCCTGTCGCTGATGCGCCCACGCTGGATGCGCTGGAACAACGTCGGGTGGCCTGATGCTGGGAATGCGGCGCAAACTCCGGATCGAAACCGAGCGTTTGACGCTGCGCCCGCCTATGCACTCTGACTTTGGCCCCTGGACGGCCCTGCGTGCCGATAGTCGTGACTATCTGGTACCGTGGGAACCGACATGGGCCGCTGATCATCTTAGCCGCAAGTCGTTCACCAACCGTGTCTACTGGGCCAGCCGGTCTATCGCATCAGGCAGCGCCATTCCGCTGTTCCTGATCCGTCGCGAAGACAATGCGCTGGTCGGCGCGCTGACTTTGGACAACATCCGCCGTGGCCCCGCGCAGTGCGGGACGCTGGGCTATTGGACAGGCCAACCGTTTGCCCGCCATGGGTATATGCGTGAAGCCATTCAGGCGATGGTGCACCACGCCTATGAAAAGCTGGACCTATCCCGCATCGAAGCGGCTTGCCTGCCGGAAAACGTCGCGTCGCGCGCGCTGCTGGAAAGCTCGGGCTTTAAATACGAAGGCGTCGCGCAAAGCTATTTGCAAATCAACGGGCGCTGGCGGACACACGTGCTTTATTCGTCGCTCCGGATGGACCGTCGCGGGCGCACCACGGTCGGCTGAACAGCACACGGTTTTGTGAGGGACCAAGGGCACTGACAGGGCTACTCTTTATATAGGAGGTCCGGTCATGCGTATTTCAGCACTTCTTACTTTCGTCTTTTCAACAGTCACCGCGCTGACAGCCAGCGCACAAACAGATGACACACGGCGCCCGTCCCATTGCATCGCCATTGCTGATGCAAATCCGTGGATGCAGTACGTGCACAAAGCGTCCTGGACGGACCCTGTGCCGGATTATTCGGTACGTCTTCACTATATCTCGCATGCCTCGTTCTTGCTGCAGACCCAAGGCGGGCTGAATGCCGTCACCGATTTCACCGGTTTCATCGGCAACACGACCCTGATCCCCGATGTGGTCACGATGAACCACGCCCACGACACCCATTGGACAGCAAACCCCGATCCGGCCATTGCCCACCCGCTGAATGGCTGGGGAGAGTTTGGCGAAGGAATCGACCACTATCTTGATCTGGGTGAAATGCTGGTGCGCAATGTGTCGACCGATATCAGATCCGGCTTTGGCGGGGTCGAGGAAAACGGCAATTCGATCTTTGTGTTCGAGGTCGAAGGCCTGTGCATCGGCCATCTGGGCCACCTGCACCATGAACCGAACGACGAACAATACGCGGCTTTGGGGCGGTTGGACGTGCTGATGGTTCCTGTCGACGGCGGCTTTACCATGGAACGCGCGGCCATGATCCGCGTGATCGAACGCCTGAAAAGCCGGATCATTATTCCGATGCACTGGTTCAGCGGCATGGCCTTGACCAGCTTCCTGAACGACGTCTCGGACGAATTCGTCATACTGCGCGACGGCCGCAGCAGCCTTGAGGTATCTCTGGCCACCTTGCCCGACCGCCCGACAATTATCGTTCTCGAACCGCAGTGGTTGTCAGATTAACTACGGCTTGGGTTGCCCGAAATATCGGGCTAAGTGGAAGGGACCACCGAATAAGGAATTCCCGCTGTGCCCCTGAACCCTGCATCTGACGCGTTTCTGGAAACCCTGACCAAAGCACTGCCCGCCGATACGATCAGAGAGGCCGAGCCACGTTTTCAGGAGGAACCGCGCGGGCGCTGGACGGGTGCCGCTACGCATGTCGCCATGCCCCGCACGACAGAAGAGGTCGCGACGCTGGTCAAACTGGCGAATGAAGCGCAGGTCGGCCTTGTGCCCTATGGTGGCGGCACGGGGTTGGTCGGCGGCCAGATTGCACCGTCCGAGGTGACCAAGCCCCTGCTGGTGTCGCTAGAACGGATGACGAAAATCCGCGCGGTTTATCCGGATGAAAACGTTCTCGTGGCCGAAGCAGGCGCAATCCTAAGCACCATTCAGGATGCCGCCGCAGACGTTGATCGCCTGTTCCCGCTGTCACTGGCATCCGAAGGATCGGCCCGCATCGGCGGTTTGCTCGCCACGAACGCCGGTGGCGTGAACGTTCTGCGCTACGGCAATGCCCGTGAACTGTGCCTCGGGCTTGAGGCCGTTCTGCCCAACGGCGAAATCTGGCACGGGCTGAAACGCTTGCGCAAAGACAACACAGGATATGACCTGCGCAATCTGCTGATCGGTGCCGAAGGTAGCCTTGGCATCATCACTGCCGCCAGCCTGCGCCTATCGCCACGCCCCGCAAAGACCGGCACAGCGATGCTGGTGGTTTCGGACCCCACCGCCGCCCTATCGCTTCTGTCTCTTGCACGATCTACCTTTGGCGAAACGATCAGCGCGTTTGAATTGATGCACCGCACAGGCATGGATTTTCTGGCCGAAGCCCTGCCGGAAGTCCGCCTGCCGTTTGCAGACATTCCTGAATGGACAGTCCTGATCGAAATCGGCGTGTCAGGTGGGCTTGATCCGCAAGAGGCGCTGGAAACCCTGTTTGGAGACGCGCTAGAACAAGAACTCGTCTCGGACGGGCTGATTGCCCAGTCGGAACAGCAGGCACAGGACTTCTGGGCAGTGCGCGAACGCATTCCCGAAGCGAACCGCATGATCGGTGCTGTGTCGTCGCACGACATCTCTATCCCGCTGTCGGCGATCCCCGCGTTTATCCCCGAGGGCATCAAACGGTTGGAAGCGGTCGGCGCGTTCCGTGTGAACTGCTTTGGCCACGTGGGTGACGGCAATCTGCACTATAATGTATTCCCTGCCCCAGGACATTCACGGGCCGAGCATGAACACCAAAGAGACGACATCAAACGCGTAATCCATGATCTGGTGCATGAAATGGACGGATCCGTCAGCGCCGAACACGGCATTGGCCGCCTGAAGGTCAAAGATCTGGAACGCTACGGTGATCCGGCGAAACTGGCGGCAATGCGCGCCATCAAGGCGGCACTTGACCCCAATGGTATCATGAACCCCGGTGCGGTCCTGCGCGAAGGCACTTACTGAGAGACGTTGAACACGCAGCCGTCTGACAACAGCATCGGCTGCGTGCGACACAATCCGCGCGCTGTTTCGTAAGCGGCAAGAACCTTGGGCACGTAATCACGGGTTTCGACAAACGGCGGCACGCCATCGTTGGACCCGATCGAATTCTCGCCTGCGTTATACCCAGCCAGAACAAGGATCGGATCGCCTTCGAACTTCTTCATCAGGAAGTCGAGGAAAGCGATTCCGCCTTTGATATTGTCAGAGGCATCCATTGCGTTCGAAACCCCGAACCGTTCCGCCGTCGCGGGCATCAGCTGCATCAACCCCTGCGCACCTGCGGAACTGACGGCATCCACGCGGCCACCGGATTCAACAACCATGACAGCCAACGCCAAAGCAGGCGATACATCTGTCCCCACACTATGGCGCAGCAGATCGGTACCGTGGCGGGCCGCGATATCCTGAATGTCTTGCAGGCGGGGCGCAGACACAGCGGCCCCTTCCGGACCGGATCGCAGCGCAACGAGCGCCGGATCAAGCCTGTGAGGACCGGTATCTTCCAAACCAGACGACACAACATTCCAATACCACGCGTATCGCGCATCACCCGCAGTGGGCGTTTTGGGCGTGGCCGTCGCAGCCGCAACGGGCACAGCGTTTGAAACCGGCGGCGGCGCGACAGCGGGATTCGCACGCGGAGCAATCTGTACATTGATACGTTTCGTCGCGCCTGCCTTGGGTGGCTTTACACGCTTTGCGGAAAACTCGGGAAACGACGACGCCTCTTGGGCGACAATGGCTGCCGGGGAAACGCTAGAAAGCAGCAGCACCGCAGCGGCGATCCATGAGATAGGTTTCATTCTTAAAGACTGCCTCGTTATCTTTTGCTCATATTGTACATCAACTTACGATTTCGCGCATCATACGCCCTTAGATTGTGTCAAAACGAACCAAATTTGCCTCAATCCAAGGCCTTTCACAGTAGGCCTTCTCGAAAGATACATTTTTATTCTTTTATTTTCAGCAGCTTGCGAAAAAACCTGCTCGAAAGTTAAATTTTTTTGGAATCGCTTAATTCAGGCCCAATTCTTGCCGGAATCAGAAGGCCATATAGCGACATACCGCAGCGATGCAGGGATGTGAGAGACCCCGGAACGCAGCGACGCGGTGAGAGAACAGAGTAAACTTGTAAATTTACGGAGACTACCATGATCAAGTTCATCAAAAACTTCCGCGCAGACGAAAACGGCGCTGTAACTGTAGACTGGGTTGTTCTGACAGCTGCTGTTGTTGGTCTGGCCGTTGCAGCCTACTCCACAATCGAAACAAACTCCAAGGCTCTGATCGGCGCAGCTGCGACAGCTGTTTCCGGCGAAAACGACGGTTTCTCGAAAGAATAATCGTCTAGCGTCTATCGCTACGGGATGGCCCGCCTGGCCATCCCACCCAAGCGCGATGGCTCTAGCAGCCTCGCGCTTTTTTCAGGAAAGCACCCCGGAAAATTCGAGCAAAACTTTCGGGACATTGTGCAGCTGAAACGCGGTTCAACCGCATCTCGGAAACCGAGGCACAAAACGTCAGACGCCCGACGCAGAACCCCGGGCATGACATCAGAAACGCGCAACAGGCCGATAGCAGCGGCTGAATGCAAAACAGGTGTGGTTGTATGAATAATGGTTTCCTAAGTCGTTTCGTGACCCGTGAAGACGGGGCGGTGACTGTTGACTGGGTTGTTTTGACTGCGGGCGTGATTGGCCTGTGCTTGTTTGCCTACTGGCAGATTGAAGTCAGCACCAAGGGCCTCGCTCAGGCAGCGGCAACGGCCATCTACAACGAAGAATAATCCGAATTTTCGACGGCGCGGCATTGTTCGCGCCGAATGAGCAGACGGCCTTAGGGCCGGAGAAAGCAAAGGGGTAAAACATGAGACTGATTTTCGGAGTGGTCCTGATCGCAGGCCTCGGACTTGCCGGGTTTGCAGTCTATATGACCCAGAATTATATCGGCGCTTATGAGAACGCTCTTCAGGAAGAGCGGGCCAAGACAGCCGAAGCCGTCCCCACCCAAGAGATTTTTGTCGCCAAGCGCGCCATCGGCTACGGTGAAGTCATCACCGACGCCGATTTCCGTCTTGCGCACTGGCCCGTTGATGTACTGCCCGAGGGCTACTTCGACGAAGAAAACCCGCTGATCGTTCCCGGTGACGAAGAACGCGTCGCGTTGCGCCAGATCGAAAAGAACGAAGCCTTCATGAAGGTGAAAGTCGGCGAGCCCGGCGATGGCGCCGGCCTGACATCGCGCCTTGAAAAGGGCGAACGCGCCTTTGCGATCAAGGTTGACGTGGCATCCGGTGTTTCCGGCTTCCTGCGCCCCGGTGACCGCGTTGACGTATACTGGACAGGCCGTGTGAAATCTTCGTCGAACACCGGCCGCAGTCAGGACGTAACCAAGCTGATCCAGTCCGGCATCGAACTGATCGCGATCGACCAGACAGCCAATGTGGAAACCACAAGCGCAACAATTGCGCGAACCGTTACCGTCGCTGCCACGCCGCAGATCGTTGCGGCACTGGCACAAGCCCAGTCCACCGGCCGCCTGTCGCTGTCCCTGCTGGGTTCGAACGACGACACCGTTGCGACCGCCATTGAAATCGACCAGGAAACGCTGCTTGGCATCGTTCCCGAACAGAAGGCCGAGATCAAACAAGAGCCCAAGACTTGCTCGATCCGGACGCGTCGTGGCGGCGATGTGGTTGAAATCCGCATCCCCTGCACAAACTAAGCACGACCCCGGAACCAGGAAAAAGCGCCCCAAGCGGGCGCTTTTTCTTTTGTGAAATCAGGGCGTGTTGCCTCTTGCCCACAAAAGGTTGTGCGCAGAAGTCATTGATTCTTGCATAAAAACAGAATTTCGCGCATCATCCGTCCAACAGTGGGCAAAAGACCCGCGTTTGAGGCGTGATCGGAAAGGCAGGTCACATGAAATTCGATAGAACGATTAAGGCCGCCCTATTGGGACTTGGCCTGTGTTTGGGATTTAACGCACCTGCAGTGCAGGCAGACACGTTGCGCGTGGTTCGCGGCAACGTGGGTTCGGCATTGAATGTGCCGATGAACCGCGCTGTGGTGGTTGAAAGCGACGTGCCATTTGCCGAGCTTTCCATCGCAAACCCCGCAATTGCAGACATCTCGTCCTTGTCCGACAGAACAATTTACGTTCTGGGCAAAGCGCCGGGCACCACAACGCTGACCATTTTGGATGCCAACGGCAAACTGATCACCAACGTTGACGTGCGCGTTGCGGCTGATGTTACAGAATTCAAAGAACGCCTGCGTCAGATCCTGCCCGGCGAAAAGATCGAAGTCCGGACGGCCAACGACGGGATCGTTCTAAGCGGTACAGTGTCTTCAGCCCAAAAGCTTGATCGCGCTCTCAGCCTTGCAGAACGCTATGCGCCCGAGCGTGTGTCCAACCTGATGAGCGTCAGCGGCGTGCAGCAGGTCATGCTGAAAGTTCGCTTTGCCGAAATGCAGCGATCCGTATCCAAAGCACTTCGGTCCGGCGTCTCGATCGGTGGCGATCTGTTGGGCGGCAACCTTGGCGTTGCTTCGGAAACAGGTGGCTGGCTTGACGGCAATACACTTGGTGAAGCGGTGGCCTTCGGCAATGGCGCAGAGGCTGGCGCAGTCTTTGGCTTTAACGCTGGCGATCTGGAAATCGGCATCCTTTTGGAAGCTATGGAAGAAAAAGGCATCGTCCGGATGCTGGCCGAACCGAACCTGACCGCCCTGTCCGGTCAAGAGGCATCGTTCCTTGCTGGCGGCGAATATCCTGTTCCGGTGGCCGCGCAGAACGACACTGTCACAATCGAATTCAAACCCTTCGGCATCGAGTTGAACTTTGTTCCGCGTGTTGTTGATGGCGATCTGATCAATCTGGAAATGCGCACAGCGGTTTCCGCGCTTGATACCAACAACGGTATCGATCTGGCAGCGATCCGCATCAACGCCTTTACCCGCCGCGAAGCAGCGACAACGGTCGAACTTCGTGATGGCGAAAGCTTTGCGGTTGCCGGTTTGTTGCAGGACGATTTCCGCGATCTGAACGGCCAGGTGCCGTGGCTGGGTGATATTCCGGTGATTGGCGCGCTTTTCCGCAGTGCCGAGTATTCGCGTGAACAGTCCGAACTGGTCATCATCGTGACCCCGCATCTCGTGACACCGACCCGAGGCGAGGCTTTGGCCCTGCCCACAGATCGTGTCCGTCCGCCCACCGAAAAAGACCTTTTCCTGTTTGGCCGCGTCCAAGACGGTTCGCGCAAACCGAAAGGTGTTGCCGGTGAAGTCGCCACGCAGGACTTTACAGGGTCCTACGGATATGTGTTGGATTAAGAGTATGTTGGGACACACGCAAAAAGCGCTGATTGCGACCGCTCTAACCACCAGCCTGGTCGCTGGCTGCACACAGGTCACACAGGATCCGGTTTACACCGCATTCTATCGTGAATCCGGCGCGCTGATCGATCCGGGCAACTTTGGCGACGCGACCATGAATAACGTCGCCATCATGACCGGTGAGAAACAGTATACCTACGATCTGGCCCAGCGTTTTGCGTCTGAAGTTCTGACAACTGTCAACTTTGCGTTCAACAGTGCCCAACTTGACGGTGGCGCACGTGATACCTTGCGTGAACAAGCGCATTGGATCCGGCAGTTCCCCGAGGTTCGTTTCAAAGTCTTCGGCCACACAGATGCTGTCGGCTCGGAAGCGTATAACAAACGCCTTGGCATGGCCCGCGCCCGCGCGGTTGTCGCTTTCCTTGCATCCGAGGGCGTCAGCACCTCGCGTCTAGAAGCTGTTGTTTCTTATGGAGAAACCCAGCCTCTGATCGTCACCGAAGGTCGCGAACGCCGCAACCGCCGGACTGTCACCGAAGTCGCTGGTTTCGTCGATGGACACCCCAGCCTGCTGGATGGCAAGTACGCGGAAGTGGTCTATCGCGAATACATCAACAGCGCGGCACCCGAATCCAAGCTGAGCTCTTTGGATAGTGGCGGCATCTCTTTGGCTGAGTAATCTAGGCATCGTCCAATAATTCCGTACAATTACGGTTTTTTGGTCCAAATGTTGCCGCCTTTGCCTGTGAAATTCTTCTCTGAGGCTGGGAATCCCTGCGAACGACAGGGTTCCGGTTAACGGGGCAAGAAGATCGCAGAGTGCGTCTGCAATTTCTTCGCTTCGTTAGAAGAGTAGAAGGACGCAAGGCAAGATGACCGATGTAGCAAGTTCCGCGGAGAATGAACTGGGCATCCGCGCCTGCACGATCAGTCGTGACGTGCAGTTGTTTGACCTGTTGATCGAAGACATGGAAACGCTCTTGGGCGAAAGCTGGGGTGACCTTGGCTTTACCGAGGCGATGAATTTTCTGCAGCAACCCGAGGCCACAAAGCTGGAGTTTGTCGCGCTGGCGATTGACGACACGGATGAAGAAAATCTGGACGTCATCACTGCAATTGTGAACACTGCAAAAAGCAACAATATCAAAGTCATGCTGATCGCAGAGGACGTCTCCCCTGCGGCTTTGCACGGATTGCTGAAGGCAGGCGCAGACGAATTCGTACCCTACCCCCTGCCCGAGGGTGAACTGGCCGCTGCAGTTGAACGCCTGAACAAACCAGCGCCAGAGCCTATTCCAATGGTTCAGGAAAATCAGGTGCGCCTCAAGTCTGACGGCGATGGCGTTCTTGTCGCTGTACAAGGTTTTGCAGGTGGCACAGGCGCGACCACATTTGCGGTCAATCTTGCTTGGGAACTGGCCAATATCGACAAGGACAAGTCGCCACGCGTCTGCATGATTGACCTTGGCCTGCAATTCGGATCGGTTTCGACCTATCTGGACCTGCCGCGCAAGGAAATCGTCGTAGAGCTGTTGGCAGACATCGATCAGGTCGATGAAGACAGCTTTGCACAGGCCCTGGTCGGTTTCGAAGACAAGCTTCAGGTTCTGACAGCACCGTCCGATCTGTTGCCGCTGGATATGCTGGGCCCGCAAGAAGTGAAAAAGCTTCTGGATCTGGCGCGTGAGCATTTCGACTTTGTTATCGTCGACATGCCCCCTGCCCTGACAATGTGGACGGAAACCGTTCTGACCGAAGCGCAGGTTTTCTTTGCGATGGTCGAACTGGACATGCGTTCCGCCCAGAACACACTGCGCTTCAAACGCGCTCTTCAGTCCGAAGAACTGCCGTTCGAAAAGCTGCGTTTCGTGCTGAACCGTGCCCCGAAATTCACCGACCTGCAGGGCCGCAGCCGCGCCAAGCGCATGGCGGAAAGTCTGGGCATCCAGATTGACCTGCAACTGCCCGACGGCGGCAAGCAGGTCACGCAAGCATGCGATCACGGCATTCCTCTGGCGACACAGGCCGGAAAAAATCCATTGCGGAAAGAAATCACCAAATTGGCGCAATCCTTGTTCGACGTCGGACGGTCGGACTCGGAAGCGGCATAAAGGACTTGTTGTAAATGTTTTCCAGATACAAAAAATCAGCTCCAGAAGCGCCCGTAGCACAGGCTGTCGCCACAGCGGCAAAACCGGAGGTCGTGAAAACGGCCCCGGCGAAACCCGTTCAGAAGATCGCAACAAAACGTGCGGCACAGGCGGCGCCTGTCGACAAGGAAAAGAAGCGCAAGGAACGTCTGGCTGAAATCAAGCTGGAACTGCACCGCGCCCTTCTGGATAACCTGAACCTTGCCGCGCTTGATCACGCCTCCGAGGCCGAGCTGAAGGAAGAAATCAGCGCGATTGCGACCGAGACACTTGCGGAAAAGGCCATCGTTCTGAACCGCGAAGAACGCATGACGCTGAACCAGGATCTGTACGACGAAGTGAAGGGGCTCGGGCCGCTTGAACCACTTCTGAAAGACGAAACGATCTCGGATATTCTGGTCAACGGCCCGCAGCAGATTTTCGTCGAACAAAACGGCAAGCTGAGCCTGTCTGACGTCACTTTCAAAGACGAAAAACACCTGATGCGGATCATCGACAAGATCGTATCCGCCGTGGGTCGTCGTGTGGATGAATCAAACCCTTATGTTGACGCCCGTTTGCAAGACGGGTCGCGTTTCAACGCCATGGTCCCGCCCATCGCCGTGGACGGATCGCTGGTATCCATTCGTAAGTTCAAAAAAGACAAACTGGGCATTCAGGATCTGGTCGATTTCGGCGCGTTTACGGATGAAATGGCGCTCTATCTTCAGGCCGCTGTTTCCACCCGCCTGAACGTCATCGTTTCGGGCGGTACAGGTTCCGGTAAAACGACCACGCTGAACGCGCTTTCGTCCTTTATCGACAACTCGGAACGTATCCTGACGATCGAGGATACAGCGGAACTTCAGCTGCAACAGACCCACGTAGGCCGGATGGAAAGCCGCCCGCCGAACGTTGAAGGCAAAGGTGCGGTAACCCCGCGCGACTGTCTGAAAAACGCCCTGCGTATGCGCCCTGACCGGATCATCGTGGGGGAAACCCGTGGTGAAGAAGTTATCGACATGCTTCAGGCCATGAACACCGGTCACGACGGATCGATGACCACGATCCACGCCAACTCGGCCCGTGACGGTGTTGCCCGTCTGGAAAACATGATCGCGATGGCCGGTATCGAAATGCCGCTGAAAGCGATGCGGTCCCAGATCGCGTCGGCTGTGAACCTCATCGTACAGGCCTCGCGTCTGCAAGACGGTTCGCGCCGCATGACGTCCATCACCGAAATTACGGGGATGGAAGGCGAAGTTATCTCGATGCAGGAAATTTTCCGATACCAGCGTGTCGGTCTGGGTCCGGACAACAAAATCATCGGCCACTTTACGGCGACAGGCGTGCGCAGCCACTTTGCTGACCGCTTCAAACTGTGGGGCTTTGATTTGCCCTCGTCGATTTATGAGCCCTTCAGAGCAGAGTAACCCACTATGTTAAACGTCGAATTTATTATCTACGGCGCTATTTTTGTTGGCGTTCTGGTGCTTGTCGAAGGCGCCTATCTGGTCATCTTCGGCAAATCGATCAGCCTGAATTCCAAGGTGAACCGCCGTCTGCAAATGTTGGACAAAGGCACGCGCCGCGAAGAGGTACTTGCGACCCTTCGTAAGGAAATGGACCAGCACTCGGAAAACCGGGGCCTGCCGATCTATTCCCTTCTGGCCGACCGCGCGCAGAAGGCTGCAATCGCATTTACACCGCAACAGCTTATCTTGCTGATGATCGGCGTCACCGTTTTTGCCTACTTCGGCTTGACCTTTGGCACCGAAACCGGCTTGGCCGTGCGCATTCTGCTGTCGATCATGTTCGGTGTTGGCGGTGTCTTCACTTGGGTCAACATGAAGGCCAAGAAACGCCTGAGCATGATCGAGGAACAACTGCCTGATGCGGTCGAACTGATGGTCCGCAGTTTGCGCGTTGGTCACCCGTTCAACTCGGCGATTTCTATCGTTTCGAAAGAAATCAAAGATCCGCTGGCAACCGAATTCGGCGTGATCGCGGATGAAAGCGCTTATGGCCGTGACATTGGTGAAGCGCTGAAACATATGGCCGAACGTCTGGACATGCAGGATTTGCGCTTCCTTGCGGTGGCCGTTTCAATCCAGCAGCAGTCCGGTGGTAACCTTGCCGAAATCCTTGAAGGTCTGGCCAAAGTTATCCGCGCCCGCTTCCGTCTGTTCCGTCGGGTTAAGGCGATCACCGCCGAAGCGCAGTGGTCCGGTAAATTCCTGTCCGGCTTCCCTGTGGCCGCGCTGATTTTCATTCAGGTGACAAAGCCCGACTACTACGATCCGGTTCTGGATCACCCGTGGTTCATCCCCGGCTGTTTCTTTGTCGCCATCTTCCTCGCGCTGAACCTTTTCATCATGCGCATGCTTGTAAACATCAAAGTCTGAACCGGAGCCTGTCATGGATTTCATTGCCAATATCAATGCTGCCATCACCGGGCTATTGGGCCCTGCTGGCCCCATCATCCTTTTGGGTGGTGTCGGGCTTTTGCTGCTGTTGGCCTGTATTCCCATCGTGATGTCCCAAAGACCGGACCCGATGGACAAGCTGAAAGAAGCCCAGCAGTCACGGGTTCAGAAAGAAACCAAGGCGATCCTTCGCGAAAAGGGTCGCAACGACAAACTGAACAAATACGCCCAGTTTCTTGAACCGACCGATGAAAAAGAGCTGTCGGACATCAAGTCAAAGCTGCAGCAAGCCGGCTACCGGAACAAAGATGCCGTTCGGACATATTACTTTGCCCAGTTCGCGCTGGCGTTGGCCGGTCTTGGTTTGGGCGCGCTTTACTACAGCCTGAACGCTGGCACCGATAGCACCACCAAAGACATGATCATGTGGGTGCTTGGTCCGGGCGTTGTCGGCTACATGGGCCCGAAATACTGGGTTACCAAACGCGCCGAAAAACGCCGTCAGGAAATTCAGGATGGCTTCCCCGACGCGTTGGACATGATGCTGGTCTGCGTGGAAGCGGGGCAGTCCATGGATCAGGCGATCTTGCGGATTGCTAAAGAACTTCGCGCGTCTTTCCCGAACCTTGCCGACGAATTCCTGATGGTCAGCTACGAAATGAAGGCCGGTAAGGAAAAAACCGCTGTTCTGAACGACATGTCCGAACGATGCGGTGTGCAGGATATTTCGTCTTTCGTGACGGTTCTGAACCAGTCGCAGACCTTTGGTACCTCAATCGCCGACGCCCTGCGCGTTTATGCGGGCGAGATGCGTGATAAACGCGTCATGCGCGCAGAAGAAAAAGCGAACCAGTTGCCGACCAAGATGACTTTGACCACAATGATGTTCACGGTGCCGCCGCTACTTCTTATTCTTGTCGGTCCCTCGGTCGTTGGCATCACGAGCATGGGGGGCAACTAGGAGCAACCCTATGCCCTTGCGCCTTTTCGGTGCTGCCATCCTGACCTGCTTTATGGCCGCCTGTTCTTCGGGCGGCCTGACTGCATCCGACGGCAAGCCTGATCAACTCTATGCGCCCTCGATCGATCCGAACGGGGAATCCGTTGACGGGCTTTTGGTCGGGCACCGGTTGATGGACGCCAAGGAATACGAACTGGCGATCGAGGCCTATCAACGCGCAGCCGTGCAATACGGGCTGACCGGCGAAATCCTAAGCGGCATCGGATCGGCCAACCTTGCCATGGGCCGTCTGGGTCAGGCCGAACGCATTCTGCGCCGAGCCGTGCAAGAAGACGAAACCAATCCGGCCGTCTGGAACAATCTGGGCGTTGTCCTGATGGAAAAGGGAAAATTGTCCGAAGCAGCCGCCACTTTCCAGAAAGCCTACGCGCTGGATAATGGCGAAAGTGACTCAATTCGTGACAATCTTCGCTTGGCTATCGCAAAACTTGAAAATTCGTTTTATGATCCATCAGAAGATCAGCAATATAAGCTGGTACGGCGGGGTACGGGTGACTACCTGATCCAGCCATAAATATACGAGGCAAGAGCAGTAAAGGACGCAACAATGCGCCAGCCCCTCTCTTTGACAGCCGCCTGCGTTGCAGGGCTGATCGTTCTGTCGGCTTGTGACAAGTCCGACGGACAAAGTGTGGACCGCGCCTTTCAGGGTGTGAACGTTATCGACGGGACCGATCTGAACGACGTCATGCTGACGGTCGCAGACCCGAACGAAGCCGTGTCCTATTTCCAACGCAGTCTGGGCCAAGACCCCGATCGCATCGATTTCCGCCGTGGTCTTGCCCTGTCGCTGATCCGCGCGAAACGTGTGACCGAAGGAGTGGGCGCTTGGAACCGCGTGGTGGAACACGAAGACGCCACCAATTCCGACAAAACAAACCTTGCCGATGCTTTGATCCGTGCCGGTCAGTGGGAACGCGCCGAAGAGACGCTGAATTCCATTCCCCCGACACATGAGACGTTCGAGCGCTACAAGCTGGAAGCGATCATTGCCGACTACAACAAGGATTGGAAAAAGGCGGACAGCTTCTACGAAATCGCGCTTGGCCTGACCACCCAGCCCGCTGGAGTTCTGAACAACTGGGGCTTTTCCAAGCTGACACGCGGCGACAGTGCCGCTGCCGAGCGTCTGTTCACCGACGCCATCCAGCGCGATCAGGATCTGTTCACGGCCAAAAACAACCTTGTTCTGGCCCGTGGCGCACAAGGCAACTACACCCTGCCGGTCATGCCCATGACCCAGATCGAACGGGCCGAACTGTTGCACACGATGGCGCTGGCCGCGATCAAACGGAACGATGTGGAAATCGGAAAGTCGCTCTTGCGTGAAGCGCTCGAAACACATCCCCAGCATTTCGAAGCTGCCGCGCGTAGCTTGGATGCGTTGGAAAATTCCTGATCGGGCCGTACGGAACTATGGATATTCTTTCGTCCGCCGCGCTGTGGTTCTTTCCGTTCGTTCTGCCGTTGTGCGTCTACACGTGCTACACAGACATGCGCGAAATGCGCATTACGAACGGGACAGTCGTGACGCTGTTTCTGGTCTTTGTCGTGATCGGCCCACTCGCCCTTCCGTTTGAAGACTACCTTTGGCGCTACGCCTACTTTGGCGCCGTACTTGTGGCAGGCATGGCGCTGAATGCGGCAGGTGCTTTGGGCGCTGGTGACGCGAAATTTGCCGCAGCAGCCGCACCCTTTATCCATATTGGTGACCTCCGGTTCCTGATGGTTCTGTTCGCCGCAACCCTGCTGGCCGCGTTTGCATCCCACCGACTGGCCAAATACACACCTCTGCGCAAAATCGCCCCCGACTGGGAAAGCTGGGACGCACCAGCCAAGAAGTTCCCGATGGGGCTGGCGCTTGGTGGAACGCTGGCGATTTATCTGGGACTGGGCATCCTTTACGGCAGATAAAAACCTGTAAGCGTGGGGCGTTGCCCTGCGTCTGCCTGTCTAAAATCATCTGCAAAACGCCCGAGGCAAGCCAAGCTCTTGCCACAAATACCTGCTCTTTTCTGGGTCAACAAAGACCAGTGAATTCGAGCGATAGGTTCCCAATCATGAACATGCAGACGTCCAATGTCATGGCGCCTCCTCCGCCCAAAAGCCTTGCGGATATGGCCCTGCCGATTGTGATGATGCGCGACATCGTGATCAAAACGATGTTCCGTAAAAACATTGCCACGGTGCGTGATTTGGGTGTGGCCATTGGCCTGCCGACAGGGATCACGCAGGAACTGGTCGACATCGCTCGTGGTCAGAACCTTCTGGAAGCGATGGGTACGCTGAACGCGAACTCGGGCAACGAAATGGGCTATCAGCTGACCGACTCCGGTCGCGCCCGCGCGCTCGAGGCTTTGGCGCAATCCGAATACTATGGCGCGATGCCTGTGCCGCTGGCCGTCTACCGCGAACAGGTCAAACGCCAATCGATCAAGAACGTCCAGATCACCCGCGAACAGCTGACCAAGGCGATGGGTCACCTGATCCTGCCGCCCACGCTGCTTAGCACGCTGGGCCCTGCTGTGGGCTCTGGCCGCTCGATCCTGATGTACGGCCCTCCGGGCAACGGTAAATCGTCGATCTCGAATGGTATTCGCGATGCGATGGGCGATAAAATCTATGTGCCGCGCGCCATTGAATACGCCGGTCAGGTGATCACGGTTTATGACCCGATCGTCCATTCCGCCGCAGAAGAAATGCTGGACGACCCGACCCAGCTGCGCCGCCGCAACCTGTTCGACAGCCGCTATGTACTGTGCGAACGCCCCACGGTTATCACCGGTGGTGAACTGTCGCTGGACATGCTGGATCTGGTCTATAACCCCACAGCGCGGACCTATCAGGCGCCTTTGCAGCTGAAATCCAGCGGCGGCATTTTTATCGTCGACGACTTGGGTCGTCAGGCCGAACCACCGCAGAAGCTGGTCAACCGTTGGATTGTTCCGCTGGAAGAAGGCAAGGATATTCTGGCCCTGCAATCGGGTGAGAAATTCGAAGTGCCCTTCGACACGCTGGTCGTGTTCTCGACCAACTTCCACCCGAACGAAATCTTCGACCAAGCGGCTTTGCGTCGTATCTTCTTCAAGGTGAAAATCGACGGCCCGAACCAAGAGGATTTCCTGAAAATCTTCGCGCTGGTGGCCCGCAAGAAGAAGATGCAGCTGTGCGAGAAAAGCCTCGTTCACCTGCTGAAAAAGAAGTACCCAACGATCAACAACATCTATGCGAACTATCAGCCGGTCTTCCTGATCGACCAGATGATCGCTGTCTGCGACTTCGAAGGCCTGCCCTACAAGATGACACCGGAACTGGTGGATCGTGCCTGGGCCAACCTGTTCGTCAAAGACGAAGAGATCGTGAAATAACGGCGACAATGTCATTCGCCGAACATTTCAACAGCGGGCAATCGGGCCCGCTGTTTTCGTTTCCGGGCGGAAATCCGGCGGCGACACATCCCTGCGTTTTGCCTGTAACGGACCCAAACCAAATAGATCGCGACTAAGCGCATTTTTCTGGCAAATAGCGCTTGACGACTCCGGCCCGCTGTCTTACCCACCGCCCACGGTTCGGCGCGGTAGCTCAGTTGGTTAGAGCGAACGACTCATAATCGTTAGGTCGGGAGTTCGAGTCTCCCCCACGCCACCACTTCCCCTTATATCCAACACACCAGCCTGCAGTTCGCGGGCTATTCGTGTTTGCGTCGGATCAGCGCTAGACAAAGAAAAACCCGCCAACGCGTGGGCGCTGGCGGGTCTTGATTTCAAGCTGTTAAGCGGATCAGCCGATGATGCTGTTGAACGTCGCCGAGGGACGCATCACAGCAGTCGTTTTGGCCTCGTCCGAGTGATAGTAGCCGCCCAGATCAGCCGCTTGGCCCTGAACCGCTGCCAGTTCGGCCACGATCTTGTCCGCGTTTTCTTCCAGCGCTTTGGCGATGGGGGCGAAGTGTGCGGCAATCTCTGCGTCCTGATCCTGTTCGGCCAGTGCTTTGGCCCAGTAGGTCGCGAACCAGAAGTGGCTGTCGCGGTTGTCCGGTTCGCCAACCTTACGGCTCGGCGAACGGTCGTTGTCCAGAATGCCTTGGGTCGCTGTTTCAACGGCTTCACCCAAGATACGCGCTTTGGCGTTGTCGCGGGCGTCAGCCAGGAACTTCAGGCTTTCTGCCAGTGCGCAGAATTCGCCAAGGCTGTCCCAACGCAGGTGGTTTTCTTCCATCAGCTGCTGAACGTGCTTGGGCGCGGAACCACCGGCACCAGTTTCGAACAGACCACCACCGTTCATCAGTTTCACGATGGACAGCATTTTCGCCGATGTCGCGAGTTCGAGGATCGGGAACAGGTCGGTCAGGTAATCGCGCAGAACGTTGCCTGTGATCGCGATTGTGTTTTCGCCCTTGGTGATGGTTTCCAGCGATGCGCGTGTGGCTTCGCGGGGTGCCATGATCTCGAACTTGTCGGCAACGCCTTTGGCCTCAAGGATCGGCTTGACGTATTTGATCAGCTCGGCGTCGTGGGCACGGGTTTCGTCCAGCCAGAAGATGGAACGGTAGCCTGTTGCCTTCTGACGTTCGATCGCCAGGTTCACCCAGTCTTCGATCGGTGCTTTGCGCGCCGATGCGGAACGCCAGATGTCGCCTGCTTCAACGGCGTGCTGGTGCAGCACGGTGCCGTCATCAAGGATCATCTTGACGGTGCCAGCTTCGGGGATCTCGAACGTTGTCGGGTGCGAACCGTATTCTTCGGCTTTCTGTGCCATCAGGCCAAGGTTCTGAACGGTGCCAGCAGTTGCCGGGTTCAGTTTGCCGTTTTCTTTGAAGAACTTGATCGCTTCGTCATAGACCGGCGCATAGGAGTTGTCGGGGATGACGCAGTTTGTATCTGCTTCTTTGCCATCCGGGCCCCAGCCTTTACCACCAGCGCGGATCAGCGCAGGCATGGAGGCGTCGATGATAACATCGGACGGGACGTGCAAGTTGGTGATGCCCTTGTCCGAGTTCACCATGTACATCGGCGGCTGGTCAGCCATGACGCGTTCGATGTCTGCCATAATCGCAGGCTGGTCTTCGACGCGCTTCAGCAGATCACCCAGACCCGAGTTCGGGTTGACGCCAAGTGCCGCCAGTTCGTCGCCGTAGTCATCAAAGACAGGCTTCAGGAAGGCTTTGACAGCGTGGCCGAAGATGATCGGGTCCGACACCTTCATCATCGTTGCTTTCATGTGCAGCGAGAACAGGATGCCTTCGTCTTTTGTCTTGGCGATTTCGTCCTCAAGGAACGCGTCCAGCGCCTTGGCCGACATGTATGTCGCGTCAACAACGGCACCCGCGGGGTAGGAGACACCCTCTTTCAGGACAGTTTCGCCACCGGCTGTTTCAAGAACGATCTTGGCAGTCGCGGCTTTGTCCAGCGTTGCGGACACTTCGTTCGAAAAGAAGTCACCGCCCGACATGGATGCCACGCGTGTTTTAGAGTCGGACACCCACTCGCCCATGCGGTGCGGGTTGTCTTGTGCGAATTTCTTAACGGCGCCAGCGGCGCGACGGTCAGAGTTGCCTTCGCGCAGAACGGGGTTCACAGCGGAACCCTTGATCGCGTCGTAACGGGCACGGGCCTCTTTTTCTTCGTCTGTAGCGGGCGCTTCGGGGTAGTCGGGCAGATCATAGCCCTGTCCCTGAAGTTCCTTGATCGCTGCAACCAGCTGCGGAACCGAAGCCGAGATGTTCGGCAGTTTGATCACGTTGGCATGGGGAAGCTTCACCAGCTCACCCAGTTCTGCCAGGTGGTCATCTTGTTTCTGTGCGTCTGTCAGACGCTCGGGGAAGGTCGCGATAATGCGGCCAGCCAGCGAAATATCCTTAACACCGACGGTCACGCCCGCGGCGGCAGCAAAGCTGCGAATCACTGGAAGAAGCGAGTGGGACGCAAGTTCCGGTGCTTCGTCTACCTTTGTATACACAATATCTGGAGATGTTTGTTCAGCCATGATCCAAGTCCTTTGCTGCGTTTGCGAACGTCTAGCCGAACTGGGCGGAATGGTCTACCGGATGTGACCATTCGCCTCTCTGGATTACGCATTTTTTTATGCTAACAGCCCCAGATTTTACGCTTACGCGGCCAAAAGATGCCCTTGGCCCAATTGTGTTAGCGCCTCAACCAAGCTGTCGTTCTGGATCTTTTCATAAAGGCCGGTCGGGTCCGTGACCGTCGCGCCCAGCGCCGCTTCAAAGGCATCCTGATTGGCCGCCGCATCGTAGGTCGACTGCGCATCGGACCCGAGATTGGACTGGAAAATGCCCGCCGCCGAGACAGGCAGGAAATCCTCGTAGACCTGCGGATCGGCGACCAGCGCACCGGACGCAATCAGCGCCTCGACATCACCGGCCTGACCTGAGGCTTGCCCCACAGCGCGATAGCGGAAGAAGGCCAGTTTTTCGCGGCGCAGCGTATCCAGATCATCCGGGAAGGCTGCAAATTTGGCGTTCAGCGCATCGACATAATCACCCGCGCCCTGCCCCTGCCCGCCAACAGACGCCGCCGCGCGGGTTTCAGCAAGACAGCGATCATAAAGCGCGCGACCCTCGGCCGTCAGGGCAACTCCGCGCTGTTCGATTTCCCCGAAACGCGCGGTGTGCGTACCGGCCGCATCGGCACCTTTGAACTTCACCGGCTCTTCCAGCGCTTTGAACGATGTCTGGCGCAGAAGAATTCCGGCATTGCGGCGCGGCGGGCCTTCGATCACGGCCTTTGGCGCGATGCCACGTTCGGGCATCAGGCGCTGCACCTCGTCAATATCCAGCGTGCGCGGTGTCAGGTGATTGATGTGCGGGCCCTTGAAGCTGACCACATCCGCAATCAGACGGTGTGCATCGTGAAGACGTTCATATGTCTCGGCATCAACCGTCGCGTCAGAATGCCAACGGAAGGTTTCCAACGCCTGCGCCACGAACTCTTCGGCCTGTGGCTTGGTCAGGCCACCCTGCAATTCAGCTGTTTCAATCAGGAACAGCGCTTTGGAAGTCACGATCTGACGCTGTGCCAGAATGTCCGCCGCAGCAGCAGCAAGGTCGCGATCTTCCAACAACTCCAGCCGCACCAGTGACGTAAACACACGGAACGGGTTGCGCGACAGCGCGGCGGTCTCGATCGGGCGGAAGGCAGTGGAATGCACCGGCAGGCCCGCAACGGACAAATCGTAATAGCCGACAGGATACATGCCCATCACCGCAAACATCCGGCGGATCGACGACAATTCCTCTGCTGTGCCCAAACGGATCGCGCCGTGGCGTTCGACATCCAGTCGGTCCAGTTCGTCAGCGGCCTGCATCTGGGCCTGCAAATCAGGATCACCTGCCAGAACCGCATCGTTCACATCGCGCACCAGATCGATCAGGTCACCGTATTGCGGCACCTCATCGCGGTACATGTCCGACATCGCCTTGGAAAAAAGCCCGCGGATATCATCGGGGTGCATCAGATCGGTCATCGCTTTTCTCCTAAAAATTTTGACACCTTTGGTATCTGAGGCAGCGCGTGCGTCAAGGTGGCGCCTGCCTCGTAGAACAGTGTTTTTGATCGAGTCAGGTGTTCCGAGTATGCCGGCAAGACAGGTAGCGGAAAGGCCGTTTCCCCGTCGCCCAACAACGCCCGCGCCGCGCAAATACCAAAGACCGTACCGGGCGCGATACCACGACCAGAGTAACCATAAATCGCATAGGCATCAGGACCAAAGTTCACGACTTTAGGCAGGTGATCTGCCGTCATGGCAATGCGCCCCTGCCAGATGTGGGTAAACGCTATGCCCGCCAGTTGCGGATAAAGCTCGGCCAGTTTGCGTTCAGCCCAGTTGCGGTGAACCGTGCCGCCGAAGCCTTCGGCATTGCCCATCGTCCCAAGGATCAAGCGCCCCTCGGCATCTAAGCGGAAGGACGTCATCACCAACGCCGTGTCCCAGCAGCCCTCACCATCCGGCAGGATCACCTCACGCTGTGCGGGCGTCAGGGGCGCGGTGGCGAACTGACTATAATGAACCGTGGCGAAAGACGGCTTTGGCCCGCCTTTGATCGTGTCATGATAGGCGTTCGTCGCGTGGATCACGGACTGGGCCGTAATTGTCTGCCCGTTCACCTTGGCCATCCACCCCTGACCGGTGTGGCGCAGATCCCGAACGCGGCTTTGCCCGAACAACATCGCGCCCGCGCGTTCCGCGGCCCGCGCCAACCCACGGCAATAGGCCAGCGGCTGGATCGTGCCCGCCCGCGGATCAAACAGCGCCCCGTGAAAGCCACCGGTGCCAAGCCTGCGTTCTGTGTCTTCGGCATTCAGCATTTGAAGCGGCGCGCCAATTGCGTTGCCCTGACGGAAGCGGTTTTGCAGATTTTCCAAGCCATCTTCGGAATGGGCGACATGCAGCGTGCCCTGACGGACAGCGTCGCACTGAATGCCCTCTTCAGCGATCAATTCGAAAACCAAGTCAGGGCCAACGCCCAATGCATCAATCAGACGATGCCCCATGGTGTGCCCAAGACGGTGGATAATGTCGTCAGGCGGCAACCAAAGGCCTGCGTTCACCAAGCCGACATTCCGGCCCGATCCGCCAAAGCCGATCTCTTCTGCCTCAAGCAGGACAACACGCGCACCGGCGCCGGCCGCTTCATAGGCCGCGGCGCATCCGGTAAACCCGCCGCCAATGATCAGGACATCACACTCAAGATCGTCCGCCACAGGTTCGGACGACACGTGTTCGCGGCTGGAGAAGGCCCAAAGCCTTGGCTTGATCTCGGATTGATCCATCCCGCTGCCTATTCCGCCTGCTGTGAAATTCTGCCGTACAGTACCCTGTTTGCCCGCCGAGAAAAGCCGCGAACGCGAAGGGATCGCTGTGATTTTGCAACCTGATGGCAAATACCTTTAGAACGGATCGACTTTCTGGCACTGGGTTTCGGAATATTTATTCCACTTTTGGGATAAACCGCTAATGTAGGCGCATCTCGATAAGGATCCGAACATGAGTACAAAGACTGAGACCGCGCAGCCACCACGTAGCGTGTCCGAACTTATGGACCGATTGGACCATATCGATAACAGCCTGCCCAAGCGGTTGCGCCAATGTGCCGTACTGCTGCGCCGGAACATCAACCTTGTAGCAGTCTCAACGGTTGCCGAAATGGCTGCTCTGGCCGATGTCGCCCCGTCAGCCTTTATGAGGTTTTGTCAGGCGCTCGGGTTTTCGGGCTATTCCGAAATGCAGGCCCTGTTCCGCAGCGAATATGCGCAGTCGCGCCCCGACTATGACGCGCGCCTTTCGGAGTTGCGCGCAAAGGGGGCGCCAGACGCCACAAACCTGTTCGCCGATTTCGCCGAGGCCGGCCACAAATCACTGATAAATTTCACAAACAGCCTGAATCCTGATCAAATAGAAGCGGCACTTACCCTGCTTCAGAACGCGCAAATGGCCCATTTATTCGGGATGCGCCGCGCCTATTCTGTCACCACTTACTTCCATTATATGCTGAACAAAATGGGCGTGCCCGCCATGCTGCACTCTGGTGTGGGCATGGTCGCGGCAAGCGCGTCTTTCAGGGCCGATGACGTGCTGTTCGCAGTGACCTACGCGCCATTTTCGTCGGAAACCCTGGATGTTGTGACCGAGGCCAAAGCCCGTGGCACCAAAATTATCCTGCTGACCGACAGCGCGGATTGCCCCGTCGCCCCCGAGGTCGACGTCGTTCTGGTGGCCCGTGAGGTCGATGTCGAAGCCTTCCGCGTCCCGACCGTTTCAATGACTTTGGTGACGACGCTGGCGGTCGCATTGGGGCAGCGCGTCCAAAAAGAATAAGATTTTCCATCTTTGCTTGCCTGCGCGACAAAAATGGAATATTTATTCCATTGAGGGCGGAAAGTGGCGACAAAGCGAGTCGCGCTGGCCGCAAGGAGGAGATCGGCGCGCTGCCGAAACCAACCTTGGAAAGTTAAGACAACGCGCATTCACTGCGCCATTTGGGCTGCCGACAGGTCGCGCAGCGACGCTGACCAGCTGGGCGCGCGAACCTGTCGCTTGATGGAAAGAGATATGACGAAAACGCTTGATCTGATTACTGTGGGCCGATCTTCGGTTGACCTATATGGCGCACAGGTAGGCGGCCGGTTGGAAGACATGGCCAGCTTTGAAAAATACATCGGCGGCTCGCCCACCAACATGGCTGCAGGCACTGCGCGTCTGGGTTTGAAATCTGCCCTTTTGACCCGCGTCGGCGATGAACACATGGGTCGCTTTATCCGCGAACAGCTGGCTGCGGAAGGCGTGAACACCCAAGGCGTGATTACCGATCCGGAACGCCTTACCGCATTGGTTTTGTTGGGCATTCGTGACGAAGAGCAGTTCCCCCTGATCTTCTATCGCGAAAACTGTGCCGATATGGCGCTGTCCGAAGATGACTTTGACGAAGCCTTTATCGCGTCTTCCCGTTCGGTCGTTGCGACAGGCACCCACCTGTCCAACCCGCGCACCGAAGCCGCTGTTCTCAAAGCACTGGAACTTGCACGCAAACACGGCGCGCAGACCGCGCTCGACATCGATTACCGACCGAACCTCTGGGGCCTGTCCGGTCACGGCGACGGCGAAAACCGCTTTATCGCGTCTGATGCCGTCACCCAGAAATTGCAGTCCACACTGCATCTGTTCGATCTGATCGTCGGGACCGAGGAAGAATTCCACATTGCGGGCGGCAGCACAGACACGATTGAAGCCCTGCGCGTCGTGCGCAAAGTGTCTGGCGCGACACTGGTCTGCAAACGTGGTGCCGATGGTGCCGTGGCCTTTACCGGCGACATTCCCGACAGCCTAGATGACGGTGAATCCGGCCCGGGCTTCCCGATCGAGGTGTTCAACGTATTGGGCGCAGGCGACGGCTTTATGTCTGGTCTGTTGAAAGGCTGGCTGGACGGCGAAGATTGGCCAACCGCCCTGACTTACGCCAACGCTTGTGGTGCACTGGCCGTATCGCGCCATGGCTGCGCGCCCGCCTATCCCAGCTGGACTGAATTGCAGTTCTTCCTTGAACGCGGCGTGCTGCGCCCAGACCTGCGCAACGACGAAATTCTGGAACAGGTACATTGGGCCACCAACCGCAAAGGCGACTGGCCGACGATGCGTGTCTTTGCCTTTGACCACCGGATGCAGTTGGAAGAAATGGACGGTGCAACGCCTGAAAAGATCGGCGCGTTCAAGGAACTTTGCCTTGATGCCTGCCAGCAGGTCGCCCAAGGCCGGAACGGCTATGGCCTGCTGTGCGACCGTCGCCTTGGCCGTGATGCGCTTTATAAGGCGGCAGGCACTGGCCTCTGGATCGGCCGCCCTGTGGAATTGCCCGGTTCGCGCCCTCTGGAATTCGAACCGGAAATCGGCCCCGATTGCGGTGGCCTGTCTGAATGGCCGCTGGAACACGTGGTGAAATGCCTGTGCTTCTACCATCCCGACGACACTGAAAAAGAACGCAAGATGCAGGAAGCACGGGTCAAACGTCTGTACGCCGCCGCGCGCCGCAATCGTCTTGAATTCCTGTTCGAGGTTATTCCGTCTAAGGTCGGCCCAGTCGACGACATGACCACAGCCACCATCATCCGCCGCTTCTATGAAATCGGCGTGTACCCCGACTGGTGGAAGCTTGAGCCGATGAAGACCGACGCAGGCTGGTCCAACGCGGTCAATGCAATTGAAGAAAACGATCCCAACACCCGTGGTATCGTGGTTCTGGGCCTTGATGCCCCGCAAGAAGAGCTGGCTGCCAGCTTTAAATCCGCAGCCAAGTTCGATCTGGTCAAAGGCTTCGCCGTGGGCCGCACAATCTTTGGCGAGGTTGCGCGTCAGTGGATGACAGACAAGATTGATGATGAAAAAGCCGTCGCGGAAATGGCACAACGCTATAGCCAGCTTTGCGAAATCTGGGACACTTCCAGCGCCGAGGCCAAATGGCCCGCGAACAAAGGATGATCGAGATGACAAAAACCATCCGTTTGACAGCCGCTCAGGCCATGGTGCGCTACATTGCGGCGCAAAAAACCGAAACTGGTGAGCGTTTTATCGAAGGTGTCTGGGCCATTTTCGGGCACGGCAACGTTGCCGGTCTGGGCGAAGCGCTGCACGGCATTCGTGACGAGCTTCCGACCTATCGCGGACATAATGAACAAAGCATGTGCCATGCGGCGATTGCTTATTCCAAACAATTGGGGCGCCGCCGCGCGATGGCAGTGACCTCATCGATCGGGCCGGGCGCCACGAATATGGTGACTGCTGCGGCATTGGCGCATGTAAACCGTTTGCCACTTCTCCTTCTCCCCGGAGATGTGTTTGCAAACCGTGGCCCCGACCCGGTCCTCCAACAGATCGAAGATTTCGGCGATGGCACGATCAGCGCGAATGACTGCTTCAAGCCTGTCGTGCGCTACTTCGACCGTATCACACGCCCTGAACAGCTTCTGACGGCCCTGCCCCGCGCGTTCCGCACGATGACAGACCCTGCTGAATGTGGCCCTGTCTGTCTGGCCTTCTGTCAGGACGTTCAGGCCGAAGCCTATGACTGGCCTGTCGAATTCTTTGAAGAACGCACTCTCTACACCCGTCGCCCCCGTGCGGACGAAGGTGAAATCGCCCGCGCGGCCGAGATCCTGAAATCCGCCAAACGCCCTGTTCTTCTGGCCGGTGGCGGCGTGCACTATGCTGGCGCGACCGAGGAAATGAAGGCCTTTGTCGAAAAGCACAACATTCCTGTTGTCGAAACGCAGGCTGGCAAATCCGTGCTGCCGTGGGATCACCCGAACAACATGGGCCCCGTCGGTGTGACAGGTTCGGCATCGGCCAACAAAGCCTGTATCGAGGCGGATGTGGTTCTGGGTCTTGGCACCCGTTTTCAGGATTTCACCACCGGGTCCTGGACGCTGTTCGAAAACCCGGGCCGCACCCTGATTTCGCTGAACGTCAACGCCTATGACGCCGAAAAGCATGGTGCTGTTCCGGTTATGGCCGACGCGATCACCGGCCTTGCCGATCTGGATGCGGCGCTTGGCGATACCAGCTATCCCGGCCCTGATGCGGCGTCGAAAGATGCGTGGTTCGCAGCCGTCGATCCGCTGACTGACGCACCCGCAGATGGCAACCAACTGCCCACAGACCAGCAGGTCATCGGTGCCGTTCAGCGTGCGGCAGGTCCCGACACCGTAGTCATGTGCGCCGCAGGCACCATGCCCGGCGAATTGCACAAGCTCTGGAAGTCGTCCAAGCCCATGTCCTACCACATGGAATACGGCTTCTCTTGCATGGGTTACGAAGTGGCCGGCGCCATGGGCATCAAGATGGCCCAGCCCGAGCGTGACGTCATCTGTATGGTCGGCGACGGCAGCTATATGATGATGAACAGCGAACTGGCGACGGCTGTGATGATGGGGCAGAAGTTTACCATCGTGATCACCGACAACCGCGGCTATGGCTGTATCAACCGCCTGCAAATGGGCACCGGTGGGGCTGAGTTTAACAACCTGCTGAAAGACACGATCCACGAAACGCCGTCGGACATCGACTTTGCCGCGCACACAGCGGCAATGGGGGCCACATCCGAGCATGTGAAAACCATCGAAGAGCTTGAGGCCGCCTTGCAGCGCGCCAAAGCATCGCCCAAAGCCTATGTGGTCGTGATCGACACCGACCCCTATCCTTCGACGCCGGATGGTGGCCATTGGTGGGACGTCGCGGTGCCCGAGGTCTCGGTCCGCGAAGAAGTCAACGCCGCCCACGCCAACTACATCGAAAAACTGCGCAATCGTGCGCTGAACTAACTCCTGATAAGGTTCACTTTTATGATCCGCTTTGGAACAAACCCTATCGCATGGTCTAACGACGACGATCAGACCATCGGCGCAGATATCAGCCTTGAACAATGCCTGACCGAAGCAGGGCAGATCGGCTTTGATGGCATCGAGAACGGCCACAAAATGCCGTGGGACCCGACCGAGTTGAAAGCCGCGCTGGATCCCCATGGTCTGGCCTTTGTGTCGGCGTGGTATTCTTTGAACCTGCTGACGCATTCTGCCGAACAGGAAATCGCGCTGATCCAGCCGCATCTTGACCGCCTCAAGGCGATGGGGTGCACCGTCTGTATCGCCTGTGAAACGTCGAATGCGATCCATGGCAATGACAGCGCGTCGCTTGCTGACAGCCCCGTTCTGGCCGACGATCAGTGGGACGATTTCGCCGCCAAGCTTGACGCCGTTGCCGCCCACTGTGACGCCGAAGGTGTTCCTCTGGTCTACCACCACCACATGGGAACCGTCGTGGAAACACCGGCCGAATTGGATATCCTGATGGAAAAAACAGGCCCCAAGATGCGCCTGCTGTTCGATACGGGTCATTTCTACTTCGGTTCGGGCGGTGCAGATCCCGCTCCTTACGTGGAAAAATACATCGACCGTATTTTCCACTTCCACGCCAAGAACGTGCGTCGCGCTATCAAGCAAGAAGTCCGCGCAGAAAACCTGTCGTTCCTTGAAGGTGTGCGCCGTGGCGTCTTTACGGTGCCCGGTGACGACGAAGGCGGCATCGATTTCGCGCCTTGCCTGAACATCCTTGCCCAGCACGACTACGACGGCTGGATCGTGATCGAGGCCGAACAGGACCCCGATGTGCGCAACCCGCTTGAATACCAGACGCTTGGCCTGAAAACACTGAAAACGCTTGCGAAAGACGCGGGCCTCATTTCCTGAACGGAGCATGATCATGCCTGACCTTCTACGCAAACCTGTTGGGACCACAGGCAAGGTTCACGACATCACAACAACCAGCGCCAAGGGCCCGCTCAGCCCAGACTGGGGCTATGTGGGCTTTGGCCTGTATCACCTGAAAGCCGGTGAAAACGCGGCCGAGGCCACAGGCGACCGCGAAGTCATCCTTGTTCTGGTGGAAGGCAAAGCCAACATCACCGCAGCAGGCGAAGACTTTGGCGAAATGGGCGACCGGATGAACGTGTTCGAACGCACGCCGCCCCATTGCCTGTATGTCCCGAACGATCAGGACTGGTCCGCCACAGCCACCACGGACTGTGTTCTGGCCGTCTGCACTGCGCCGAGCAACGGCAACCACAAGGCCCAGCGCCTTGGCCCCGATGGCATCACGCTGACCGAACGCGGAAAGGGCACCAACACCCGCTATATCAACAATATCGCGATGGAAGATCGCGACGTTTGCGACAGCCTGCTGGTGACCGAGGTCTTCACCCCCGATGGACATTGGTCGTCCTACCCAAGCCACCGTCATGACGAGGATGATTTCCCCAACATGACCTATCTGGAAGAGACGTATTACCACCGGATCAACCCCTCCAAGGGCTTTGGCATCCAGCGTGTCTATGCAGAGGATGGCACCTTGGATGAAACCATGGCTGTCTCTGACGGCGATGTGGTTCTGGTCCCGCGCGGCCACCACCCTTGCGGCGCGCCCTACGGGTTCGAGATGTACTATCTGAACGTCATGGCAGGCCCGCTGCGCAAATGGCGCTTCAAGGCCGATCCAGCGGTTGAATGGATCATGGAACGCGACGCCTGATCAGCGTCCATTTCTGACGGAAATGAAGCCGGCCCGAATTTTCGGGCCGGTTTTCTTATGGCTGGCGCAAGTTCAACTGGCATATTAGTATGCGACTCATCTATTCGGGGGGAAGCCATGAAATACGCCATCGTCGGCTGCGGATCGCGCCATTCCATGTTCAGCGAAAGCCTGACGTTCGACTACGGCGACCAGCATGAGCTTCTGGCCGTCTGCGACAGCAACAGTCACCGACTGGGGCTCGCGGCGGAAGCTGCGTCCAAACCCGGAACGAACGGTGTCGCCACCTACGCCGCAGACAAGTTTGACGCGATGATCACCGAACAGAAGCCGGACACGGTGATCATCGCCACGCCCGACTACCTACACGCCGATTATATGGTGCGCGCATTCAAGGCGGGCTGTGACGTGATCTGCGAAAAGCCGATGACGATTGATCTGAAGTCGCTGAAACAGATCACGCAGGCCCAAAAGGAAACCGGTCGTCAGGTGTTGGTCACCTTCAACTACCGCTACTCCCCCGCTCGCACCCAGATCAAAGATATCCTGTCTTCGGGCCAGATAGGCGAGATCACCGCCGTTGATTTTCAATGGCATCTGGATCGCGTCCATGGCGCCGATTATTTCCGCCGCTGGCACCGGCACAAGGACAATTCCGGCGGCCTTCTGGTTCACAAATCCACCCATCATTTCGATCTGCTGAACTGGTGGCTGGATGCGGTGCCCACCCATGTCAGCGCATCTGGCAGGCGCGCGTTTTACACGCCCGCCATGGGCGCGGCATTGGGGCTGGACGGTCGCGGACCACGCTGCGCCACGTGCGCGGTTGCAGCGCGATGTGACTTTGAACTGGATATGGATGCGGACAGCAATCTCAAGGCGCTCTATCGCGATGCCGAAGGTGAGGATGGCTATCACCGCGATCTGTGTGTTTTTGACGACGACATCGGCATCGAAGACACGCTTCAGGCCCATATCCGTTACACATCCGGCGCGACGGCGAACTACACGCTGACCGCCTATTCCCCGTGGGAGGGGCTGGAAATCCGGTTCCACGGGACCAAGGGCCTGCTGACCCACAAACATGTCGAAACGCACGGGGTGTTTGGCGGAGAACGGGCGCACGCGGGCAAGGACGATGTTGAAACCATCCTGCATCTGGCTGGCGAACGGCCCCGCGCCCTGGACGTGCCTGCAGGTGAAGGACATCACGGCGGTGCGGACCCGATCATGCTCGGATACATCTTTGATCCCGACGGGATGGAGCCGGATGCCTATAACAGGTCGTCAAACCATGTGGCTGGCGGCTGGTCGATTCTGACGGGCATCGCCGCAAACCTGTCGATTGAAACCGGCGCGCAGGTGGACATCGGCCACATGCTGGCGGCCCACGGTATCGATCTGAATTAAGGAAAAGGTCAGTTGAGCAGCGGCTTGCTGTTCTTGCTGTGGCGCATCGCGATCTTGCGCCCGATCCGGCCCGTCGCCAAGGGGCGTGCAGGCAACGTGTCGTAGTTTTGTTCGGCCAGTTCAGGGAACAGGCCCAGAATTTCCTGCCGTGCAAACGGGTCCACGGCCTTTAACGCTTCGGGCCCAGTGAACAGGCTTTCGGAAATGGCCCCTGCCGAGAAAACCAGTTCGTGATTATCGAACAGAAAGTGCACGTATTCGATCATGGGCTGGGGCCGCAATTCAACGCCATCGATCCCGACAAGATGTTTCGCAGGCACCAGAATTTCGCCGTCCCCGCTGACACGCTGGGCAATTTTGGAGGATACGAACATCCGGTGCTGCGGGGACACCAGCAGATCGCGGTCGTTGTTCAAGACCCCCCGTTTCACAAGCACCGGCGCGAACCTGCTGTAGGCAGGCACCTTGCGCCGCCCGACCCAGCGCACCGTCTGAAACCCGTTGTCTACCGTCAGGACACGATCACCAACGCACAGGTTTTCGACCGCGACCTCGCCTGTCATTGTGGTGATCGGCGTGCCCGCCGCAAAGCAGATGATGTTCGTGTTCTCAAAGGTCAGAGAAGACGCATCAACCGTTGTCCCGCCATCCTGAATAACCAGTCGGCCTGCTTCGTCCAGAACGCCATCGCCCAGATCGGCCCGCATCCATGCCAGCGGGTTGGAATAGGTCTGGCCAGGATTGGCAGCGTTCCACGCAGCCAGAGTGGTGTCGTTATAGAAGGCCGACAGATCGACGAAGTCATTGTTCGTCTGATCCGCATCGCCGATGCCCGTCGTGGTATCGAAGTCGGTGATCAGATCAGCTGTGCCATCGGCAATAAATGTGTCGGCTCCGGCACCACCGGTCAGCGTATCCGATCCGTCGCCACCGTTCAGCGTGTCAGAACCCGTTCCACCACTCAGGGAATCCGCACCAGAGCCGCCGTTCAGGCTGTCGGCACCGTCGTTGCCAACAAGCGTGTCGTTTCCGCCATCACCGAATAGCGTGTCATTTCCGGCGCCGCCCTGAACGCTGTCGGCACCATCCCCTGCATTCACCTGCCCCGCCGTATTCGACAGTGTCAGCGTGTCATCAAAGGCAGAACCCGTCAGGTTTTCGAACCCGCTGATCGTGTCGCCCGCAGCATCCCCACCAGACGCCGTGTTCGTCGACAGATCGACAGTGACGCCTGCGCTGCTGCCGGAATAATCCAGCGTATCGGTGCCATCGCCACCGCTTAGGGAATCCGCGCCAGCGCCACCTTGAACGGTGTCATCCCCCGTACCAGCCGTCAGCGTATCCGCACCCGACCCGCCCGTCAGACTATCGCTACCTGCGCCTGCATCGACGTTCATGCTGGCCGTGCTGAGCGAGCCGTCTACCGTGTCTGCGGAACCGGTGAGCGTGAAGCTTTCAATCTCGGAGAAGGTCGCAACATCCGACCCGGATGTCAGGGTACCCGCCTCATCTCCGGTAAAGGTGACGTCGACCCCATTCAGGGTGATGCCAGAGGCATCGATCAGATCGGTTTCGCTGTTGTCGCTGTCTTCACCGCCTGTGATCAGGTCTGTGCCGAAGGCATCATACAGAAAGACCGTATCGCTTCCGGTGCCGCCCAGCATCGTGTCGTTTGCAGCGCCGCCATAAAGCTGGTCGTTACCGGCCCCACCATCTAGCGAGTCATTTCCGATGTCGCCGGAATTGTCGCCCCACAGCGTATCGTTGCCGTCACCACCAAGCAGCGTATCACCGCCATCCTCACCCCTGAGGACGTCGTTGCCGGTCCCGCCATCCAACAGGTCGCCTTCGTCGCCGCCGTAAAGGAAATCGTCGCCGCCTTCGCCATAGAAGGTGTCCGACCCCGTTCCATCGCCGCTGCCCGGCATATCGTCGATGGTATCGCTGCCTTCACCACCGTAGGCGACGTCGTTTCCGAAATCCGTGACGATTGAATCGTTGCCATCGCCACCACTGACCGTGTCGTCGCCCGCTTCACCATAAAGCGTGTCGTGCCCGGTTCCGCCGGAAATGATGTCGTTCTCGGTACCGCCGTAGACCAGATCATCGCCTGCGCCTGCGATCAGGGTGTCTGCGCCAGCGTCGCCATAAATGGTGTCATTGCCGCCCGACGATTCCGCCATTTCGACGACAGATACCTCGCGTACCAAACCGTCTGTCGTGGTCGAGTTCGTCGATGTCGTGTTGGTGATGACAATCGTCGACGTCGTTGAGGTCGCAGAGAACTCAAAAGTGAAGGTCTCAATTGTACCGTCTTGGACCGTAACCGTTTCGGTCGCGACAACGGTACCAGTGTCGTCCAGAATATCGATCTGGAATGTGTGGTTTCCGACGCCTGCCTGAAATTCCTCAAGCGTGATTGACGTCTGGTAGCTGCCGCCTGCCGTCGTCGAGAAACTCTGCTGGATCGAGTCGCCATAGACGGTTTCATCACCGGTGTTAAAACTGGCGGATCCGATGTCGAAGAGAACACCGCCATTGCCGGTGGGGTCATTGTACGTCCAGCCTGCACCACCCGAAGAGAAATCTCCGTTGGTCAAAAGCTCGGTAGTGGTCGCGGATAGGCCGTCGCCAACGATATAGTCGTCGCCCGCCCCGCCAGACAGCGAATCCGCGCCATCGACACCGGTGTAGGCCGTTTCGTTCAACCCCGTTGAAATGATCGCAACGCCATCATCTGCGTCACTGGCAGATACAAGGATGCCGCCTTCGACATCCATGGACTCGGAATCCAGCAGTTCGGCACTGCCTTCGGCGCCGTCGGACGACGTCGCAACCTGCGTCAGGGTCACCGTCCCGTCAGGGTTCACCGTGACGGTGTGATACTCCAGCCCGGGCTGTTCGCCACCGATAACAAGCACGCCACCGGTGTCGGTTTGGAGGTAATCCATCGACGAGATATCGGTGACAAGGTTATCCGCCTGACCGACAAGCGTCAGATCATAGGTGCCGTCGTTATTGACCGTGTCGGCATCAACGCGGAAAATGACGACATCATCATCGCTGCCACCAACGAACAGATAGGTAACCCCGCCAATTTCAGCGAAGGTGCCGGCATCAACGTTCCAAAGGCCCGTCTGGCTCGGGCTGATCAAGTCTCGGGAAAGGTTGTTGCCTTGCGGGTCGGTTTCGGCAGCACCCGCCTGATCGTCGCCCCGCGCGTTCTGGAAGGTAAGCTGCCCCGTCCCGCTGAGCGTCCAGAGCGAGATGCCGTCGTTGTCGCCACCTGCAATAACAAAAGTTTCACCCGAACTGTTGGTGAAGCTTTCCAACAACGACGGACCCTGAGCATCCCCGTTGTTCAGGTAATTCTCGCCTGAAAACGACCCGTCGTATTCAATGTCTGTCTGGGTCAGAGACCCGTCTGTATTGATCTGGTAGGAGATCAGCGCATCGCCAAGCCCGCCAGACAGCGCAAGCAGGAAGGGTTGGCCATCCACTTCGGCGACCGACAATTCCTGGACTTCGGTCACTCCCGTCAGCGGTGACAATGCCGTCAGTCCGCCACCAATGGACAGCTGCGCTACGCCGATCGAGTCATTGAACTCTGCCGCTGAATAGACATAGGTCGACCCGTTGCTTAGCGTAACGGCAGCAAGCGCCTCGACATCATTGTAGCCGACAGGGTTGGTTAATTCGGTAATGGCATCCAGCTGACCGCCGATGACCTGACCGTATGTGGCTGACGATGGATCGTTGTCGATCTGATAGGTCGCGATCCCATCGGTTAACGTCGTTCGCTCAGAGGTGATCAGGATCAGATCACCGTTGGCCAGTGTGACCAGCTCGACCGCACGGGTGTTCCAGGTTTCGGTCCCACCCGCATCCTGAATGTTGTCGGTGTTCGTCGGGTTCAGTTCGCCGTAAACCGACCCATCGGCCATATCGCCGTAGATCGTATCGTTCCCGATCCCGCCTGTGACCGTATCGTCGCCACCTGCGGCCTCGATATAATCGGCGCCATCATTGCCAACGATGGTATTCGCGCCAGCATCAACCTGATCGCCATTGGCGTCGGTGTAACCGGCCTTGATGGTGTCATCGCCGGACGTTCCGTCGACCACGCCATCGGGATACTGGGCCGCCAGTCGATCTGCAGCAATCACAGCATCTGCGGCGATCAGGCTATCGATCGTGATGGACTCAATCGGCTGCTGTTCGAGTACGTATTGCTTGTCTTCGGAACCGGCCAGATGCGGGACGACGAACAATTCCCCGGTGGTGGTCTGGACGATTTTGACTTCGCCGGCGGCGGTGGTGCCATCGGTGTAGGTGACCGTAACCGCGTAAACCGCGAGGCTGTCGAGCGTATAGGTGGTGCCCCCGATGGACACCTGGTGATTGGCAAGATTGTTATCAGTTTCATAGGTCGAAACCGCCGAAATCTGCGACAGCGTCAGGGCTTCACGGTAAAGCGGATCAACGGCCGTGCCAAAGGTAGATCCAACCAGAAGGCTGGCGTCTTCAGCAAGGCTGTTCCCTTCGGTCGGGTCGATGACCGGCCCGACGCCTAAGGAAAGGACTGCAAACGTTGTCGCCATATCACCACTCGGCGGCCCAGCGCCTGAACACTGGACAAGGTTTCGGGGATCGCGCCTCAGCGTTTCCGCAAAATCGCGTTTTTATCCTTGTGCCCCCGCTTCCCAGACAAAGAGCACTTCAACCAACGGCTGGGTGGTAAATACGTTTAGAGTCTTAAAGGCGAACGGAGCTTGCAGGACTCTGGAAGTGGTTGGAAAATCCGGACAACTTCAGATTCACCGGTCACCTGTTTCACCTTTCAAAATCACTCAGCCATAAGCGGGGCACGAAAGGAGCCGCGTGCAAATTGCGTGCCAGAACAAGCGTTCGGCGGGCGCGGCGCAGCGATAAAAATATCAATCGTTAATCTGCGTTTCTGCTGAAAACGGTAGAAAGCATTAGACAGGTTTCAAGGCGCGAAATCCGGCAAAAGCTGTATCTTAAGATAGGAATAACGGGCACTTCACCCTTCAGTGGAGAGCGCGGCCTTGGCTGCAATTCCTGATAGATATTTACGCGGCAAAACAGAACGTTCTGTTTCCGGCCAAGGTGGGGATCTTGCCCGCTATCGGGGGATGACCGGCGGTTTACCCCGCCTCGCCCACGCGAAAATCGGGGGTGCCTGACCGGTTGATGACCGTATCGACATTAACCATGTCATTGCCGCGCGCACGGGCGATGGCGTCGGCCTCGCTCATGCCGTGGTCCAGCCACCGCTGGATCAGCCGCGCTTCCAGCACGTCGCGCGGAACGTCCAAAAGAACGGTCATGTCGAACAACGACGCCAGTTGATCCCACGGCTTGTCCTTCAGCAAAAGGTAGTTGCCTTCCGCCACGATGATCCGCGTTGTCGGTTCAATCCGTCCACCGTTCGGAACAGTGCGATCCATTGAGCGGTCAAAGGTCGGATAATCCACCGTGTCCTGCGTGCGCACGTCAGACAGCAGTTTGCCGAACGCCTCGGCATGAAAGGTTTCTGGCGCGCCTTTGCGCGGTAGCAGCCCCAGTTCGATCAGGTCAGCGTTGTCCATGTGAAACCCGTCCATGGGCAACACCGCAGCGATATCGCCCAACTGGTCAACAAGTGCCTCGGACAAGGTGGATTTTCCGGCACCCGGAGGCCCCGCAACCGCCACAACAAACCGCCCTTCGCCAGTGGCGCGGTCGGTGATTTCCTTGGCCAGTTGTTCAACAGAAATCGAAGTCATCGTTGTCCCGTTCGTCAAAAGGGGCAGCCCTATGGCCTGCCCCAACGCTTGTCACATGCGACGTTAACTTACACGATTTTGGCCGGGGTCAAGCCGCCAGATAGGTTTTCAAAGCGGCAGTCATCCCCTCGGCCCAGATCAGTCGCAGCCATTTGTCGAATGCTTCGGCAAAGCGCGGCTCGTTCGCAAGATCACCGTAGAACTGATCCTGCGCGATCCATTTCTCCGGATCATCCTTGGCGGCTTTTGCGGCCACTTGCAGATCGGCCCAGAAGGGGTCGTTCGGCTGGATCGTGCTGCCGTCTTCGCGCGTGCCTTCGCACATGCGGGCCCAAGCGGCCTCGGTCAACGCAAGCCCTTCAATCGGGGAGCCAGCGACCAGACCATCGCGGATGGACGGGATCACAAACCCCGGATGGCGCGAGGATCCGTCAAACGCAACACGGCGCGTGGTGTCAACGATGCGCGGATTGGCAAAACGGCTTGCGATCAGATCGACGTAAGACTCGGGCGTGCGGCCAGGTACAGGGTGCACATGCGGAACGATTTCGTTCAGCGCGACCTTATTGAAGAACGCTGCGATATCGCTGTTCGACATACAGCCGGAAATCGTCTCGATCCCCAGCACCTCGGCCGCGCCCACGATGATCTGGTGACCGCCGTTCAGAATGCGGATCTTCATCATCTCGTAGGCGTGCACATCGTCAGTAAAGACAGCACCCGCCTTATCCCAGTCGGGGCGACCGGCACAGAAGTCATCTTCGATGATCCACTGACGGAAGTTTTCGTGCGTCACAGGTGCGAGGTCTTCGATACCCAGTTCATGCGCCAGAGCGATCTCGGTCGGGCCGGTGGCGGGTACAATGCAGTCCACCATCGAGTTGGGGAAACTACAGTTCGTATCAATCCAGTCGGCCAGATCCGGATCGGACAGACGGGCCAAGGACACGACAGTCTGGCGCAGGATAGCGCCGTTGCCTTGCAGGTTGTCACAGCACAGGCCGGTGAAGGGGCCAATGCCGGTATCACGCCGGATTTTCAACGCCGCCGCCATCGCGCCAAAAGGTGTTTTGGGCTTGGTGGGATTTGCCGCATCATGCTGGATATCAGGATGGTTTGCGTCAAACGCCTTGGTCACCGGATCGATATAGTAGCCGCCTTCGGTCACAGTCATGGCCACAATCCGGATATCCGCCTGCGCCATGCGCGCGATCAAGGGCGCGTTATCGGCAGTCACCGGAACGAAATCGATCATGGCGCCTGTCACTTCGGCAGAAATGCCCGACGGGTCCAGTTCGATCAGCGTGTTCAGATAGTCCTGTTCCAGCAATTCCAGACGACGGGTTTCATCGTTCGGACGCACGCCTGCGCCCACGATGGCCCAATCCAGTGCCTGACCGTTTTGCATCAACCGGTGCAAATACCACGCCTGATGGGCGCGGTGGAAATTACCCAAACCGATGTGAACGATGCCCGCCGTCAGCGCGCTTCTGTCGTAGGTCGGAACCGCGATGTTCACAGGCAGATCAGACAGGGTTTTATTATTGAGTTTCACCATAGAGGGCTCCAGCATTCCACCGTCCATCAACTCATCCAGTTTCCGCCGTCGACCCCGAAGGTCTGTGCGACGACGTAATCTGCTTCTTCAGTGGCCAGAAAAACCGCCATTCCGGTCAGGTCTTCTGCGGTGCCCATGCGCCCGAAAGGCACGGCTTCACCGACTTCTTTCTTCTTCTGGCCCAGAAGTTTGTTTTCGTATTTTGCAAAAAAGGCATCGACCCCGTCCCAGTGTTCGCCGTCGACCACACCGGGTGCGATGGCGTTCACGTTGATGCCGTTCTTGATCAGGTTCAGACCTGCTGACTGGGTCAGGCTGATGACCGCCGCCTTGGACGCACAGTAGACGCCCACCAGCGCCTCGCCACGGCGACCGGCCTGACTGGCCATGTTGATGATCTTGCCTTTGATGCCACGGTCGATCATGTGGCGCGCACCGGCCTGCATCATGAACAACGTGCCCGATACGTTGATCGCGAACACGCGGTCGTAATCAGCGCGGTCGATTTCAACGATTGGGGCGGCGGTAAAGATCGCGGCGTTGTTGATCAGGATGTCGATCTGGCCAAAGGTTTCTGCCGCCGATGCGATCGCCTGATCAATGCTGTCCTGATCGGTCACATCCAAAAGCACGAACGCTGCCTTTTCACCCAGTTCTTTCGCCGTTTCAGCACCACGGTCCGCGTCAATATCGGCGATGACCACCTTGGCACCTTCACGAAGGTACGCTTCGGCAAAGGTACGCCCGATCCCTCGGGCCGCACCTGTGATCAGGGCCGTTTTTCCTTCCAGACGCTTCATTCGATCCGAAGCCCTTGCGCATCAAAGCGGTGAAGGTGCTGCAGGTCCGGCGTCAGCATAACTTTGGCGCCGTACTTCCACGACAGCTCGCCGCTTGCACGCACTGTCAGGGGCTTTTCGAAAGCCGGGCAATTGATGTGGAAGAACGTGTCAGAACCCAAATGTTCGGACACACCAACCGTGCCTTCCCAATCGCCGGTTTCGGTCGAAATCGCGATGTGTTCAGGGCGGATGCCGATGGTGGACGCGCCGTGCTTAGCGGCCTCGGCACCTTCCAGAAGGTTCATGGTCGGGCTGCCGATAAAGCCCGCAACGAATGTGTTGCGCGGCTTGCGGTACAGCTCCAGCGGGCTGCCAACCTGTTCGATCACGCCTGCCTGAAGAACAACGATCTTGTCCGCCATGGTCATCGCTTCGACCTGATCGTGCGTCACGTAGATCATGGTCGTTGACAGACGCTTGTGCAGTTCCGAGATTTCCAGACGCATGCCAACGCGCAGCGCCGCATCAAGGTTGGACAGCGGTTCGTCGAACAGGAAAGCCGCAGGTTCGCGGACAATCGCACGGCCAATGGCCACACGCTGACGCTGACCACCGGACAACTGCCCCGGACGACGATCAAGATAATCGGTCAGGTTCAGAACCTTGGCCGCGTCTTCGACACGACGGTTCTGTTCAGCCTGATCCAGCCCCGCCATCCGCAGCGGGAAGGCGATGTTCTTGCGCACCGACATGTGCGGGTAAAGCGCGTAGGACTGGAACACCATGGCAAGGCCACGTTTCGCAGGCGGCACTTCTGTTGCGTCCTGACCGTCGATCATGATGTGACCGCCAGAGACATCTTCAAGACCCGCAATCAAACGCAGAAGGGTGGATTTACCGCAGCCCGACGGACCGACAAAGACAACGAATTCACCGTCTTCGATTTCCAGATCCAGCGGAGAGATAACCTCGACCTCGCCAAAGCGCTTGGTCACTTGTTTAAGATGGATTTGTCCCATGTCTACGTTCCTTATTTGACCGCGCCGAAGGTCAAGCCTCGGACAAGTTGTTTCTGGCTGAACCATCCCATGATCAGGATCGGGGCGATCGCCATGACCGAAGCCGCACTGAGTTTCGCGTAGAACAAGCCTTCAGGGCTTGAATAGCTTGCAATGAATGCTGTGAGAGGGGCCGCCTTGGCCGCTGTCAGGTTGAGCGTCCAGAAGGCTTCGTTCCAGGCAAGGATCACGTTCAGAAGAAGCGTCGATGCAATGCCGGGGACGGCCATGGGCGTCAGGACATACAGAACCTCTTCGCGAAGTCCCGCACCATCCATGCGCGCCGCTTCAAGGATTTCACCCGGAATTTCCTTAAAGTAGGTGTACAGCATCCAGACGATGATCGGCAGGTTGATCAGCATCAGAACGATGACCAGACCAATGCGTGTGTCCAGCAAGCCCAGTTTGATGAAGCCGATATAGATCGGGTACAGAACACCCACCGCCGGCAGCATCTTGGTCGACAGCATCCACATCAGGATACCGCGGGTCCGTTTGGACGGCACAAAGGCCATGGACCATGCCGCAGGAACGGCCACCAGAATACCCAGAAGCGTCGAGCCGACCGCAATCGTCACCGAGTTCCAGAAGTGTTTGAAGTAATCCGATCGGTCCTGAACTGTGGCGTAGCTGTCCAATGTCCATGCCGATGTCAGCACTTCGAACGGGGCCTTGATTGCATCGCCTTCGGATTTGAAGGACAGCACAAAAATCCACAGGATCGGGAAGAAGATGATCAGTCCGACCGCCCATGCGAACAGCGTGTTGATCGTCTTGCGTTGTGTTGTGATAGCGCGTGCCATGATTTCAGTCTCCTCACGCGTCCAGATTTTTGCCGACGATGCGGATCAGGAAGGCCGCGACGATGTTGGCTAGGATGATGGCGTAGACACCGCCCGCAGATCCAAGCCCGACGTTCTGGCTTTCAAGAACACGCTGGAAGATCAGGTAAGTCAGCGTTTTGGTGCCAAAGCTGCCTGCGGTGGTCACAAAGATTTCTGCAAAGATCGACAGAAGAAAGATCGTCTGGATCAGCAGAACAACTGTGATAGCGCGCGACAGGTGCGGCAGGATGATAAAGCGGAAACGGCTGAACCAGCTGGCGCCATCCATTTCCGCGGCTTCGATCTGTTCGCTGTCCAGCGACTGGATCGCGGTCAGCAGGATCAGCGTCGCAAAGGGCAGCCACTGCCAGCTTACGATCATGATCAGCGATGGCATCGACGCCTGACTAAGCCACTGGACCGGCTCGGCCCCGAAGGCCCGCCACATATAGGCGAGAAAGCCGTTCGTCGGGTCCATGAACATGTTCTTCCAGACAAGACCGGACACTGTCGGCATGACGAAGAAAGGAGCAATTACAAGGATGCGAACAACGCCCTGTCCCCACATCGGCTGATCAAGCAGCAGCGCCAGCAGGACACCTAGGAAGATTGTGATGACCAGAACGCCACCGACGATGATCAGGGTTGTTGCAACCGCCGGCCAGAACGAACTGGACGACACAAAGCGCGTGTAGTTTTCGAATCCCACCCATCCAAGGTCACCACCGCGCAGCGGCAGGTATTTCTTGAACGAGAAATAAAGGGTCATTGTCAGCGGCACGAGCATCCAACCGAGAAGTAGGATCACCGCCGGGGCCATCATTATTCTGGCTGCGGACTGTGAATGCTGGGTTGCCATAGGCACACCTCCGTTGTTGACGGGATTACCGTCTCAGATGCGGATGCAACTGTACAAGATTTTAGGTAGAGAAAAGTTGGGGGGCAGACTTGCCGCCCCCCAGTCCCGTAGGGAGGGAGAATTAACGGTAGCCTGCGGCTTCCATTGCGTCGTTTGTCAGAGCTTGTGCCTTTTCCAGCGCTTCGTCGATCGACTGCTGACCAGCGTAGACTGCCGAGAATTCCTGGCTCACTTCAGTCGCGATACCTGCGAATTCCGGAATAGCTGCGAACTGAACACCAACGTAGGGCGACGGCTCTACTGTGGAGTTGTTCGGGTCAGCCGACAGGATCGAGTCCAGCGTCATCTGTGCGAACGGAACTTCCATGTAGTTCGGGTTTTCGTACAGCGATGTACGTGCACCCGGAGGTACGTTTGCCCAACCTTCTTTGGAGGCAACCAGTTCAATGTAGTCAGTGGATGTTGCCCACTCGATGAACTCTTTCGCTGCGCCTTCTTTCTGTGTGCCTGCCGGGATCGCAAGAGCCCATGCCCACAGCCAGTTCGAACGCTTGCCCAGACCGTTGTCAGGCGCCAGAGCGAAGCCAACGCTGTCTGCAACAGTCGAGTCGTTCGGGTTTGTCACGAAAGATGCCGCAACTGTCGCGTCGATCCACATGCCGCACTTGCCCTGCTGGAACAGCGACAGGTTTTCGTTGAAGCCGTTGGTCGCATAGCCTGCGGGGCCGGATTCGTTCATCATGCCGACGTAGAATTCCAGCGTGTCTTTCCACGGCTGCGTGTCGAACTGTGCGTTCCAGTCCATGTCGAACCAGCGTGCGCCGAACGAGTTGGACATCGCTGTGATGAACGCGCCGCCTTCACCCCAACCGGCTTTGCCGCGCAGGCAGATGCCGTTGATGTCGTTGTCGCGGTCTGTCATCGCCGCTGCTGCTTCGCGGACGAAGGACCATGTCGGTGCTTCCGGCATTTCCAGACCGGCTTTTTCCATCAGGTCTGTGCGGTACATGATCATCGAGCTTTCGCCGTAGAACGGTGCCGCATAAAGCGTGCCGTCGTGGCTCAGGCCGCCTGCCATTGCGGGCAGGATGTCATCGACGTTGTATTCCTCGGACAGATCGTCCAGCGGGACCAGCCAGCCGTTCGCACCCCAGATCGGCGTTTCGTACATGCCGATTGTCATGATGTCGAACGCACCGCCCTTGGTGGTAATGTCTGTTGTAACACGCTGACGCAGAACGTTTTCTTCCAGTGTCACCCACTCAACCGTGTGGCCGGTTTTGGATGTGAAGTCATCGGTCAGACCCTGCATACGGATCATGTCGCCGTTGTTCACTGTCGCGATTACGATGTTTTCCGCGTAGGCGGCGGAACCTGCGATCAAAGATACCGCAGTGGCCGTACGAAGTACGCTACGAAGTTTCATTCTCTTCCTCCCTAGAATGAAGTTGCCCACCCAAGATAGAGCCACGACTTTCTTCACGTCAATATTATTTTTAACGCGCGTAAAGAAAAAAAATAAACCGCGAAAAAATATGAACTTACGCAGACGCGCGCATGATCAACTCCCCATCCAGCAATGTTGTCGGGCGCTCTTCCAAACGCTGCTCCGATTCGATCATCGACATGACGATCTCGACGCTGCGCGTCGCGATCAGGTCGTAGTTGTGTGAAATGGTTGTTAGCGTCGGACATGTGTAGCGCGAGAACGGGTGGTTATCGTGCCCCGCAACCCGCAGCGAACAACCTTCAGCGTGACCTACTTTAACACCTAGTTCGTACGCCGCAGAAAGAAAGCCAATGGCCAGACGGTCGTTCGAACAGAAGACAGTGTTGGTGCTCAACTCTTTGTTCGTAATCGCGCGTTTGGCTGTTTCGTACCCGATTTCTTCCAGGTTCCAGCCCTCGCCTTCAGCCTGGATCAGTTGCGGCGTGTGACCCAGCCGCTCCATCGCAGCAAGATAGGCATTGCGGCGCTTGATGGCGTTCGGGTTCGGCGGTGTGCGCATCTCGAAAAACACCGGCGGTTCGCCCGTCCGGGTCAGGTATTCGATCATCACGTCGGTCGCCTGAACATTGTTGTGGCCGATGAACGCCTCACCTGCCCCTTCGATGTTCGAGTCAAAGTTCACAGTCGGAACGTTGTCACAGAAATCCATGATCGCCTGTCGGTCGGACGTCCGTCCCAAAGGCGCCAGCAAAACAGCCGCAGGCTTGATCTGACGCAGCGCTTCTAGGTTCGACACCTCGAGGTTCGTATCACCGTGCGAGCTTAGCAAAATCGGGCGAAAGCCTTCGGCGATGACCAGAGTTTCGATCCGGCGCGCGATTTCCGCAAAGAACGGGTCCGCAAGGTAAGGCACTATGATACCGATGTTTTTCGTGAGCTTGCGGTTCTGGTTCACCGCGAAAATGTTCGGTCGGTAGTCATGATGTTCAAGCGCCGCTTCGATCTTCGTGCGGATCGAAGCCCGAACGCTTTCGGGATCGTTGAAGTATTTCGAAACCGTGGGGCGGGACACACCGCTAAGCGCTGCAAATTCTTCCATATTACGGATTTTGGAGTCGCTCATCGGGTCGCGCCTTTTAAAATTTTCGCTATTTTTACATAATATTTCCGCGCGCAAACAATCAATGATTTCCTGAAAATTCACTGATGGAAGGGGTCAAGTCATATGCCATAGCGCGCCCTGATCCACTGGAAAAACGCGACGCCTCATGTGGCTACGCGGCGAACTTCCGGAATCGATCTGCCTGTCTTCACGCATTTACAGATCAGGACTGCGCGACCATTACCAAACTGCAAACCACAAACGGCACCAACCCCGCAGGGCATTGGTATAGCTAGAAAATTTAGGATTAAGTGGCTGGGGTGGTAGGATTCGAACCTACGGTACACGGTACCAAAAACCGCTGCCTTACCGCTTGGCTACACCCCAACTGGCGGGCTACTTACGACGAGCCTGACTTGGGTTCAAGTGCCGAGTTCAAAAAACTTTCGAAAATTGAGCAAGTTCTTTTCTCGCGTCTTCCCGCCTCTCGGATCACAGTTGCAATGCGGCCAAATTCTTATGCGTCAAGTTGCGAACACTGCCTGCCCCCGCCCCGCGTTCTTGGCGGCATAAAGCGCCGCATCTGCCATCTCGCTGAGGCTTTCCATAGACGATAGCTCGCCTCCTTGATGGGAAACGATCCCGATGCTGGACGATATCTTTGCCGAGAGATCGCCAAAGGGAATCGGGACCTCGATTTCATCAATCATTTTCCGCGCCAGACGGCCCAGCGCGTCCTGACGGATCATGCCGGGGCAGACGATCACGAATTCGTCGCCGCCGATCCTCGCGACAGTATCATTCCGTCTGACATTGGACACGAGGATCTTGGCAACCGCCTGCAAAACCGCATCGCCTGCCGCGTGCCCGTGTGTGTCGTTCACCGCTTTGAAGTAATCGAGATCAAGATAGATCAGCGCAAATTCCTGATCCCGCAGTCGCTCTAACACCACATCCAAAGCGCGGCGGTTTTTCAGCCCCGTCAGGGTGTCGGTAAAAGCCTGCTCTTCTGCAGCGATCCGTGCTGCTTGCAAGCGCTGGTTCAGTTGGCGTGATGCACTCATCGCGGCGGATTTCGCCTCGATCACGAAAAGCATTTCAACGGTCAGATCGGTGGGGGAAAAATCTGTACTGACAAGGCGATGCTCGGTCACCGATTGAGCGACGGCAAAACCAAAAGACGTATCCAAAATGTATATATTTTTATCGCCTCGCGCCAGAACGCCCGTCAGTCGTGTTTCAACCGCGCCCTTAGCCTCCAGACGCAATTTCCGCCCGAGAACTTTGGGCAAATCCGCAGCGCCCGAAATCCCCTTGGGTCGACTGAACGCCACGACATCAAACACAGATTGCCCAACGACCGATGTATCCCCGAAAACCTTGGTCAGGGTCGGACCGACGTGAAGGATGATCCCCTGATCATCAAGCACCGCATGCATCGGAAGAAGCTGATCTAGCGCGCCGCAACAGTCCCTGTTCATGTCGCCCGCCTTTCAATTACGCCTAGTTCAAAATTGTTGCCGGATGCATAGGCCGCTTCGATCAGTTGAACCGACACCAGAGAGTGACCTTCTGTCTGATCCTGCACATCCATCAGAACCAATGCGCCGTAGTCATCGGCCATGGCCCGTAGCAGACCCAACAGAACATGTGCGGCGTCACTGGCGAAATCGTGGACACAGTGCAGTTCGTAAAGACCAAGAGATTTCTCCTCGACTGCGAGCTCGGGCAGGATCAGATCCGGCACAGCAAGCCGCGCGCGGTCTGGCAGATCGTCGAAGGCATTCAGAAAATCCAGAAAATCGACCCCTGAAAACCGCAGCAAGCGCCGCGGCACACCGCAGTTGGGATGTGACACCAGATATGTGCCCAAATCCTCAAGCAAGCTGTCTTTGGGTTTGCCCAGATAATCAGCCGCCGCATTCAGCACGTCACTTGTGACTTGAGCAGGATAGCTCAGCATAGCTTCGAAATTCTGTATGTCTGCCTTGGCGTTTCTGGCAATCGCCGCCCAAGCCGCAGGTCCATAGGTATCCAGCAAAAAATGCTGGAGCGTTTTATTAATCAGCCCATGCATGTCGAATCCTCTTTGGATCAGAATGCACGGCACCGCTTAACAGAGGCCAAACAGTTAAAAATGTGCCTATTCGTTCGGGCCGGACCGCAACCAATCTGGCAAATGACCGATGTGGTCCAGAATGACATCGGCCAGATCAGACAGCTCATCCGTTCCTGCCACACCAGTTAGAACGCCAACAGACACCATTCCAGCCGCCCGCGCCGCAATAAGATCATGACGGCTGTCACCGATCATGGCTGTTTGTTCAGGGGCGCATCCGATCTGCTGCGCAAAGGCCAGCAAAGGATCGGGATCGGGTTTGGCACCATATCCGCTGTCGTATCCGGCTACGAAATCGAACATCTCGTGGACACCAGCGGCCTTGAGATGGGCCAAGGCGCCCGCTTCGCTGTCATTGGTCATGACGCCGGTGGCAATGCCCATGTCCTGCAACTGCCCCAGCAATTCAGGCAACGGCGCAGCAGGCACCAACGGCGCGACCGCCACCAGTTCGTCGAGGTGGCGGATCAGGGTGTCAAACGTCCACTCGGGCAGATGCCTGAGCAGGATCGACGTCGCTTCGGCCTGTGTGCCTGCGATGATGGGGCTGTCGGGCAGCATCTTGCGCGTGTCCAGATCAAACCGCGCGTCGTGGGCCATGGCTTTCAGGACATCGTCACGTCCCTTCGCAAGATCGACCAACACCTGATGGGTCCAGACATCCCATGTTGCCCTGAAGTCGAACAGCGTGCCGTCCTTGTCGAACAGAACCGCCTTGATCCGTGTAGGGTCACTCATGTCCAGTGGACCTGCTCTCCGCCCGGCAGCATCGCCCGCGCTTGGACCGGCACGTCATACGCAAGGCCGACATCGTCACAAAACGACACGACCCAGCGGTCATCCATTAACAGAAACTCAAGCACAGACCCCTGAAAGGCCGCGTCCGTCAGACCTGCGCGGAAGTCGGCTTCGCTTGCGCCGGTCGAGCCCAAAAACACAGGCAAAAGTTCATCATTCCCGGCCAGCCATCCCATAGCCTGAACGCCGATTGTTTCCGCTGCTTCACGAGACACAGACATATTTCATCAATTCCGAAAGGGTTTCTTAACCTAAGTCACTAAAGACTGACTCAATCGCCCTGTGCAACCATCAGGGCCCAAGTCTGCTAAAGGAGTTGCGCCATGTCCGGGCGTATCCTGATTATCGATAGCCTCGCCGTGAACCGTATTATCCTGCGGGTCAAACTGTCTGCGGCGTTTTACGAGGTATTCCAGGCGGAAAACGCCAGACAGGCCAAGCGCGTTCTGCAGAACGAGCAAATCGATCTGATCATCGCGTCGGATGGTCTGACAGATGTGGACTTTGAAGGTCTACAAAACACCCTGCGCCAGGGCGTGAAACAACGCCTTATGCCGCCGGTCGTTCTGATCCAGAAGGAAAACGATCAGGCCAGCCGGACCAAAGCGTTGAAAAAGGGCGCGCAGGCGGTTCTGCCGCGACCTGTCGACGAATTGCTGTTGCTGGCGCACATCCGGTCTTTGCTGCGCAATCGCGATGTCGAACTGGATTTGGGGCTTAAGGCCGAAACGGCGCAGGATTTGGGATTTGAGGAACCCAAAGTGCAATTCGATCACCGCCAAGCGATCGCAGTGATGCGTGACAAGAACCAGTCGGATCTGAAAAAGAGCTTTGCTGCCTTAGATGGCGAAACCCAGTTTTTCCGATCAGACATGCTGCTTCGGAAAGCCGCGAAAACCACCGATCTTTTTGTTCTGTTCGAAGATGCGGATCAACCCGGATTGGGCCTGTCTTTGATGGCAGAACTTCGGTCGCGCACGGAAACGCGGCACGCGGCAATCCTGTATATTGCTACGGAAACCCAACGGAATGCCGCCATCCACGCGCTTGATCTCGGGGCGAATGACGTCATGATCGGCTTGACCGATATGGCCGAGATGACGGTCCGGATTAACGCGCTTTTGGAACGCAAGGCGTTGCACGATTGCCTGCGCACCAAGGTCCAGACCGATCTGAAGGCTGCGATCGTCGACCCCCTGACAGGCCTATACAACCGGCGCTATGCCCTTCCGTTGATGAACCGCCTTCTAAAGGCGGCCACAGCCGCGAAAATGCCGCTGAGCGCGATGATTGTGGATGTGGATTTCTTCAAGAAGATCAACGACCGGTTCGGCCATGCCAACGGGGATCGCGCCTTGATCGAAGTCGCCAAACGCCTGCGTGAACACCTGTCGCCACAGGATGTGATCGCGCGGATTGGCGGAGAAGAGTTTCTTGTGATCCTACCGAAAACCAACATGAAACGCGCGATCAGGTCGGCCGAACGTCTGCGCGCAGGCATGAACAGCGGCCCGATCCAACTGTCCGAGGCATCCGCCTATGTCAGCATCAGCATCGGTGTCACAACCAGTCTGAATGCCTATGGCGCAACCGCCACCACGGTTCTGGAAGAAGCGGACAACGCCCTTTATGCGGCCAAATCAACAGGCCGCAACAAGGTCGTTCATGCCAAGGCTCAGGGTTTGGGACCGTACCGGTCGCCCTTTTTGCCGCGCGAGCGGAATTCGGAAACTTCCTCTGCCAGCCGGTCGGCATAAGCCGCGCGCTCGGCAGGGGTTTTGGTACCCAAGTACTCGACCATCATCTGGCGACCACGTTCCTGCAGCGATTTCGAACGCTGATGTTGACGATCAAGTACGCTGGTCAGTTCGGCCTGATTGAATTCCGGCTGCTTCAGCAGATCGACAACGTCCTGATAGTCCTGCAACGCCAGTTCACGCATTTCGGGCGACGGTTTGCTGTTTTTGAAAAACTCGCGCCCCAAAGCACGGCGGTCTTCTTGCGAAAAGGCGCGCAGATACAGGAACGGACCATCCGGCGGGGGGCGCCGGCTGAATTCACGCAGACCGGAGTTGGCAAAAAAGAACGTCGCCATCGCGCCCACGATCAGAAGGTTCAATGCCAGCGAAAAAATCAGCAGAGCCCGCGTCCACGGGAACCGTTTCGGCTTGTCCTGTTGTACATCAGACATCTTTTACCCTTCCAACATCGCCAGTTCGAACCCGGTGACCGGATCAAACAAATAGTCTGAAACAACCGCCCCGTCCTGCCCCATGACCTGCGCCATCGTATCACTGATGGCCGCGGGCGGGTTCAAACCGATCCAGACACCCGTCAACGTCGCAGCGCTTAGTCCGGCCAAGGCAGGCCAGCCCCCAACCGCGCCCATAATCTGGCTCCAGACAGACTTTGGCGCGCTGGCAGCAGCGATCTGTGCACGACGATCCGTTTCCGCCTGCGCGTCCGCAATCATGCGCGCCATCAGCCCGTCCGGCACCACCGGCGCGGATTTCTTGGCGTCGTCAAAAAACGCTTCCAGAAAGTCGTCATTCTCCGGCGTGGTCATAGCCCAACTCCTCGCGCTTGCGGGACAAAAGCGCCGTCAAAGCGCGCTTTCCCCGTGCGGTTAAACTTTCGACTGCTCGCGGTGTGATGTCCATGATCTGGCCGATCTCGGGGTTCGAAAGCCCGTCGATGTGGCGCAGAACAACCGCCTGTTTTTGTCTGTCCGGCAACTTGTCCAACGCATCTTGCAACGCCTCGTGCCGTTCTTTTTGCTCCATCGTCTCGACGACCGAAGCACTGTCGTCCGCCATTTCCGGCAGATCGTCAAAATTCGTCGTGCGCCGTTTGCGGATGCGGTCGATGCACATATTGGCGGTCACTCGATACAGCCACGTACTGACCTGTGCCTCGCCACTGCGCCAGTCCGGTGCGATCCGCCAAAGCTTAAGCATCGCATCCTGCGCCACATCCTCGGCCTCGGCCCGATCGCCCAAAAGCCGCATGGCATGGGCAAACACCCGACCCGCATGCCGCAGGGTCAAGGCTTGGGCCGCCGCCTGATTGCCCGAAGCATAGGCGGCAAGAAGATCTTCGTCGCTTTGATCTGTCATAAGGTCCAGCGGCACTTATTAACCTTTACGCCTATCCTGATCTGCAAAGGCGGGCAACGTCGGGCGGAGGGGTGAGGTTTCCGCCCGACATGAGGTATTAGAACTTGCCGTGACGTTCGCCGCGGCCTTCGCCCATACCTTTACCTTTGCCGAAACGCTTGCCCATTTTGGACTGCAGATCGGCAATTTCCTCTTCGGTGATCACGCCATCGCTGTTGGCATCGATACGGTCGAACATCTTGGCTGGACCGCTACGTGCCTCAAGCTCTTCAGGCGACAGCTTGCCGTCTTCGTCGGCATCCATACGTTCAAGCATACGCTGCGCGCGCTGCTGCATGCGTTCGGACTGCTGCTGTTCGAAACCTGCGACCAGCTCTTCAAGAGAGACGCCACCGTCACCGTCGGTGTCCATGCCCGCGAAACGGGCTTCGCCACGTGCTTCGAATTCTTCAAGGCTGATCTGGCCGTCGCCGTTGGCGTCGATTTCAGAGAAGTTGAACTGCGGACCCTGATGGTCGCCGCGCGCTTGTGCGTCGCCTGCGAAACCACCCATCGCCACTGCTGTTGCCAAAACTCCTGCACCGATAGCTGCAAACTTCATGTTTGTTTCCTTCCAGTTCTTGTTTCAACACCGGTCCGTTGTGGCCGGTTATGCAGGTCAAACGGGCCAGCTTCGAATTTCCGTCGAAAAAAGTTTGAGCATCGAAAAATGGAGTGGTCTGCTTGGCAGTATAGAAGCGCACGCGATCCATTCGGTGACGTAAGGCGCAACTGGCCTGAATGTGCCCAGAGTGGATCATCTGGGTTTCACATAATCGGCTTGGAAAACAAATTGAACGGCTCCTTCGAGCCCACTTTGACCGATGCCGCGCCGTGTTCGAATCTCGACCTAACTGGTTTTGAATAGTGCGAGAGCTTGTCCTAGAAAACACTCGCAGGCTTTGGCTTCGATATCGTCAATGCAGCGTAATTTGACGTGCCTCCTGAACTTTCCAGTCCATTCCAGTACACCGTCCGGGTCTTCAAATTGGACACCATTGGCAAACTCCAACGAGACGTATTCGGCGTAGGCGTAGAAGCCGCCGATGCGGCTTTTGGTGTTGTCTATTTCAAGTTCAATTACGTTACCGCCATACATCGGCCGTAAGTTAGCATCAGGTGCCAACTCGATTATCATCTCTTCCAAGTTGCCGATGATCTCCGCCTTCGTCGCGTCGTTCATGTCACGCCTAACCCTTAATAGGAGAGGCGATCTCGACGATACAGCCGTCCAAATCGCGGACATAGGACACGGTCTGTCCCCATGGCTTTTCGCTCGGCGCACTGACTGGCTGGCAACCCTCTGACAGGGCTCGTTCATAAGCGGCTGCGACATCATCCGTGACAAAACAAATTTCCCACGCGGCGGCAGGTCCAGTTGGGTTGTTCGGTAAGACGGCCAAGCCGTTCATTTCGGCGGCTTCGGTCCCTGCAAAAGCTAAGACTGTCTCACCTGTTTCCATCTCTCCGTATAGTTTGCTCTCGTGAATAAAACGCTGCTTGAGCCCGAAGGCGGCTTCGTAGAATGCGACCGTTCTGGGCACATCTGCTACATAAATTATTGTGTATCCAAGTTTCATCAGAAGACCGTACTCTAAGCCGACAGGCAAATCTTGAATAAATCAGACCTATTTGAAAGGGATGGCTGGCAAGGTCAAATCTGTGGGGATGCTGCTTGGTGAGAACCCTCCGAAACGGCGAAAGGTGCGAGCCATATGCGCATGATCTGCATACCCACCTTCGAACGCAGCGGCACTGAACGGCACGTTACCATTCGTTATCAATTTTAGTGTTCGATGGAACTGAATGAGCTGCGCATAGGTCTTGCCTGAAAGGCCAACGTTGCGGCGAAAGAGGCGATTCAGATGCCGAGCCGTGCATGCCACGAATTTTGCGAGCGCTTCGATGCGAAGCCGTCCGCCAGACGCATGAAGTATGTCAATTGCACGGGTAAGTCGCGGATCGACATCAGGCCAAGTTTGGGCGTGAACAACGTGCGCCAAGGCCTCGAGCGTCGTGGCGGATCCACAAAGCACAGCTAGGGAAGGCACACGATCCAGCGCCTCTGCTCCTCTCAAGACGCTGTCCTGTGCCTTACTGAAATCGCCTTGCCACAATGTCGCTCCATGTTCTGGGCGTAGGCGGACGCCAATCCATTGGTCGCCGGATACGTAATCGACACGATAAGGCTGTGTCGCGGGTCCAGTGACAATGGGTGTGATTTGATCTGGTGTGCGTGAATGATTACGCACAATGATGTCACAGCGTCCATCAGGCAGGACGACAGCGCTGCCTGATGTGCGAGCAGCAAACGACCACATCGCCTCAATGCGGCGAACGGCTTTGGGCGTTTCTATTGCTTCACTATAGCCAATGGGTATCGGAATGAGAGTCGTTCCTTAATTCAATACGCATCGCGATGTTACTCATTCCTTGCAGAGCCACCAGTAGCAACAAAGCTAACCTTGGCGCAGTCGCAGCGAAATGGCGCTTCGTCCGCACCGCTGACATTCAAAGCTTTCGTCCCCAATTCAATACCCCTACCCGCTCCATTTGCGACATCCGGACGCAAGGGCGGTTTGACACCTTTTTATTGCCCCCTTGCTTATGCAAATTGACGGCTTCAACGAGGTGACTGATGTCCGAAACAGATCAACATACTGAAGAACGCCCGACGCTGCCGGCCTTGCTTAAGGGTTGGCGCCGGAAATGCCCGAATTGCGGGTCCGGCCCTCTTCTGAGCGGCTATCTGAAAGTGCGCGACACGTGTCCTGTGTGCCGTGAAGACCTGCATCATCACCGCGCGGATGACGGGCCCGCCTACCTGACGCTGCTGATCGTGGGCCACCTGATGGCGCCTCTTCTGCTGTTTGTCTTTGAAACATGGCGACCCGAACCGTTGACCCTGTTCACCATCTTCGCCGTTGGATGCAGTGGACTGTCGCTCTATCTTTTGCCAAGGTTGAAGGGGATGATCGTCGCCTTTCAATGGGCAAAACAAATGCATGGGTTCGGCGAGTCTCCGTGATCTCCGGACCACGGAGTGAATATGACCGAAACCAAAGACGTCCCCATTCGTGACGCCTCGACTGTTATTGTGATGCGCGACAAGGCCACGCGCCCGCGCGTCCTGATGGGTCAACGCGGGGCCAAGGCTGCGTTCATGCCGAACAAGTTCGTCTTTCCCGGTGGTGCCGTGGACAAAGGCGATGCGCATATTCCACTGGCCAATCCGCTGGCTGACGGCTGCCGCGCCAGACTGGCCGAGGATGCTGCGCGCGATATGTCCGGCGCTTTGGCCGCTGCCGCGATCCGTGAGCTGTGGGAAGAGACCGGCCAAATCCTGGGCCAGATGGCTGCATGGACCGATCCCGTGCCAGACGACTGGGTTGATTTCGCCAACCGTGGCTACCTGCCCGATGCCTCTGCCCTAAGCTTTGTCTTCCGCGCTATCACCCCGCCGGGACGCCCGCGCCGGTTTGATGCGCGGTTCTTCCTGGTCGATGCCGATGCGCTGGCCAGCGATCCCGATGACTTTGATGCGGCTTGCGACGAACTCAGCCACTTGCAATGGGTGCCGGTGGACGAAGTGCGCAAACTGGATATGCCGTTCATCACCGAAGTCGTTCTGGCCGAAATCGCTGCCCGCGCGACGGATGACAGCGTTCCGGACTCGGTCCCGTTTTTCAAAAACAACGACGAAGCCAGCCTGTTCCTGCGTCTGAACGGGCGACCGATGACTGATTGAAGCAATTGAAAAGCTGAAACAAATAAGGCCCCAATCCAAAGATCAGGGCCTTTTTCATTTCGATAAAGATCGAAATTAAACTCAGACAGCTTTCTTAAGCGCGTCGACCAGATCGGTGCGTTCCCACGAGAAACCGCCATCCGCATCAGGCGTACGGCCAAAGTGGCCATAGGCTGCTGTGCGTTCGTAGATCGGCTTGTTCAGTTCCAGATGCGTCCGGATACCGCGCGGTGTCAGGTCCATCACCTGCGGAATAGCCGCTTCAATTGCAGCGGCGTCCACCTGACCTGTGCCGTGTGTGTCGGCATAGATCGACAGCGGTTTGGCCACACCAATCGCATAGCTCAGCTGGATCGTGCAGCGATCGGCCATGCCAGCCGCAACAACGTTCTTCGCCAGATAACGCGCAGCATAAGCCGCCGAACGGTCAACCTTGGTCGGGTCTTTGCCCGAGAACGCGCCACCACCGTGGGGGGCTGCGCCGCCGTATGTGTCCACGATGATCTTACGGCCTGTCAGACCGGCGTCGCCATCTGGACCACCAATCACAAAGGTACCTGTGGGGTTCACCCACCATTCGGTCGCATCTGTGATCCAGCCTTCGGGCAGAACTTCACGGATGTAGGGCTCAACAATCGCGCGGATGTCGGCCGAGCTTTGGCTTTCGTCGGCGTGCTGTGTGGACAGAACGATGGACGATACGCCAACCGGCTTGCCGCCTTCATAGCGGACAGACAGCTGTGATTTCGCGTCAGGGCGCAGCAGCGGTTCCTGACCGGATTTGCGGACCTCGGCCAGACGACGCAGGATTGCGTGGCTGTACTGGATCGGGGCCGGCATCAATGCGTCTGTTTCGTTGGTTGCGTAACCGAACATAATGCCCTGGTCACCCGCGCCTTCATCACCACGTTCGCCAGTCACACCCTGCGCGATGTGCGCAGACTGTTCGTGCAGATAGTTGGAAATCTTACAGGTCGCGTGATGGAACTTGTCCTGCTCGTACCCGATATCCTTGATACAGGCGCGCGCGATGTCGGGGATGCGCTGCATGTATTCCGCCAGTTTGGCTTGGTCCGTCAGACCGACTTCGCCACCGATCACAACGCGGTTTGTCGTTGCGAATGTTTCGCAGGCCACGCGCGCCAGCGGATCCTCTGCCAGTAGGGCATCGAGGATCGCGTCAGAGATGCGGTCACATACCTTATCGGGATGGCCCTCGGAAACGGACTCCGAGGTAAACGTATAATTGTCACGAGACATAGGAAAAGTGCTCCATTAGGTTTCGCTGCCACGCCAGGAAGCCGTTGTGGCAGGTGTATGTCGTTGCGCTACGCCCTTGTTATGGGCACGTCAATGAGAATTAGAGCGCGCGCGCAACGCGCCAACCAAGGTGAGTCCCAATAGCAGCACAAGCAACGGAACGTCACCCGAACGGGAATAGATCGTGTCGTTCAAAGCTGCGGGCAAAGGCACATCGATGTACCCCGCCTGCCCCAGATCGATGGAATCCACGATACGTCCCTTGGCATCAATGACCGCCGAAACGCCAGTATTGGCGGATCGCAGCATCGGCAAACCCTGCTCAATCGCGCGCATCCGCGCCTGTGCCAGATGCTGGTAAGGGCCGGACCACGTACCAAACCACGCGTCATTGGTGATCTGGATCAGCATATCAGGGCGGCTGCCACCTGTTTTTGCATGCTGGGGAAAGACGGCCTCATAGCAGATCAAAGGCAATGCTTTGCCCAACGACCCCAAGTCCAACAGGCGCGGCCCCGGCCCTGCGGAATAGCCGCTGGCCGCACGCTGCGCCAAACCGCCCACGTTGATCCGCGCGAAAAGATCGGGGAACGGCATGTATTCCCCGAAGGGCACAAGGTGATGCTTGTCGTAAACCGCAGAGGTCTGGCCGCTGGCATCCTGCAAGATCAGGGAATTGTAATAGCGCCCATCTTCTTCACGCTGGATGCCGACAATCATGGGCACCGGACCTGCGGACTGCGACACAACGCCAAGCGCTTCCTCGGCGTTGTTCAGCAACATCGGCATCGCTGTTTCCGGCCAGATGATCAAATCAGGACGCGGTCCGACCTCGGTGAAGGACAAAAGCCGGTTGAAAAAAACAGGGATCATGTCGCGCTGCCACTTTTGATCCTGTGGCGCGTTGGGCTGCACCAGTCGCACGATCTTTGGCGTGCCCTCTTGTGGTGTGATCGGGCGGTTTTGCAAATACACCCCACCACCGATCAGTCCGATTGCCATTGCAATTGCCGCCAATCCCAAAGGCAGCGCGCGGGTGCGCGACACCTCTGAGGCAAGCCACGCAATCGTCAGGGTCAACAGCGTCAGCCCATGGGGCCCGATCACAGCCGCCCATTGCGCGCCAATAGTCGGCGTCCAGACGTAGCCGACAAGCCCCCAAGGAAAGCCCGTCAGAATATACGCACGCGACAGTTCTGCCAGCGTCCAGAGCGGCACAACCAACCACCGCAAACCAGAAGACGCGGCCAACCAGAAAGGCATGGCCCAGAATATCGCAAGACCAGCCGCGATCAGCACCAAGGCGAACGGGGCCATCCAGCCTGTCGTCGCGGCATCAACCTGAAACGGGTTCACAATCCACGTCAGGGACGTCCCGAAGTATCCAACACCAAAGGCCCAGCCGATCCAGCCTGCCTGTCTGCGGCACACTTCAGGTGACAACATCAGGAATGGAACCAGCAACGCAGGCAGGGCCAAGCCCGTCAGGTCAAAGGGCGCCTGCCCCAACCCAAAGGCCACGCCCGCCAAAAGCGTGATCACCAAACGAAGCCTGAGCGACAGGCCCCGCATCGGCGCGAAAAGGTCACTCATTCGGGGCTGCGCTTGTGGCGTCTGCGCCTTGCTTGCGGCTGCTCACCGTACCGGGGGCACCCGGCATTCGGACGCGCAGGCGCTTGATCCGCCGCGGATCGGCGTCCACGACCTCAAACTCGATCCCGTCGGGATGCGGCACCATTTCGCCACGGGCCGGGACACGCCCTGCCAGCATGAAGACAAGGCCACCAAGCGTGTCGATCTCTTCTTCATCGATTTCTTCGTCTTCGGTCAAAGACATGCCGATACCGGCTTCGAAATCAGACAGAGGCGTCTTGGCCAGAGCCAGATAGGTGCCGGTTTTTTCCTGACGCCAGTTTTTATCTTCTTCGATGTCGTGTTCGTCTTCAATCTCGCCGATGACCTGTTCGATCAGGTCCTCGATGGTCACCAGACCATCAACACCGCCGTATTCATCAATGACCAAGGCCATATGTCGGCGTTCGGTCTGCATTTTCGTCAGCAGAACACCGATCGGCATGGAAGGCGGCACGAACAAAAGCGGGCGCAATACATCGGCCAGATTAAAATCAGTTGTCTCGCCGTTAAAGCCGTGAAGAAGCGCAAAGTCCTTCAGGTGGACCATGCCAATAGGCGTATCCAACGTGCCTGTGTACACCGGCAGTCGGGTCAATCCGCTTTCACGGAAAATACTTACCAAGTCTTCTTTGGAAACGGTGTCCGGTACAGCGATGATATCCGCCTTCGGCACGCTGACGTCCTCGACGCGCATACGGCGCAGGTTCATCATGCCGTGTGTCACCGGAGCAGGAGCCGCAGTCGGGCTTCCATTTACGACGATATCGTCGTCCGAATTTTCTGAACGTGCTCCGAACAAACGGCGGAGAACGCCCACGCTGGTCTTGTTTTCACTGGTCTGCTGCGCGCCCTGCGCTGCATTAGACGACCCGTCGGTTTCGCCCATCTCTTTCCTGTCCAAAATGACGGGATGCCCCGCCGCTTTACGAATATGGGTCGGCTATACCCATTTTGCCAAGTATGGAGGTTTCCAAACCTTCCATAAGCGTGGCGTCTGCGTCACGGATATGGTCATAGCCCAACAAATGTAAAACCCCATGAACCAACAAATGTGTGACATGGTGCTCTAATACATTTTCGGCTGTTTCCGCTTCTTTTTTACATACGCCAAAGGCAATCGCGATATCACCGAGGTGTTCGGGCATCATCGTGTCAGGCTCTGGCGGTAGATCAGGATCGCCGCCATCGTCCTCTGCTCCAAGCTCCCATGCGGGCCAGCTTAGCACATTGGTGGGCGTCGGTTTGTCGCGGAAATCGGCGTTCAGTTCGGCAATTTTGGCATCGTCACAGCCTAGAACCGCGATCTCGTAGCCTTCGGTTTCCATGCCTAGATGCTGCAAGGCAGCCGTAGCCGCGGCTTCAGCCAATCCTTCAAGATCGACCACATCCCATGCATCATCTTCAATGATCGTATCGGTCAGCATATGCGCTCCATTCCTGACGCACTGCTGACCTGCCCCGACAGATCACCCTTGCGCGTTGTCGGCTGCCTCATACGCTTCAATGATGGCGGCGACCAGCGGGTGGCGCACAACATCTTTGGATGTGAAGTAATTGAAGCTGATCTTGGGAATGTCTTTCAGCAGCTTTTCGGCTTCGGCCAGACCAGACGGCATGCCGCGCGGCAAGTCGATCTGCGTGCGGTCGCCGGTGATCACCATCCGCGATCCTTCGCCCAGACGGGTCAGGAACATCTTCATCTGCATGGATGTGGCGTTCTGCGCTTCGTCCAGTACGACGAAAGCGTTCGACAGCGTCCGACCACGCATAAACGCCAAAGGCGCGATTTCGATGATCTTTTCTTCCCGAAGCCGTGCAAGCTGTTTGCCCGGCAGGAAATCCTGCAGCGCATCATAAAGCGGCTGCATATAGGGATCGACCTTGTCCTCCATCGCACCGGGCAGGAAGCCCAGCTTTTCGCCGGCTTCCACAGCAGGACGCGACAGGATGATCTTATCGACCAAACCGTTGATGAACATGTTCACGCCGACAGCAACAGCCAGATATGTCTTACCCGTCCCCGCCGGACCGATCCCGAAGGCCAGTTCATTGTCGAACAGCGCCTTCACATAGGCCTTCTGTGCCTCGGTACGCGGTTCGATCAACTTTTTGCGGGTTTTGATTTCGACACGACCACCACCAAACATTTCCAGTTGGTTTACCGGCTCGGTGTCCACAGCCGGTTCCGCGCCAAGGCGGAATTCGCGGTCAATATCCTGACTTTCGACGTGCTTACCCTGCTCCAGTCGTTCGTAAAGCGTCTGCAAAACTTCGATCGCTTCGGCCTGCGGATCTGCTTCACCGAAAACCGAAAGCTGGTTACCCCTTCGTAAGATCTGAACGCCAAGCCGTGTTTCTATGTCCGTCAGGTTGCGATCAAATTCACCACAAAGCTCGATGAGCAAACGGTTATCTGGAAATTCAATGGTGGCTTCGGTCAGGGTGCCTGTTGTCACGCATGTCTCCTGTGCTGCGACTCGAATTAATCATCCCAAGGGTCGGCATTGATAGCAAGCGGCTGGACCCAAAAGACATATAGTTTTGAAATAAAAAAAGCCGCACGCAGTTTCCTGCGCGCGGCGATTAGGCATATGCGGGACGCGATCAGAGCGCGTCACCGATGATAGAGGTCGATCCGCCTTTGAAATCGCCGGTGGCGATTGTCGGCGGTGCAGTACCGGAACAGACCGGCTTGCCGAATTTATCCAGACGCGCCGACAGGTAGCCCTCGACGCCATCGTCGATGATCCAGTGGTCACAGCCATTCGGGTCAACCCAGATACCGGCCTTCAGCTGGCTCAGGTCCTTGGCATCCGTGCCGCGGTCGATGCTTTTGTCAGGGCCGTACTGGCCGCCTTCGGTCAGGCCCAACTCACAACCCGAGACCAAAGCCGCAGCACCAAGCATGAGGGCAATCTTCATGAATTTCATTTCGTGTGCCCCTTACTGAATGCAGATGATTTCGACACGGCGGTTCTTGGCCATGCCTTCTGTGGTGCCGTTGGTCGCGGCAGGCATACGTTCGCCGTAACCGCGTACGTCGATGATTTTCGCGCCGACAGATTTGCCCACAGCGGCAACCGCGTTCGCGCGGTTATAGCTGAGACGCATGTTGTATTCGTCAGACGCGCGGCTGTCGGTGTGACCCGCGATGATAAAGCCGATGGCTGTGGACTGCTGGAAGAATTCTTTCAGACGGTCACGGCCACCCGCGCTGATGCGGTACTTGTTTGTTGCAAAGAACTGATCCGAGTTCAGAACACCGCAGACGTTGCCACGACGGCATACCGGAATGCCTTTGCGCGTCACGTGGGGCGTCATGTAGCCTTCGACGCCGTCATCCATGACCCAGTGCTCACAGCCATCGGGATCAACCCAGATACCGGGGATGTATCGTTCGCCAACGATTGTCCGCTTGTTTTGCGTGGAAATGATCGCTGTTCGCGCTGTATCGACACCGTCTTCCGCCTTTACGGCTGTCACAGGTGCCACGGCGAAAGCGATCGCCAGAGCAGCCCCTGAAAATACGGCGTGGACTTTTTTGATAAGACTGTCCGCCACGGCCTTTGTTCCTTAAGTACTGTTTCCCCAGAGCGTCTTTGCGACAGAGCGCAAAGACGGCAAACCTATTGTGGGGTTCAGTTTACCAAGAAATCAGGCCCTGTGAAGAAAATTCCACCAGATATTGACGCCAAGCCGCGCAATAATACTAATTTCAGCCAAGCCGTTAACGATTTCCGGCGGTCATATTTGGTTTTGATGTGCTGACGACGGGCTAAGCCCGTCAGATCAGCACGCCGGAAAGCGAATTCGCACCGCTGTCGATGATACGGACTTTGCGCAAATCACCGGGGTTAAGGCCGTCTGCCGTGACATGGACGGCATGCAGGTATTCCGACTTGCCCACCATCTGCCCCGCCTGACGACCCGGCTTTTCGAACAGAACCGACACCTCACGCCCGACCATTGCATCCTGCAATTCACGCTGCTGTTGCGACAGAAGCGCCTGCAAACGCTGCAGACGGTCGTTCTTTTCATCTTCCGGCACCTGCGGGCGCTCTGCTGCGGGCGTGCCCGGACGGGGCGAGTATTTGAACGAAAACGCCGAACCGTATTTGACCGTCTTGATCAGGTTCAACGTGTCTTGGAAATCTTCCTCGGTTTCCTCGGGGAAACCTACAATGAAGTCACCGGACACATGCAAGTCAGGACGTGCTTCGCGCAGGCGCTCCATCAGCTTGATATAGCTTTCAGCGGTGTGCTGGCGGTTCATCCGCTTCAGAATCTTGTCCGACCCGGCCTGGACCGGAAGATGCAGATAGGGCATCAGCTTGGAACAATTCGCATGCGCCTCGATCAACTCGTCGTCCATGTCGTTCGGGTGCGACGTGGTAAAACGAATACGCTCCAGCCCGTCGATATCGGCCAGTGCATAGATCAGGCGGGCAAGGCCCCAATCCCCATCGGTACCCGCACCGTGGTAGGCGTTTACGTTCTGCCCCAAGAGCGTGATTTCCCGCACGCCACGCTCCACCAGATCACGCGCTTCATCCAGCACGCGGGATGAAGGGCGGCTAACCTCGGCGCCGCGGGTGTAGGGCACCACGCAGAACGCACAGAATTTATCGCAGCCTTCCTGAACCGTCAGGAACGCGGTCGGACCGCGCGATGCTTTGGGGCGCGATTTCAGGTGCTCGAACTTATCCTCTTCGGGAAAATCCGTATCCAAAGCGCGCTCGCCGCTGCGCGCCTTGGCCTCAAGTTCGGGCAGGCGGTGATAGCTTTGCGGGCCGACAACCAGATCGACCATCGGCTGACGGCGCATGATCTCTTCGCCCTCGGCTTGGGCTACACAGCCCGCAACACCGATTTTCAGATCAGGCTTTTCCGCCTTCAACCCTTTGTAACGGCCCAGCTCCGAGTACACCTTTTCCGCCGCTTTTTCGCGGATGTGGCAGGTGTTCAGCAGGATCATATCCGCATCATCGGGCGAATCCGTGGGCACATAGCCTTCGCCGGACAGCGCTTCGGACATACGCTCACTGTCGTAAACGTTCATCTGACAGCCATAAGTCTTGATATACAGCTTTTTTGGCGTGGTCATTGCAGAGGCTCCGGCAAAGGGTTTGGGCAGCGGGGATATATCAGAATAGCCCCTGCTTGCAATGCAGAGGAATTTAACCGATTCTGCGGAAAAATAGTGTACCGAGCAGCATGCGTTACGACAGTCTTGAAAATTTTCTGACCGATGGCAAAGACGCCCTACTAAAAGGGCCGATCGCGATGGTTTTTGCCGAGGACGATGTCGAGATCGACACCACGATCCGGCATCACCAGCAAAGCGGCTTTGACCAGATTCTGGTTTTCATGTCACCGATGTTCGATCTGGCCCCCGACGTGGCCGACCGCGTTCAACGCATCGATTACAACACGACACAGGAATATTCCGTCCAGAAAGCGGTGAATAAGATCATCGCCGCCGCCCCCGGCATCTGGATGTATTACTGCTATAACGCCGAATACCTGTTCCACCCGTTCTGCGAAACGCGCACCATCGGCGAAATGCTGACGTTCCACACAGAAGAACGCCGCGACGCGATGCTGACCTATGTGATCGACCTTTACGCCGATGACCTTGGGCAGTTTCCCAACGCCGTGTCGCTGGACCACGCCTATATGGATCGGTCGGGATATTACGCCTTGGCGCGGCACGACGAAGAAAACCACAACCACCCGAAAGAACGCCAACTGGATTTCTTCGGCGGTCTGCGTTGGCGGTTCGAGGAACACATTCCCACCAAACGCCGCAAGATCGACCGCATCGCAATTTTCAGGGCCAAACCCGGCCTGCAACTGCGCCGCGATCACACTTTCAACGATGAAGAATACAACACCTACGCCTGCCCGTGGCACAACAACCTGACCTCGGCCATCGTGTCGTTCCGCACGGCAAAAGCGTTGAAAAAGAACCCCGGCTCGACCTTCGACATCGAAAGCTTCACCTGGCACAATTCAACGCCATTTGAATGGCATTCACGGCAATTGCTGGATTTGGGGCTGATGGAACCCGGTCAGTGGTTCTGAAAACCGCCTGACCGGTTCTGAACTTACAGGTGATCGTACTGGGGCATACCCAGAACGTGGAAACCACCGTCCACGCGGATGATTTCGCCGGTCGTGCAAGCGCCCGCATCCGACGCCAGATACACCGCCGTCCCGCCAACCGCCTCAAGCGTCGCGTTCGAACCCAAAGGCGCGTTCTGGTCTGTGTGCTTGTACGTCTTGCGAGCACCACCAATCGCAGCACCGGCCAGCGTTTTCATCGGACCGGGCGAAATGGCGTTCACGCGGATGCCGTCCGGCCCCAGATCGTTCGCCAGATAGCGCGTCGCGGATTCCAGCGCCGCTTTGGCAACACCCATGACGTTGTAGTTCGGCGTCACGCGGGTCGACCCCATGTAGGTCAATGTCAGCAGCGTGCCGCCATTGTCCTTCATCATCGGGTGCGCACGGCGTGCCACGTCGATAAAGCTGTAGGCCGAGATATCCATCGAGTTCTTAAAGTTCTCGCGCGAGGTGTTCAGGATACGGCCCGTCAGTTCGTTCTTGTCCGAATAGGCAATCGCGTGAACAACAAAATCCAGTGTATCCCAGCGGGCGTTCAACTGTTCGAACGCAGCATCCAACGATGCGTCGTCGGTCACATCCACATCCACCGTGAAATCCGACCCAACAGATTCCGCCAGCGGCTGAAGACGCTTACCAAACGCCTCGCCCTGATAGGTAAAGGCAAGCTCTGCCCCCGCATCGGCACAGGCCTTGGCAATACCCCACGCAATCGAGCGTTCGTTGGCCACGCCCATAATCAGCCCGCGTTTGCCGCTTAGTACACCTGACATAACTTGCTTACCTATCTTGCGCTGCGCTTAACCGTTGAAGCGGCTGAGAACCATGGAACCGTTCGTGCCGCCAAAGCCGAACGAGTTTGTCATGACAGAATCCAGACCGGCGTTTTCCACCAGCGACGTGGCGATTTCCTCGGGCTTCAGCGCGGGATCCAGCGTTTCGACGTTGATCGACGGAATGATGAAGTCGTGCTCAAGCGCCAGCAGGCAGTAGATCGCCTCTTGCGCGCCTGTGGCACCTTGGCTGTGGCCGGTCATCGACTTGGTCGAAGATACCGGCGGCGTGCTGCCGTCACCAAAGACACGGCGGACCGCTTCGATTTCACCCACGTCGCCCACCGGCGTCGATGTGCCGTGTGCGTTGATGTAGCTGACCTTGCGCCCCTCGGGCAGCGTGGACAGCGCCAGACGCATCGCACGCTCGCCGCCTTCACCGGACGGGGCCACCATGTCGGCACCATCGGATGTGGCTGCATAGCCGGTCACTTCTGCATAGATTTTCGCGCCGCGCGCTTTCGCGTGCTCAAGCTCTTCCAGAACGACGATACCGCCGCCGCCACCGATGACAAAACCATCGCGGTTCGCATCAAACGCGCGCGAGGCTTTCTCAGGCGTGTCATTGTACTTGGACGACATCGCGCCCATCGCATCGAACAGGCAGGACAGCGTCCAGTCCAGCTCTTCGCCGCCGCCAGCAAACATCACGTCCTGCTTGCCCATCATGATCTGTTCTGCCGCGTTGCCAATGCAGTGCAGCGATGTGGAACAGGCCGATGTGATGGAATAGTTGATGCCCTTGATCTGGAACGCGGTCGACAGGTTCGCACTGACGGTAGAACACATTGTCTTCGGCACCGCGAACGGCCCGATCCGCTTGGTCGCGCAGGATTTCAGAACAGTCTGATGCGCCGCCAGCATCGCGCTGGTGGACGGACCACCGGAACCGGCGACCAGACCGGTGCGCGGGTTCACGATGTCGCTTTCTTCCAGACCGGAATCCGCAATGGCCTGTTCCATGGCGATATAGGCATAGGCCGCACCCGGCCCCATGAACCGAAGCGTCCGCTTGTCCACATGATCGGCCACATCCAGCTTGATGTTGCCCGCGATCTGGGACCGGAAGCCATGCTCTTTCATGTCTTCATTTGCGGTAATGCCAGATTTCCCCGCTTTCAGAGAAGCCAGAACTTCTTCGGCATTGTTCCCGATGCTCGAGACTACCCCGAGACCTGTAACGACGACACGGCGCATGACGCCTCCCTTTGTATTAAGCTCATGCCTATGTAGTGCACCCACGCCCAGAGCCGCAAGCCCTTGAGGCCGTTCGGACCTCGCCCGGCCTGCACTTTGGTGTGGCTAGACGCCAAGGGACGAAACAAAAACGGCGCCGCGACTTGCGGCGCCGTTTCTATATTTGGGATCAGAAGTTTAACCAATCATCGCGCCATCTTCGCGCCAGACCGCCACAACCGAAGACCGCGGCTTACCTGCACCATCGGGCCATTGGCCGCCGGGGTGCTGGACACCGACAAAGGCCACTTTTTTATCAACAGACCAGCACAGACCGGTGACTTCCGCGCCATATGGCACCGTCATGAACCGCAGGATCTCGCCGGTTTCGGGATCACCAACAAGCATCTGGTTGTTCCCCATGCCTGCAAATTCACCTTCGTTCTTGTAGTCGCCGTCAGTCTGGATCCACAGCATACCTGTGCTGTCAAAAACCATCCCGTCGGGCGAGTTGAACATGTTGCCGGTATTGACGTTGCTCGACCCTGCATATTCATTTTCATACACGGTCGGGTTCCCCGCCATGACGTACAGGTCCCAAGTAAACGCCGTGTCTGCGTGGTTTTCGTTCGCGGGTGTCCAGCGGACGATCTGACCGTAGTTGTTGGTTTCACGCGGGTTGGGGCCGTTTACGGCCGTGTCATCGCCACCGGCATTCGGTTTTACACCACGGTTCTTGTTGTTGGTCAGTGCGCAATAGCTTTCGACCTTCACGGGGTTGGATGCCACCCATTCCGGACGGTCCATGGTTGTCCCGCCAGCAGCCGAGGCCGCCATACGGGTGAAACACAGGATTTCCGCAGCATCCATGCCTGTTGTTTCCGGTGTAAGCGCCAGCCATTCACCGGACAGGTCATCATTGAATTTCGCCACATAAAGCGTGCCGTCGTTCAGAAGGTCACCGCCATCGGTGCCCTCTTCCCAAACACCGTTCGAGACGAATTTATACAGATACTCTCCGCGCTCATCATCGCCCATATAGACAACCACACGGCCGTCTTTTGCATGCACCATGGATGCGTTTTCATGCTTGAAACGGCCCAGCGCTGTGCGCTTTTTCGGTGTCGATGCGGGATCAGCCGGATTGATTTCAGTCACAAAACCATGGCGGTGCGGTTCGTTCGGCTCGTTTGAAATATCATAGCGGGGATCAAATTTTTCGTAGGCATAGCGTCCTTCACCACCAATGCCGTAGCGTGTGTAGCCTTCCCCTTCAGGCATTTCGCCAGTCGCACCAAAGTAGCCGTTAAAGTTCTCTTCGCAGGTCAGATAGGTGTTCCAAAGCGTCCGGCCAGAACCGCAGTTGTTCATAGTGCCCTTAACGGTCTTGCCTGCAGGATCTGCTTTGGTCTGAACCAAGGGGTGGCCTGCTAACGGCCCTTCCAGTGCCATTTCTGTTTCGTGCGTGATCCGGCGGTTCAACGGGCTGTCTTTGACAACCACATAACCTTCGTCTGATTTGGCGATTTCCATAACGGTAACGCCCTGCAGATTTTTCAGAAGCTTCACTTCATCCGCGTTCTGCGGAATGCCTTCGGATGCGGCAGGCAGGTTGATTTTCGGGTTCACGTATTCCGAATTCACTGTGATGACTTCTTTGCCATCAACCTCGAACAACTCCATGCCGTCGGTGTTTTCGCCGAACACTTTGTCCGACATCTCGACCGACACGCCAGCCTCGGGATCGTAGGCACTCTCTGCTTCGGACCAAAGGGCGTCGCCCCAACGCACCAACACTTTGGATTTGTACCCTTCAGGCACATGCACAGCGAAATCCGTGGCGATATCGATCGGCTCAAATGCAAATTTGCCATGGGCACCGGCACGCGCGGCAGTGGTGGACGAGAACAAGCCTGTTCCGAAAACGGCTGCGCCGGAACCAAACGCCAAGGCACCACCCAAGAAACCGCGGCGCGAGATTGCGGCATCTACAACCGCATCGAATTGGTTTTCGTTTGGACGGGGATCACGAAGTTCGTCAAAGTCATCCCAAGACATGTCTACGTCGTGCTGATCGGTCATTGTTAGCTCCCTACTGGATTAGCTGGTGGAGCGGGCCAAAACGACACCGCCCCGATGGGTGCCGCATGGGTAGGAAGTCAATGTATCGAATTTATAACAATTCTAGATTGCAAGGAATTTACTTGTGGATAATTCCGCTTCGGGCATTTTCTGCCGTTCTTGGAACGAGAAAGGCCGCCCGTTCTCGGGGCGGCCCTTTTGTAGCTTAATTCTTCGGAAATCTCAGCTTTCGGATAGCGCGACTTTCATGTCTTTGACCTGATAGATCACTTCGCCATCCGCCTCGACGATACCGTTCGCAACACCCATAGTCAGGCGGCGTGTCTGGATCGCCTTAGTGAAATCGACCTTGTAGGTCAGCATCTTACGGTCAGGGCGCACCATTCCAGTCAGTTTGACCTCGCCCACGCCCAGCGCATAGCCGCGCCCCTGCCAGCCGCGCCAGCCAAGGTTAAAGCCGGTCAACTGCCACAGACCGTCCAGACCCAGACAGCCGGGCATGATCGGGTTACCGGGGAAATGGCAATCGAAGAACCACAGATCAGGTGTGATATCGAACTCGGCCACGACGTGGCCTTTGCCATGCAAGCCACCGTCACCGGAAATTTCGGTGATGCGATCCATCATCAGCATCGGCGGTGCAGGCAATTGCGCGTTGCCTGGGCCAAACAGTTCGCCCCGCGCACATTTCAGAAGATCGTCTTTATCGAAGCTGGTCGGAAAGTCGGCCATGCGTCGCGCACCCCCAAGCAAGTTTGTCGTTTCACGCCCTCTATCAGAGCGACAAGCGACCACGCAAGCCCTTGCACGACCGACCACCGCGCGTTGCGCTTTGCGGCTTTGGCCAGCAAAACATTTGAATTCCCCCCCATGAACACTTTATATGTCCTATAGTTGAAGAAAGCGGAGCCACCTTACCAATGGACGGCAGCATCGAAAAACGTGGGGCAGACTGGCTGGCAGAGGGCGGATTGCGTCCGACACGACAGCGGCTTGCCCTTGCCGAACTGCTTGTTGGCGATGGACAAAACCGTCACGTCACAGCCGAAAGTCTGTTTGCTGCGGCACAGGATGACGGTGCGGGCGTTTCGCTGGCGACAGTCTATAACACGCTGCGCGCCTTCTGCGATGCGGGCCTGATGCAAGAGGTCACGGTCGACGGCTCCAAAAGCTATTTCGACACAAACACCCATGACCACCCCCATTTCTATTGGGAAGACGACGGGTCTCTGACGGATGCCCCTGCGGATCAATTGCAGATCGCGCATTTGCCTACGCCCCCCGAAGGCGCAGAGATCGCCAGCGTCGATGTGGTCATTCGCCTGCGCCGGAAATAATCCGAGGCCTTAGGCTCCAACCCAAACTTTATTCATTGTCAGGCCGTCGCTCAGGTGCACCGCCTCGAATTTTTGCCCTTTGGCAAAACAGCCCAGATCACCACGGCAAATCGCCTTGGCTGGGCGCGATGTGACCATCGACAACGCATCAGCCAGATCGAAACCCAGCCCCACGACGTTCCGCACCGCCGTGGGCAGGTCCAGATCCGCCCCCGCCAGCGTGCCATCCGTCAACGTCAGCTGACCATTCCGGCGCAGCACCTGCCGCCCCATCAGGTCAAAGCTTTCCACGTCCGTGCCGGCAGGCGACATCGCATCACTGACCAGAAACGCGCCCTGCCCTTTGGCGCGCAGTGCAGCGGTTAGGGACGCTGGATGCACGTGGATCAAATCCGCAATCAGCCCGCAAGTCACCTGTTTGTTCGACAACGCCGCCCCGACCAGACCGGGTTCGCGGCTGTTCAACTGGCTCATGGCGTTGAACAGATGGGTGGCCATGGACGCCCCTGCTGCGAAGGCCTGTTCTGCCGCTGAACTATCGCAGTTGCTGTGCCCAAGCGATACCGTGGCCCCTGCGCCCACCAGCGCTGCAATCTGCTCTGGCGAAACGCTTTCCGGCGCGACGGTGATCAGCAGACTGGGCAAACGCCCCGCCGCGTCGCACAGCATGGCCAGATCGTCCTCATCCATAGGTCTGATCAGCGAAGGATCATGCGCGCCGCATTTCTCAGGGTCCAGATGCGGACCCTCAAGATGCAAACCTGCGATCCCGCGTATACCCTTTCGGCAGGCCTCATCAACCGCTTCAATGGCAGCTTCGACCTTTTCACGGGTGTCGGTGATCAAAGTGGGCAAAATACGCGTCGCACCTAAGCTCGCATGCGCCTCGGCCATTGTCTGCAGCGCTGTACTATCCGGCTGATCATTGAACAGAACACCGCCACCGCCATTCACCTGCACATCGACGAAACCGGGGCTAAGAATGCCGCCGCCCAGAACTGTGATATTCACGCCCTGCGCCTCAGCAGCAGGCACGATCGCCTCGAAACACCCGTCCGACAGCAGAACAGCCGTATTTTCATGGAAGACCGTGCCGTCAAAAACGCGGGCACCTGTCAGTGCTGCTTTAGTCATAACGCGCCCCTCGTGAACCGTTCCGCCAGAATAACCGCGCCTGCCAAGCCGTCGCCTTTTGGCGGCACCAGCGATGCGCGGGCTTCTGGCGGCAGATAGGATGCATAGGCGTCAGCCAGCCCCCCCGTCAGGCACAGCGCATCCCCGCCCTGCCATCCCAGATCAAACAGCGCCTGCATGATCAGACCTGCGCCCTCTGACAGGATGCCCAGCGCGCCACTGTCCGACGCCAAAGCGGCGTCGTTCACACGCGGCGCGAGCTTTGCGAAGTCAGCCGGTGCCATCGTGCTGGCGGCCAAAATGATCCCGCTGCGTCCACCGAACTCTTCGAAAACCTCATGCAGGAACGCTGACTTTTCTGTCCGGCCTTCTTCCGCCATCAAAGCGCGGGCCAGCAAAGCCCGTCCGATCCACGCACCCGAGGCCTCATCACCCAACGTCAGCCCGTAGCCGCCGATATGACGCACCTGCCCGCCAGCCGACCGCGCAAAGAACGATCCGGTGCCCAGTGCTGCAACAAAGCCATCGGCACCATCCAAGGCCCCGACAACCGCTGCCATACAGTCTTCCTGAACAACCACCCGCGACAATGGCAAAGCGGCTGCGACTGCGGCCTGAATGCGGTCATCAATCGCGCCTGCCAGTGACACGTAGCAGGGCACGTCGCGGATATCGGCACCAGACTGATCCGCCAGCGCCGCAATCGCCTCGCGCAGACAGTCTTGGGACCGGTCCAGATGCGAAAACGCATTCGACCCGCGCCCACGATACTCAATCTCGCGCCCGTCTAGCCGAAGAACCGCCCGACAGTTCGTGCCGCCGCAATCTATGGCAA
>NZ_CEYADA010000009.1:0-161067 GCF_982780845.1 Thalassococcus sp.
CTTCGATCTCATGCACGAAGGCAAATCAATCCGCGCCGTCGTGGAGTTTTGAGCCTGATGGAACTGGTTTCGGAAAACAGAAGCTTTGACGGCAAACAACTTGTCTTCAAACACCCGTCGAACACGACGGGCTGCGAGATGACCTTTGCCGTCTATCTTCCGCCCGAAGCGGAAGACGGAAAGGTTCCGGTTCTGTGGTACTTGTCGGGTCTGACCTGCACCCATGAAAACGCCATGACCAAAGGCGGCTTTCAGGAACATGCGGCCCGCAACGGCATTGCGATCATTTTCCCCGACACATCGCCGCGTGGCGAAGGCGTTGCGGATGACGATGCCTATGATCTGGGGCAGGGCGCCGGTTTTTATGTGAACGCGACCCGCGATCCGTGGAAGCCGCACTTCCGGATGTACGACTATATCACACAGGAATTGCCGTCTTTGGTGATGGATCACCTGCCGTTGGAAGACCGTCACGGAATCACCGGCCATTCGATGGGTGGCCACGGGGCGCTGACGATCGCGCTTCGGAACCCCGAACGCTATGATTCTGTGTCCGCTTTCGCGCCAATCACCCATCCGACGCAATCGGACTGGGGGCGTAAGCAACTGTCTGCCTATCTGGGCGACGATGAGGGTAACTGGTCGCAGCACGATAGCACTTTATTATTAGATGAGCTCGGCTGGAAAAATGATATTCTTGTCGACCAGGGGGCCAGCGACCAGTTCCTGGATCTTCTGAAACCAGAGGCTTTGGCAGCCGCCATGGCCAAAAGACGTCAACCCGGTCAGGTCCGGATGCAAAAGGGCTATGACCACTCGTACTATTTTGTCAGCACGTTCGCGGCAGACCACGTAGAGTGGCACGCAGAGCGGTTGCTCTGACAGACTAAGGAAGGACAAACATGTTCAAGAACATTCTCGCATCGGCACTGATGGTAGCAACATCCGCAGGTATCGCGGCTGCCGATGGCGATGCTGCAAAAGGTGAGAAAGTTTTCCGCAAATGCCAGGCGTGCCACGCCGTTGGTGAAGGTGCAGAAAACAAAGTTGGCCCGGTGCTGAACGGTCTGATGGGCCGCGCTGTCGCAGCGGGCGAAGGTTTTGAATACTCTGATGCTCTGGCCGCTAAAGGCGCAGAAGGCGTTGTCTGGGATGAAGACACGCTGGCCGCGTTCCTTGAAAAGCCGCGCGACTGGGCACCGGGAACAAAGATGTCGTTCGCAGGTCTCCGTAAGGAAAAAGACCGTGACAACCTGATCGCCTATCTGGCGACGTTCCAGTGAGCCGCTGATCGGCTGACGCGAACATAAGAATGTGTGTGCCCGGGGGGAGGAGAACGAACCGGGCGCATACGGGCGGGACCAGTACTTCGGCCGGATCAACCGGTGGGTTTCGCTGATAACTGAAGTCTCAACAAGGGAGTTGGAAATGAAAAAGCTAGCGCTTTTGACATCCGGGATTGCACTTTGCGCGTCTATGGCGGCAGCAAATGACGGTCTCGTCGCTGATATGGCAAACCCCAACCAGTGGGCCATCCAAACCGGCGATTATAAAAACCAGCGCTTCTCGCAGCTGGACCAGATCAATGCGGAAAACGTGGGCGACCTGCAGGTTGCATGGACATTCTCGACCGGCGTTCTGCGCGGTCACGAAGGTTCGCCGCTGGTTGTTGGCGATACAATGTATCTGCACACGCCGTTCCCGAACATTGTTTATGCTCTGGACCTGGCCAACGAAGGCAAGATCAAGTGGAAGTATGAGCCCAAGCAGGACCCGAACGTTATTCCGGTCATGTGCTGTGACACCGTTAACCGCGGCGTAGCATACGCAGAAGGCAAAATCTTCCTGCACCAGGCTGACACAACTGTTGTTGCGCTGAACGCGGACACAGGTGCAGTTGAATGGTCCGTCGTAAACGGCGATCCGTCCATCGGTGAAACCAACACAGCCACAGTTTTGCCGGTGAAAGACAAAGTCATCGTCGGTATTTCCGGTGGTGAATTCGGTGTTCGTGGTTCTGTAACCGCGTACAACATCGCAGACGGTTCGCTTGCGTGGCGCGCGTATTCCATGGGTCCGGACAGCGACATTCTGGCTGATCCCGAGAATACAACACACCTCGGCCAGCCGGTTGGCGCAGACTCGGGTACAAACACCTGGGAAGGCGACCAGTGGATGATCGGTGGCGGCACCACATGGGGCTGGTATTCCGCGGATCTGGAAGAAAACCTGATGTACTACGGTACAGGTAACCCTTCCACATGGAACCCTGCACAGCGTCCGGGTGACAACCGTTGGTCCATGACCATCATGGCACGTGACATCGACACAGGTATGGCCAAGTGGTTCTACCAGATGACACCGCACGATGAATGGGACTATGACGGCATCAACGAAATGATCCTCACGGAGCAGGAAATTGATGGTGTTGAGCGCAAGCTTCTGACTCACTTCGACCGTAACGGTCTGGCGTACACCATGGACCGTGTTTCCGGTGAGCTGCTGGTTGCTGAAAAGTATGACCCGGCTGTAAACTGGACAACAGGCGTCGACATGGACCCTGCGTCTGAGAACTATGGCCGTCCGGCTGTTGTTGCTCAGTACTCGACCGAGCAGAACGGCGAAGACGTGAACTCGACAGGCATCTGTCCTGCGGCTCTTGGTACAAAAGACCAGCAGCCTGCTGCGTACTCGCCCGAAACAGAACTGTTCTACGTTCCGACAAACCACGTTTGCATGGACTACGAACCGTTCCGCGTGTCCTACACAGCTGGTCAGCCCTACGTTGGCGCGACACTGGCGATGTATCCGGCACCTGACAGCCACGGCGGTATGGGTAACTTCATCGCTTGGGACAACATCAACGGTGAGATCGAATGGTCCATCCCCGAGCAGTTCTCGGTATGGTCCGGCGCTCTGGCTACCGCGGGTGACGTCGTGTTCTACGGCACGCTGGAAGGCTACCTGAAAGCCGTGTCCACAACAGACGGCACAGAGCTGTATCGCTTCAAAACACCGTCCGGCATCATCGGCAACGTGATGACCTACATGCATGATGACAAGCAGTACATCGGCATCTTGTCCGGTATCGGTGGTTGGGCAGGCATCGGCCTGGCGGCTGGTCTGACAAACCCGAACGACGGTCTGGGTGCTGTGGGCGGCTACGCTGCTCTGAGCGACTACACCGCTCTGGGTGGTCAGCTGACAGTGTTCTCGCTGCCGAACTAAGCGAAACCACATGAATAGGGCCGGTACGCCTCACCGGTGTGCCGGCCCGCATTTTCTCACAAATTGAAAGGTCTGCGCTGACATGCGTACAGCATCTCCCCTTTTCGTCGCTGCGGCATTTGTGGTTGGACTACCGTTCGCTGCGTTCGCACAATCTGCTTCCTGGAGCGACCAGCCTGTCGAGGCTGCTGCAGACGATCCGAATATCGCCGTCTCGTATGATGAAGATGGCCGCTACTACACCGAAGACGACATCCCGACGTTCAACATCAATGACGATGGCGCTGTCGACTGGCTGACATTCTCGGGTTTCCGCCGTTATCATTCGGAATGCCATGTATGCCATGGCCCTGATGGCGAAGGATCGACCTACGCGCCGAAGATCAAGAACTCGGCCGTGAACATGGACTACTATGATTTCGTCGATGTGGTTGTGAACGGCCGTATGAACGGCAACTCGGTCATGCCGCACTTTGGCGATAACGCCAACGTCATGTGCTATCTGGACGATATCTATACGTACCTGAAGGCACGCGGCATGGAGGCAATTCCCCGTGGACGGCCCGCCAAGAAAGAGGCGAAGTCTGATATGATCCGCGAGGCCGAAGATGCCTGCATGGGTTCGTAACTCTGTCACGACATTGATTGGTGCTGTGGCCCTCCTGCTGGCGCAGGTGGGGCCCGGTGCCGCACAAACATCCGATCTGGTGTCCAAGACATCGTTCCGCGTCTGTGCCGATCCGGCCAACTATCCCATGTCGACCAAGGAAGAGACGGGATACGAAAACAAGCTGGCCGATCTGATTGCGTCCAAGCTGGAACTGCCGGTGGCCTATGAATGGTATCCGATGGCGACAGGCTTTGTGCGCAATACGCTGAAAGCCAACAAATGCGATGTCATTATGGGATATGCGCAGGGCCATGAGCTGGTTCTGAACACCAACCATTATATGACGTCTGTGTTCGCGTTGGTGATGCCCAAGGACGGGCCGTTGGCCGCTGTTGATACGATGGGCGATCCGGCGTTGCAGGGCAAACGGATTGGCATCATTGCGGGTAGCCCGCCTGCGGATCACATGGCGCGCAACCGGTTGCTGGCTATGGCCAAGCCCTATGATCTGGTCGTGGACCGGCGCTATGAAAACCCGGTCGAAACGATGTTGAACGACGTCAACACCGGTGAAACGGATGCGGCGATCCTGTGGGGGCCGCTGGCTGGTCCTTTGGTCAAGGAAAACTACCCCGATCTGATGGTTGTGCCTTTGGTAAAGGAAACGCTGCCGCCACGGCTGTTTTTCCGGATCACCATGGGTGTTCGTCAGGGTGAGAAGGTGTGGGAGCGTAAGCTGAATTCGCTGATCCGCCGCCATCAAGACGAAATCAACGCCATTCTGTCCGACGCGGGCGTGCCTTTGGTCAATGACATGGGCAATGCCGTGATCGAGGTCGGTCAATGAAACGGATCTGGGCAGCGTTGGTACTGACCGCGCTGCCCATCTGCGCAACCGCGCAGGACGAACCCAGCGATTACCGGATGGACCACTATCGTGGTCCGGTGCCTACCACATTGGCAGGCGGCACGGTTGTCGGCCCCGAAGAGGCGCACCGTTTGTGGGAAGAGGGTGCAACAGCCTTTATCGACGTGTTGCCCCAAGCCCCCAAACCCGCAAACCTGCCACCCGGAACGATCTGGCGCGATAAGCCGCGCAACAGCATCCCAGGCGCGATCTGGTTGCCGAATGTGGGCTATGGCGCGCTGGCGGATGTGACCCACGACTATTTCAAACGCGGTCTTGCAAAAGTGACGGATGGGGACAAAACGCACCCTGTTCTGATGTTCTGTCTGGAAGAATGCTGGATGAGCTGGAACGCCGCCAAGCGTGCTTTGGAATACGGCTACACCACCGTCTATTGGCTGCCAGAAGGCACGGATGGTTGGTCTTTGTGGGATTATCCGCTGGAACAGATCACACCGGAAGAGCCGCAGCCTTAACCGCAAATCATCGTCGATTTCCGTGCCGCCGCCTTGAGATCAGGGCGGCGTTTTTCGTGCGCTTGTCCGCCTGTTCGACGGCAGGTGCGAAATTAACTGTTGAACCGTCGACCGAGTCTCGCTTAGCCTATTATGTGAAATGCAATTCCACATAGTAAAATTGGGAGGAGACTATGAAAAGATTGCTGGGCGGGGCCGTAATGGGCCTCGGGATGTTTGCTGCGGGTATCTCGCAAGCGCAAACCCTGTTTGTTGGTGAAGCCGGGCCGAACCGTGGCGCGCGCGCTGCGGCGTTGCAGGGCTTTGCCGATGCGGCGGCCGAGGCATCGGGCGGTTCCGTAACAATGGATATCCAATGGGGCGGTGCGCTGTTCAAAGCGAACGCGGCGCTGGCAGGTATTGCCGATGGCGTGGCCGATCTGGGCACGATCATCGCGGTCTACTTCCCGAAGGAAATGGTCGCCTACGGCATCGCAGACCTTCCGCTGGAAAATCCCGATGCATGGGTTGGCATGAAAGCCACGGATGAACTGATGCGCACAGACGCCAGCATTCAGGCAAACCTTGCGGATATGAACCTTGTCTACATCGGCACGTTCACAACCTCGGCTGTACACATCGCCTGTAAAGGCGGCGCGATCCGGTCTGTGGATGACATCGCGGGCAAGAAAGTGCGCGGCGTTGGTGCCTACGGCAACACGTTCAAGGAATTCGGTGCGAACATGGTGCCGATGTCGATTTACGACGCCTATCAGGGTCTGGACACCGGCCTGCTGGATTGTTCGCAGGGCTATTCCTATGCCATCGCTGCGCTGAAGCAGCAGGAAGTCATCGACAGCTACACGCTGTTGAACTGGGGTCAGGTGGGCGCACTTGGCATCTTCATGAACAAAGACGCCTATGATGCGCTGGATGCATCCGCCCAAGAGGCGCTGTTGACCGCTGGTGCCGAAGTTCCGGATCTGCTGGGTGAACTGATCACGGCTGACAACGACAAAGCTGTGCAGACCATGAAGGACGCGGGCGTCGAGGTGATCGAACTGGCTGCGGAAGAACGCTCGAAGCTGGTCGAGAAGGGCAACGTCTTTATCGGTGAATGGGTCGAAAAGGCGAATGCGGTTGGTCTGGACGGCGAAGCGCTGTTGGAGACCTACCGTGGTCTGATCGACAAATACACCGAAGAGCGTGACACCAAGGGCTATCCCTGGCTGCGCGGCTAAACGGCACTTGGTCCGGCCTGTCAGTGGCCGGACCTGACCCCCTGATTTTGGAAGACGACGATGTTGCGACGCATTGAGATGTGGTTGCTGGACCTTGCTGTCGCTGCGGTGATTGCGCTGGGTCTGTTGATCACGGTGACAGTTGTACTGCGGGTGACGATGAATTCCGGCGTGCCGGATACGATCGTGATGGTGCGCGAACTGATGGTGGCGGCGGTGTTGTTGCCGGCAGCGGCCACAACGGCCAACCGCGCCCATATCGTGGTCGAGGTCATTTCCAACAAACTACCCTTGCGGGTTCAGAACGCGCTGGTGGTCTTCGGGTCGGTGTTCGGCCTGATCGCGCTCGCCCCTCTGATCTACGCGGGCTGGCGCGAGATGACGCACACCTTTGCGTCGGGTGCGTATTTCTTTGGTGATCTGGAACTGCCGAAATGGCCGGGGCGGGTGCTGTTCCTGCTGGGCATTGTCGTGTGCTGGGTCCGGTTGCTGGTTCTGGTCGCAGGCGACATTGCGCGGTTGCGCCGTGGGGAAACCCTGATCGAAAACGCTGACGGGGCAGGGGGCTGATTATGGACGGTACTCTGATCGGCCTTGTGGCGTTTGCCTCGGTCCTGTTGCTGCTTGGTCTGCGCGTGCCTATCGCCTTTGCGCTGGCGGGTGTGGCGACCATCGGGACGTTTCTGATCTTTGCCATGCGCACAGGGGTGTTCATGCCCGACCGCGCGATCCGGCCCACGACAAGCTTGGTCTTCTCGAACTCGTTCGACCTGATCCATTCCTACGACTTGTCGATGATCCCGCTTTTTGTGGCGCTTGGTCACATCGCTTACCGGGCCGAGATCACGACCAAGATTTATCATGCCGCACGCGTCTGGCTGGCGTCTGTTCCCGGTGGGGTGGCGATGGCGTCCGTTATGGGCTGTGGCGGGTTTTCCGCGATCACCGGATCGTCGATTGCCTGCGCGTCGACCATGGGCCGCATCTGTTCGCCGGAAATGCTGTCGATGGGCTATGACAAGCGACTGGCCACAGCCAGCGTCGCGGCAGGCGGTACCTTGGGGTCGCTGATCCCGCCATCGGTTCTGTTCATCATCTACGGAATTTTCACCGAGACCTCGATTTCCTCGCTGTTCCTTGCGGGGATCATTCCGGGCCTAATTTCGCTGTTGGGCTTTTTGCTGGTGATTTTTGTCTGGGTCTGGCGCGATCCGTCGGCCGCGCCGCGGTTCGAAGGCCAGATCACACGGGCCGAACGGATGCAGGCGGCGTGGGATGCGTGGCCGGCGGTTCTGCTGTTCGTGATCATCGTGGGCGGCATCTATGGCGGCTTCTTTACCCCGACCGAAGCCGCGGCTGTCTGTGTCAGCGCGGCGGTTATCATCGGCTTTGCGCAGCGCAAGCTGACGTTCAAGGCACTGTGGGAGTCGGTGCGCGAGACCTGCCTGCAAACCACATCGATCTTTCTGATCGCGGCGGGGGCCAAGATTTTCGTGGCCTTCATCGCGCTGACCGGCGTGGCCAATGACATCGTCGGCTTTGTCACCTCGGCCGATCTGTCGGTGCTGGCCCTGTTGTTGGCGATTGCGGCAATTTACCTGTTGCTCGGCATGTTCCTTGATCCGATTGGGATCATGGTTCTGACCCTGCCGCTGCTGGTGCCGCTGGTCGAAAGCTATGGCTTCAACCTGATTTGGTTCGGTGTTGTGGTGATCAAGCTGCTGGAAATCGGGCTGATCACACCGCCTGTGGGTCTGAATGTTTTCGTCATCGCAGGCGTGGTCGGCAAAGAGGTGCCGCTGGACCGGATCTTCAGCGGCATCCTGCGGTTCCTAACCGTCGATATCATCGTGCTGGCGCTGATCATGGCCTTCCCGATCCTGTCGCTTCTGATCCCGAGTTCGTTGTAGGGTGGCTGAAATGATCGAACCGCAGGAAACACGCCCTATGTCCGCCCCCAAATCCGACCGTTTGGAAGATGACCGCCGTTTCGCCACGACCCTTGCGCGCGGGCTGTCCGTGCTGCGGGCGTTCCGGCCATCAGATGACGGTCTGGGCAATGCCGAAATCTCAGAGCGCACGGGCATTCCCAAGGCGACCGTGTCGCGCCTGACCTTTACGCTGCAATCGTTGGGCTATCTGAACCACGCGCACCGCCACGACCGCTATCGCCCCGGACCTGCGCTGTTGGCGTTGGGCAACGTGGCGGCGTCGTCGATTTCCTTTGTGGAATTGTCGAACAGCATCATGCAGCGGTTGGCCGATGAAACCGGCACGCTGGCGCTGTTGCTGGTGCGGGATGGAAAGAAACTGCTGATCGCCAAGACATGGCGGCCCCGCAATGTGTCGTCGCTCTGGCTTGAGGTCGGACATCGCGTACCGGTGAACAATTCGTCGTCGGGGCATGCGATGCTGGCGGCGGTCACGGATGACGGTTTTGCCCGCATGCTGGATGATATCGACGGGGACCGCGGTCTGGCCGAGACCCGCGCACGCGAGGTCCGGCGCGATGCCTATTCGCAGCTGATTGCGCAGGGCTACGTGATTGCCGACCCCACTGACTATTTCGCACCGCACATCCATGCGGTCGCGGTGCCTTTCCAGTCACGCGATCTGAGCGAGCCTGTGGTCTTTACCTGCGGCGCGCTGCCCGTCGATCTGACGCAGGAACGGATGCGCGAAGAGGTCGGTCCGAAGCTGGCCGAAGGGGTGCGCGAGCTTGAGAATTTGATGGGATTGCCGTCCGCCATCGTGCGGCGGTCTGGGTGAATAAATTCTGCTAGATGGAATCCAATTCGGACCAGCGGGATTAGAGGGAGGACACATGACCGATCATGTGAAGTACGAACGCGACGGCGATATCGCCGTTATCACAATCGACAACGGCGCGGTCAATGCGCTGTCGCATGCGGTGCGTCAGGGGCTGGGTGTGGCGGTTGATCGCTTTGCCAAAGATGCCGATGCAGAGGCGTTGGTGATCACCGGTGCGGGGCGGCTGTTTATCGGTGGTGCGGATATTTCCGAATTCGGCAAGCCGCCGAAAGAACCCTTTCTGCCGGCTGTGCTGAATCGGATCGAAGCGCAGGAAAAACCCGTGGTCGCGGCCATTCATGGCGTCGCTTTGGGCGGTGGGTTCGAGGTGGCATTGGCAGCCCACTATCGCATTGCGGCGAAGGATGCCGTGGTCGGCTTGCCCGAGGTCTCGCTTGGTGTGATCCCCGGGGCAGGGGGCACACAGCGCGTGCCGCGTTTGGCCGGTGTCGCAACCGCGTTGGAAATGATCCCAGCGGCGGGTCGCTGGCCTGCGGGCAAGGCGTTGGAGCACGGGTTGGTCGATGCGCTGAGCGACACCAACGACATGCGGGCCGAGGGCATCGCCTATGCCAAAACGCTGCTGGCCGATGGCAAGGGCGCACGCCCCATCGCCGCTATGCCGCGCCCCGAGTTTGATGCGGATGCGTTTAAAGCGGCCCGTGATCTCTGGGCCAAGAAGGCCAAAGGGCAGGTGGCGCAACTGACCGCGATTGACGCGATTGAGGTCGCGACCCAGACCGATCTGGCAGACGGGCTGAAAACCGAACGCGAGTTGTTCATGAAGATGATCGACACGCCGCAGCGCGCCGGTCTGATCCATGCGTTTTTCTCGGAACGGAAGGTCACGCAACTGCCCGAGTTGAAGGGTGTTGAACCCCGCGATCTGGGCAAAATCGGTGTCGTGGGTGGTGGCTTGATGGGATCGGGCATCGCGACGGCGGCTTTGCTAAGCCATTTGCCGGTCGTGGTGGTCGAACAGAACCAAGAGGCCGCCGACAAGGCCCGCGCGACGATCACCAAGAACCTGAGCTCTGCCGTCAAACGCGGGAAGATGACCGAAGGCCAGCGGGATCAATTGCTGGAACACGGGCTGACCTGTGCCGTAGGTTACGATGCGCTGTCGGATGTTGATCTGGCGATCGAGGCGGTGTTCGAGGATATGGGCGTCAAGAAGTCCGTCTTTGCCGAGCTTGACCGCGTGATGAAGCCCGGTGCGGTGATGGCGACGAACACGTCCTATCTGGATATCAACGAAATCGCGGCCAGCACTTCTCGCCCGTTTGATGTGATCGGCCTGCACTTCTTTTCGCCCGCGCATATCATGAAACTGCTTGAGATTGTTGTGGCCGATCAGACCGCTGCGGATGTGACCGCGACGGGGTTTGCGCTGGCCAAGCTGCTGCGCAAAACGCCGGTGCGGGCGGGGGTCTGCGACGGATTTATCGGCAACCGTATCCTGTCGACCTTCCGCGCGGCGGCGGACCGGATGGTTCTGGCAGGGGCCAGCCCCTATCAGGTCGATGCCGCAATCCGTGACTTCGGCTTTGCCATGGGTCCTTATCAGGTGGCCGATCTGGCGGGTCTAGATATCGGGTACATGACGCGCCAGCGCAAAGCTGCCGAGGGCAAGGCAGACAGCGTGCAGCCCACGTGGGCGGATGAGCTTTATCACATGGGGCGGATCGGGCAGAAAAGCGGGCGCGGCTATTACGTCTATGACGACGCGCGCAAAGGCACGCCGGATCCGGAAGTGGATGCGCTGATCGCGGCAGAACGCGAAAAGGCGGGTGTTGCCGCGTGCAGCTTTACCGATGACGAGATCCAGCGCCGCTACATGTGCGCGATGGTCAATGAAGGGGCCAAGGTGCTGGACGACGGTATCGCCGCGCGGCCCTTGGACATCGATGTGACTTTAATCGCGGGCTATGGATTCCCGCGGTTCAGGGGTGGCCCGATGAAGTGGGCCGATCTGACAGGGTTGCCCACCGTGTTGGCCGATCTGGAACGGTTTGCTGAAAGCGATCCGGACTTCTGGGCACCCGCGCCGTTGCTGCGCCAGTTGGTCAGTGAAGGCCGCGATTTCGACAGTTTGAACACGGGCGAGGGGGCCTGATCCATGACAAACGCAGTTCTGGTTTCCATCGCCCGTACACCCATCGGCAAGGCCAAGCGCGGGGCGCTGAACGCGACGCACGGCGCTACCATGGCGGGGCACGTTGCCGCCGCTGCCGTGGAACGGTCGGGTATTGACCCCGCACTGATCGAAGACAGCATTTGGGGCTGTGGCTATCCCGAGGCCGAAACAGGCCGCAACATCGCGCGGCAGGCGGTGATCCGTGCGGGTCTGCCGGATACCATCGCGGCCACGACCGTGAACCGCTTCTGCGCCTCGGGCCTTCAGGCGGTCGCCATGGGTGGCCAGATGATCGCCGGCGAAGGGGCGCGTGCGGTTCTGGTGGGGGGGCTTGAGTCCATCTCGCTGGTGCAGCCGCCTGCGAAATCGGTGGCGGATGACTGGATCACCGAACACCGGCCCGATCTGTATATGACCATGATCGAAACCGCCGATATCGTGGCGGACCGCTATGGTGTCAGCCGCGACGCGCAGGATGCGCTGGCCTTGCAAAGCCAGCAGCGCACCGCAGCGGCGCAAGAGGCGGGGCGCTTTGACGCCGAGATCGCGCCGATGGATGTGATCAAGGCGGTGACCGACAAGGCGACCGGAGACACATCCATGGTCGAGGCGCGGTTCAAGCAGGATGAATGCAACCGGCCCTCGACGACTTTGGACGCGTTGCAAGGCCTGACACCGGTTCGGGGCGAGGGCCAGTTCGTGACGGCTGGCAATGCCTCGCAACTGTCCGACGGCGCTGCCGCGCTGGTTATGATGGATGAGTCTGAGGCCGCCAAAGCGGGGTTAGAGCCGCTGGGGCGTTACCTTGGATTTGCCGTTGCGGGTTGTGCGCCGGATGAAATGGGGATCGGCCCCGTCTTTGCCGTGCCGCGCCTGTTGGAGCGTCATGGCCTGAGTGTCGATGATATCGACCTGTGGGAGCTGAACGAGGCCTTCGCCAGCCAGCTGATCTATTGCCGCGATCGTCTGGGCATCGACAACGACAAGCTGAACGTCAACGGCGGGTCAATTTCCGTGGGCCATCCCTTTGGCATGACCGGCGCGCGGATGACGGGGCATTTGATGATCGAAGGCAAACGCCGCGGTGCCAAGCTGGGTGTTGTCACTATGTGTATCGGGGGCGGTCAGGGGGCCGCTGGCCTGTTCGAAATTTTCTAAGAAGGAACATGGATCCATGGACCTAAGCTATACGCCGGAACAACTTGCCTTTCAGGACGAGGTGCGGAGTTTCCTGCAGGAAAAACTGCCTGCGCATCTGTCCGATAAGGTCAAAGGCGGCAAACGTCTGGGCAAGGCCGACTATGAAGAATGGCACGCCATACTGAACGAACGGGGTTGGCTGGCCGCAACGTGGGCGCCTGAATATGGCGGTACCGGATGGGATGCCGTGCAGCGCCATATCTTCGAGATGGAAACAACCGCCGCTGGTGCCCCGCGCATCGTGCCGTTCGGTCTGCATATGCTGGGGCCGGTTCTTCAGAAATTTGGCAACCAGCAACAAAAGGACTATTGGCTGCCGCGTATTCTGAACGGGGATGACTGGTGGTGTCAGGGCTATTCCGAACCGGGGGCGGGATCGGACCTTGCTAGTGTGAAAACCACGGCGGTGCGCGATGGCGATCATTACGTGGTGAATGGTCAGAAGACGTGGACCACGCTGGGCCAATACGCCAACATGATCTTCTGCCTTGTGCGCACCTCGAAAGAGGGCAAGCCGCAGGAAGGCATTTCCTTCCTTCTGGTCGACATGGACACGCCCGGCGTCGAAGTGCGCCCAATCGTTCTGCTGGATGGTGAGGCCGAGGTGAACGAGGTCTGGTTCGACAATGTGCGCGTGCCGGTCGAAAACCTTGTGGGCGAGGAAAACAAGGGCTGGACCTATGCCAAATACCTGCTGACCCATGAACGTACAAACATCGCTGGCGTGGGCTTTGCCCGTCAGGGGCTGGCGAACCTGCGGCGCATTGCGGGGCTGGAACAATCCGGTGGTCAGCCGCTGATCCAGAACCCGTTTTTTGCAGGGCGTTTGGCGCAGGTTGAAATTGACCTGATGGCGATGGCCACGACCAACCTGCGCGTGATCGCGGCGGCTGCGGCAGGCAATGCGCCCGGTGCGGAAAGTTCGATGCTGAAGGTCAAAGGCACGATCATCCGGCAAGAGATCAACGCGCTCACCCGGCAGGCGATTGGCCCCTATGCCGCGCCGTTTGTGTCCGAGGAACTGGAGGCCGGCAGCAATGCCGATCCGGTCGGGCCGGAGTATGCGATGGCGGGCACGCAGGCCTATTTCAATAACCGAAAACTGTCGATCTATGGCGGCTCGAACGAAGTGCAGCGCCAGATCATCAGCAAAGCAATTCTGGGGCTGTGATCCATGAACTTTGAACTTACCGAAGAACGGCAGATGCTTCAGGACGGCCTGCGGCGCTATCTGTCTGAAAGCGTGACGCACGAAGGGCTGGCGGCTGCGACCGAAAGCGAGGCTGGCCATGATGCGGGCCTTTGGGGTGGTTTGGCGGAAATGGGTGTCATCGGCGCGCTGTTTTCCGAAGAAGACGGCGGCTTTGGCGGCGCGGGGTTCGACCTGAGCTTGGTGTTCGAGGAAACGGGCCGCGCGGGTCTGGTCGAGCCATTGCTGGATGTGGGTGTGCTGTCCGGTGGTCTGATCGCCGCCTTGGGTAACGACACGCAGCGCGGGTTGGTGGATGAGATCATCGGCGGTGCGGTGCAGGTGGCTTTTGCCCATGGCGAACCGAACAGCCGTTATGACCTGTCGCGGGTCGAGACGAGTGCCAAGGCGCAAGGCGATGGCTATGTCCTGAACGGACGCAAGGCTGTGGTCGTCGGTGCGCCGTCGGCACAGATGCTGATCGTGTCCGCGCGGACCTCGGGTCAAGCGATGGATCAGGACGGGATTTCTTTGTTCCTTGTGCCTGCGGGTCAGGACGGCGTTGAGATGCGCAGCTATCCGTTGAACGGCGGCGGGCGCGCGGCGGAGGTGACGTTGACGGATGTGACTGTCGGGGGCGATGCCCTTTTGGGCGCCGAAGGGAAGGCATTTGCCGCGTTGGAAGATGCCAATGCGCGCGCCACCTGCGCCATCGCGGCAGAGGCGTTGGGGCTGATGGAAACCATCAAGACCCTGACCACCGACTATCTGAGCCAGCGCAAACAGTTCGGCCAGCCGATTGGCAAATTCCAGGTGCTGCAACACCGGATGGCAGATGTGCTGATCGAAATCGAACAGGCACGGTCAGCTGTGATCAACCTTGCGGGCAATCTGGACGGTGATCGTGTGGAACGAGAACGGCATGTCTCGGCCACGAAAAACCTGATCGGGCGTGTTGCGCGTCAGGTGGTTGAGGAATCGATCCAGATGCATGGCGGGATTGGCATGACGCAGGAATATGCGCTGTCCCATTTCGCCAAACGTCTGACCATGGTCGACCACCGCTTTGGCGATACGGATTTCCATTTGGAACGGTTCATCCGTCTGTCTGCAGCGTAAGTTGTGCTCAGCGCATCAGGGGAGGGTGCCATGACAAAAGCCGAACGGATTGACGATCTGCTGGCCCCGCATCTGTCGGGGCGGGCCGACGCGCTGGCGATGATCGACGCGGATGGAACGCCGATCACGTGGGACCAGTACGGCGCGATGATCGACCAGATGGAAGGCGCGTTGCGAGAGCATGGTCTGGAAGCGGGCGGGCGTTTGTTGGCGGTTGCGGAAAATGCCGCTGTGCTGCCCGTGGCGATCTTTGCGGCCAGCCGGATCGGCGCGTGGATCATTCCGGTAAACGCGCGGATGTCGGGGGCCGAGCTTGCACGGATCGAGGCGCATTCTGATCCCGATCTGGTGCTGTATACTTCAGGTATATCCGCGGAAGCGGGCAAGCACGCCGACGATGCCGCCGCGACGCTGGAAACGCTTTTGGCCGGACAGGTGCATTTCAGAACACTTCAGTCTTCGCTGCCCAAGGGCGAAGCGGATGTGGCGGTTGTTCTGTATACTACGGGTACAACGGGCGATCCCAAGGGGGTGATGCTGACCCATGGCAACCTGATTTACGCGGCTGAGGCCTCGGTCGGGCTGCGCAAATTGGTGGCGGAAGATCGCGTTTATGGCGCGCTGCCGTTGACCCATGTGTTCGGGTTGGCGTCGATGCTGATGGCCTCGACTCTTGTGGGGGCGACGATCCAACTGGCCGCGCGCTTCACGCCCAAGGCGTTGTATGAGGCATTGGAAGGCGGGGTCACGGTGCTGCCTGCTGTGCCGCAAATGCACGCGTTGTTGATGGCCTTCGCGGCTGAACATGGGCACAGCACGTTGCAGAACAAAACGTTGCGCTATGTGTCGTCCGGTGCCGCGCCGCTTGATCCCACGTGGAAGCGCAAGGCCGAGGCGTTCTATGGCATCGCGCTTCAGAACGGCTATGGCATGACGGAAACCACGGCGGGCGTGTCTGGCACGCAGCATCCCATCGGGCACCCCGATATTTCGGTGGGGCCACCGTTGCCTGAAACTCTGGTCAGGCTGGACGAAACTGTCGGCTCCGAGGCCGGAGTGGGCGAGGTGCAGGTCAAAGGACCGCAGGTGATGAAGGGCTATTTCCGCGCGCCTGATCTGACGACGGCGGCGATCACCGAGGACGGCTATATGCGCACCGGCGATCTGGGCCGCATTGATGAAGAGGGCCGTTTGCACATCGTGGGGCGTAGCAAGGAACTGATCATTCGTGGCGGTTTCAACGTCTATCCGCCCGAGGTCGAAGCTGCGCTTAACGACCATCCGCAGGTGGTGCAATCGGCTGTGATTGGCCGGACGGTTGAGGGCAACGAAGAGGTGCTGGCCTTTGTGCAGGTGGGTCCGACGGCCCATGTCACGCCGGATGATCTGACCGCATTCGTCAAGACGACGCTGTCGGCTTACAAACGCCCCAACCGGATCATCCTGACCGATGTCTTGCCCGCGACGGCGACGGGCAAGATCCTGAAACATCGTCTGCTGGATCACTTTGCAGCGGAACTGGCGCAGGTCGAGGCCTAGAAGCCGGCAAGGTCCTTATGCGCGTGGCTGGTGAACCCGTCGGTGTCTGTCATGGTGACATCCACCGATTGGGTTTGCGCAGGCACCGACAGGCTGACGCGCGGGTTTTCCGAAAGGGAAATCGATCCCGTAATGCCCACGTAGCCACCGCCGTCCAAATCGATCTGGACGTCTTCGACATAGCGCATGGGAACAAACAACAGGGTGATCTGATCCATCTGCATGCCAGAATTCGACGGGTGCGAGATATCCAGATCAAGCTGCCGTTGCCGTTGGCTGAGCGCGGTCAGCTTATCAAGCGCACCGCCTAATTTCAGGGAGTCTACGCCGATGGTCATATTGCCGAGCGTGGCCAGCGCCTCTTCCATATCGGTTCCCGGAGGCGCGGCGCAGGCGCCTTGGCCGGAGGTCTTCACAAACCCCTCGATCACATAAAGCGCGCCGTCAGTGGTTTCGGCCACGACATGCAGCGGGGTGGGGCCGTTGACGCGCATAGTGACGTCGAAAAAGAAGCGTTCTTGCGGCTGATCCATTTCGAACACGGCAGACACGGGCATCGGGTTTTCATCCAAGACCACAGTGATTTCGCCCAGCCGTTTGCCCGCAGGGGCCGCGACGTGGGCGGCGATCTGGGTGCGGCCATCGTCTGGCGTTCGGTAAGGCACATCCAGCGCGATCACCTGCGTGCCGTCCAATAGCGCCTTATCGCCGTAAAGCTGCGCGCGGATATTGTCCCAGCTTTCGCCCGCCACGGCGGGCAGCGCGAGCGCGGTGAATGCGGTGGTTAGTAGAAATCCCTTCATTCTAGTCCTCCCCTAAAATGAACACGCCAAAGGCGCGTGGACCGTCCCCCGTTTCTATGTCGCCGGTAATCTCTAGGGTTTCGGCGTCGATCAAGGTGACGGTATTTTCAAACCAGTTTGCCACAACAATGGTGGCTTCGTCTTCTGTGGCGTCAATGCCTTCGGGATATTCGCCGCCTTCGATGGTCTTGATCGGTTCCAAGGTGGTCAGGTCGATGACGGTGATGGTGTTTTCATATTGGTTGGTGACAAAGGCGCGGCCTTTGGCAAAGGCAACGCCATAGGGGCGGTCGCCCACGGGTACGGTTGCGATGATGTCGCCTGTGTCGGGGATGATGACCGACACATCGTTGGTGCCGACGTTGCCGACAAAGAGGCGGTGCTGATCATCAAAGCGCAGGCCGTAGGGCCGGACGCCCACAGGCACGACTTTGTGCAGGTCCAGCGTGTCGGCGTTAAAGATCGACACTTGGTCTGAATCCCTGTCGGCCGAGGCCATCCAGCGGCCATCATCAGACACTGCGATGCCCGAGGGCGATACGCCGGTCGCCAGTTCCGCCTGCACTGTCAGCGTTGCGCCGTCCAGCGCCCAAAGCCGCGTGTTGAACCAGTCCGAGATAAACAACCGGTCGCGCTTCGGATCGTAGGCGATGCCGGTCGGGCCACCATCCAGCGTGACACTGGCCTGTTCGGTCATGGTGGCGCGGTCAAAGCGGCGTACAGTCTTGGCCTCGGGTGAAACGGTAAAGATATGGGTTCCGTGAACCGCCACGCCTGCCGGTTGGCCGGGCAGGGGGATGCGGTTGATTTCTGTGCCTGCGCTCAGGTCCAGAACGCTGAGTTCCTCGCCATTTTGGTTCGTCACAAAGGCAATGTCCCCCGCAGCCGGTAGGGCCGCGAGGGACAGTATCAGGCAGAGGGCCTTAGGAATTCGGGGCACCGAATTTCTCGACCAATGCATCAAGACCTTGCTGGTATACGCCTGTGACGGCGTTGATCGCGGCCTCATCGCTCAGTTCGGGCGGCGGATCGTTGTTCGGGTAGCCGCGATAGAACGCGCCACGCCATTCCACGATCGAGCCACCGCCATCGCGGGGTTTGACCGTCAGGTGCGACGAATAGTTGGTGACCGGCAGCACTTCGACCGCGACGTCGGTGATCCGGTAAGAATACGACATCTTTTCATCGCTGAACTTATAGAGCTCTTCCGCGATGGTCGGGCCGTCCGCAGCGCCAAGGCTCAGGACACGTTTCGCCTCAAGTTCATTGCCGCCTTCACCGTTGGTGGCGGCGACAGCGGGGTGCCAGGACATGTCCTGAAAGTTGCCGATTGCGGCCCAGACCTCGGCGGGTTCGGCGGCCACTTCTGTGGTCAGCGTCACCTTTTGCCGTGTGGGCCCGTGGGCCATGGCCATGGCGGGCAGCAGAAAGCCCATAACCGCCATGAGAATTGAAAACCGTTTCATTGTTCTTCTCTGTCTCCTCGTCAGTTGAAGAATGCATTTTTCAGGATGTAGCGCATGCCCCGTGCCCATGCCTCGTCGTTGTTGGCGCGGATATCGACAACCCGTCCCCTTACCATGTTCCCTGTTGCGGCATCGCGCAACTGCAGGTTCATGGAAAGGATCAGGTTCGACACCTTCTGCACCTCACCGACAAGTGAATACTGGGCCCCCAGTTTGACCGCGATCCGCGAATCACAGCCGTAGCATTTCGCCAGATTGACGACGCGATTGATGTCTTCCTCGGCAGGTGTGAGATCAACAAAGGTCAGACCTGCCTCGGAAAACCAGTCGCGCACCATGTCTTCCAGCATCTCGATCCGCGCGAATTCCGCCGGATCAGGGCCATATGTTTGGGTTTGCAGCGATTCATCCAGATAAGTGATGCCGAAGAACGCAACCTTTGCACTGTGATCAAAGTCGGGCTGGGCGGGCTGTTGCGCCGCCACAATGGGTGCCAGACAGGTCAGGAAAAAGGCCGCGATCCACTTCATATCGGTCATGGTGAAACTCGGGGCCTTGGGCTTCAATGCTCCAAAAGTATCGGTTCACGTATGCGTGGTGTGTGGCACAGTCAACGCAGCCGTCGTTAGAACGGCAAGGGAGGAAAATTTGCAACGCATCCTGATGGTGTTTCTTGCGGCCTTAATGTGGGGCGGCATGTCGGTGGATTTGGCGGCTTTGGAAATCAAGGCAGCTGTGCTGCGGATTGATCCCCCGCGTCTGGCACCGATTTCGCGATACGAAAAATTCCCAGAAGACAATGGCTTTGCCGGTGCGCAGCTAGCGGATGAAGACAACGGTACCACGGGCACGTTCCTTGGCCACACCTATGAAACCACGACAGTTGCCGTGCCGCCAGAAGAGGCCGATGCCGCGCTGGATGCGATCCTGGCCGACGGGATCAGGTTTATCATTCTGATGGCCGATGATGCGGATCTTGCCCGTCTGGCGGACCGTGCCGCACAGGACGGGGCGGTGGTGTTCAACGCACAGGCCGAGGGTGTTGCGTTGCGCGACAATGAATGCCGCGCCAACGTTCTGCATGTTGTACCGTCCCGCGCGATGCGGGCCGATGCAGTGGCGCAGTTTGCCTTGTGGAAACGCTGGCCGCGCTGGTTCCTGATCCACGGATCGAACCCTGAAGATCAGGCTTTGGCCGATGCCTATCGCCGTGCGGCCAAGAAGTTTGGCGGGCGTATCGCAGAAGAGCGTGAGTTCGAAGACACCGGCGGATCGCGCCGTACCGATACGGGCCACGTGCTGGTCCAGCGTCAGTTGCCGGTCTTTACCCAAGATGCCGACGACCACGAGGTGGTGATCGCCGCTGATGAATCCGATGTGTTCGCGCCTTACCTGCCATTCCATCTGTGGACACCGCGCCCCGTGATGGGGGCGGCGGGTCTGCGGCCTGTGACGATCCACGGCGCACACGAGGCTTGGGGCGCGACCCAGTTCCAGCGCCGGTTCGAGGAACTGACAGGGCGCTATATCCGTGAAGAGGATTATCAGGTCTGGCTGTCCCTGCGCGTGTTGGGCGAGGCGGTGATCCGCACCTCGTCGAACGATCCGCAGACCATTCTGGACTATGCGATCAGTGATGAATTCGAACTGGCGGCCTTCAAGGGCGTGCCAGTGACGTTCCGGCCGTGGAACGGCCAGTTGCGCCAGCCAATTCTGCTCTATGACGGGCGGATAACAGTCAGCGTGTCGCCGCAGGACGGGTTCCTGCATCAGGTTTCGCCGCTCGATACGCTCGGGTTGGATAAGCCTGAATCTTCTTGCACCGCATTTAACTGATTGGAGATTACCGTGATGAAATCGTTGTTTTTGTCTGCGGCGTTGGCATCCGTGGTGGCGATGCCCGCGATGGCGAACAAGGCGTTCGTGTCGAACGAAAAGGGCAACACGGTTACCGTGGTCGACACCGACACCTGGGAAGTGCTGGCAGAGTTTGATGCAGGCAACCGCCCCCGCGGCATCACCATCAGCCCCGATGGCACCAAGCTGTATGTGGCGGCATCCGACGATGACACGGTGCGGGTGTTCGACACTGATACCTACAAGGAAATCTACACCCTTCCGTCTGGTCCGGACCCCGAATTGTTCGTGCTGCATCCCAGCGGCAACCCGCTTTATATCGCGAATGAGGACGACAACCTTGTGACTGTGACGGATACCGAAACGCGCACCATTCTGGCCGAGGTGCCGGTGGGCGTGGAACCTGAAGGCATGGGCATTTCGCCGGATACCAAGTTTGTGGTGAACACCTCTGAAACCACCAACATGGCGCATTTCATTTCGACCGAAGACTATAAGATCAAGCACAACGTGCTGGTCGATCAGCGCCCGCGCTATGCGCAGTACACCGATGACGGCAAGCGCCTGTTTGTGACCTCTGAAATCGGCGGCACGGTCACGGTGATGGATATCGATGACACCGGCGCGCCGACCGTTGCGGGCAAGATCAGCTTTGAGGTGCCGGGCGTTTTGCCGGAATGGCTGCAGCCTGTGGGCCTGAAGGTGACGGCGGACGGGTCCAAGATTTTCATCGCGCTCGGGCCGGCGAACCGCGTGGCGGTTGTGGATGGCGCGACGCTTGAGGTGAAGGATTACATCATTGTGGGTCAGCGAGTCTGGCAGTTGGGATTCACCCCTGACCAGAAGTACCTACTAACGACCAATGGCAATTCCAACGACATCACTGTTATCGATGTCGAAAAGGAAAAGGCCATCAAATCTGTACAAGTCGGACAACAGCCTTGGGGCGTTGTCGTGACGCCGAATTGATTTCGTTTCAGGAGTTAGTGACATGACGAAACTGATGACATCCGCCCTGTGCCTGATGATTGCAGCACCGGTCTTTGCAGCCTCTCATGAAGAGGAAGCATCCGAAGAGGTGGTTGCACAGATCATGGCGCTTCTGGCGGAACAGCAGTGCGAAATGGACCCCGATGATATCGAGGTTGAAGAAGATGGTTACGATCTGGATGATGTGATCTGCGCAGGCAGTGGTCAGCAGGACATCAAGCTTGATCTGGACCTGAATGAAGTGAGCCGCCGTCAGGAATAATCTGACGCGCAGGCACCATCACCCGTGGGAGGAAACGTGATGAAACATTTTCTGACAAGACTGGGCGCAACGGCGGTTGCTGTGGCCATGGCAGGCGCGGCGTTCGCGCAGGATCTGCCGACAGTTCGTGCAGCGGTCCTTAAGATCGGAACGGTCAACTGGGAACTGGCGACGATTGTCGAAAACGGTCTGGACGAAAAGCACGGCTTCAAGCTCGAGGTGATGCCCTACGCAGACAACGGCGCGACCCGTGTCGCCGTAGAAGGCGACGAAGCCGATATGGCCGTCGCCGACTGGATCTGGGTCGCGCGTCAGAACGCCGATGGCAAGGATTACGTCGTTGTGCCGTACTCCAAGGCCGTGGGCGGTATCGTGGTGCCCAAGGACAGCACAGCCACAAGCCTGAAGGATCTGGAAGGCGGCAAGATCGGTATTGCCGGTGGTCCGCTGGACAAAAGCTGGCTGATCCTGCGCGCCTATGCGCAGCAGGAATACGGTATGGATCTGAAGGCAGACACCGAACAGGTGTTCGGTGCCCCGCCGCTGATTTTCAAATCCGGTCTGGGTGGTGAATTGAGCGGCGCGATCAACTTTTGGCACTTCCTTGCCAAGATGAAAGCCGCCGGCATGAAAGAGCTATTGTCGGTTCAGACCGCTGCCACGGAATTGGGCCTGAACACCGATACGCCTTTGTTGGGCTACTTCTTTAAGCAAAGCTATCTGGATGCGAACCCGGGTCTGGCGCAGGCGTTCTATAACGCAAGCCGCGACGCCAAGGATTTGCTGGCCTCTGACCCTGCCGCATGGGAGGCCGTGCGTCCGCGTATGAACGCCAAGACAGACGCGCAGTTCGAACAGCTTAAGAATGACTGGCTGGCCGGTGTGCCTGCGCGTGGTCCGGTAGATGCCGAAGGCGCGGAGGCGTTCCTGAATGTTATGTTCGATCTGGGTGGTGCCGATCTGGTCGGTGGTGCATCCACTGTGCCCGAGGGTCTTTTTGCAGCCGTAGAATGATCCCTCTGGATGACTGAAAGCAGGCTTGTTCCGGCGTTTTCGCTGATTGCGCTATTGGGTCTTTGGATCGTGGCCGCCGCTATTTCCGGCGATCCCACGGTCCTTCCCCAGCCTTGGGCGTTGATCACACCTTTCACGCAAGAGGTCGCGTCGGGCGAGCTGCCATATCATCTGTTCCAAACGCTGATCCGCGTCCTTTGGGCCTTTGCACTGGCTATGGGCGTGGGGATAGCGCTTGGCCTGATCATGGGGCGGTCCGAACGGATCAACCGCTGGCTGGACCCGTGGTTGGTGGTGTTTCTGAACCTGCCTGCGCTGGTCCTGATCGTGCTGTGCTATCTGTGGATCGGGCTGAACGAAACGGCGGCGATCGCGGCGGTGACGTTGAATAAAATTCCGAACGTGACAACGGTGATCCGAGAAGGGGCGCGTGCGACCTCGCGTGATCTGGATGCCATGGCGCAGGTCTATCGCATGTCGCGCTGGACCAAGCTGCGCCATGTGACCCTGCCGCAGATGGCACCTTTCATCGCGGGCGCGGCGCGCAACGGGGTGGCCGTGATCTGGAAGATCGTTCTGGTGGTCGAATTTCTGGGTCGCTCGTCTGGCGTCGGCTTTCAGATCCACCTGTATTTCCAACTGTTCGATGTGGCGATGGTGCTGGTCTATGCGTTCTCGTTCATCTTTGTGATGTTGGCGGTCGAATGGCTGTTGCTGCAACCATGGGAACGGCGCGTGCGCCGCTGGAGGGCCGCATGATCAGCGTCGACATCCAGCAGAAATCCTATGGCGATACCCAGATTTTGGGCCGCGTTGCGTTCCAGATCCCCAAGGGCGAAACGGTCGCCATACTGGGGCCATCGGGCGTGGGAAAATCAACGCTGTTGCGGATCGTGGCCGGCATTGATCCCGATTATCAGGGCACCGTTGCGCGGCCGGACAAAATGGCGATCGTGTTTCAGGAACCCACGCTTTTGCCGTGGCGGACGGTGTTGCAGAACATCACGCTGGTGCACCCTGATCTGTCCGAAAACGCGGCCATGCGGATGCTGAAAAAGGTGGGCATTGCCGATAAGGCCCATCTGTTTCCGGGTCAGACTTCGCTGGGCCAGCAACGTCGTCTGGCACTGGCGCGCGCCTTTGCCGGTCAGCCGGATTTTCTGATCATGGACGAGCCTTTCGTGTCGCTTGATCCGGAAACCGCAGACACGATGCTGGGCCTGACCGAAACGCTGATCGCGGAAACCGGACCTGCGGTTTTGTTTGTGACCCATGCACGGGAAGAGGCCACGCGACTGGCCGATAGAATTCTGGAATTGCGCGGCCAACCGGCAGTGTTGGCGCCTCATTTGGTAGAAACGGGAGAGATACCATGAAGAAGATTTTTGCAGCTGTGACGGCTTTGGCGATGGGCGCGGCGGGTATGGCGGCCGCGCATGATTTCGGTTTTGCGGGCGTTCTGTCGAACACAAACAAAGGCGAGATGCCGGGGATAACTCTGGCCTTGGGCAAGCCGCTGGCGGACGGTCCGATCACGCTGAATTCGGGCATGGTGTACGAGTTGGAGATTTACGCGGACGGCTCTGGCGAACTGGCGCTGGAAGGGTCGGGCTTTTTCCGTGCGATCTGGGTCAATGAGGTCGTGGTGAATGGTCTGGAAATCCGCCCCTTCGGTCTGGAATCCGTGGAATTCGACGAAGAAGGCACGATGGAGATCGAGTTTCTGGCGATCAAACCGGGTCGTTATTTCCTGAAAATCCCGGGCTCGAACGGTGAAAGCCAGCGGGTGGATATCAACATTCAGTAAGCGCTACAGAAACAGGCGTGCGATCAGCGGGGCGAGAAGGGCGGTGAGGACCGCGTTAAGCCCCATGCCGATCCCTGAAAACGCGCCCGCTGTGGAATTGATGCGAAAGGCATGCGCCGTCGCGATCCCGTGGGCGGCGACGCCAACCGCAAAGCCCCGCGCGCGCCAGTCGGTGATTTTCAAAGCGTTCAACATGGGCGTGGCAATGATCGCGCCGGAAATACCGGTCAGGATCACCAAGACTGCTGTCAGCGTAGGCTGCCCGCCAATGGCCTCGGATACACCAAGCGCCACGGGGGCGGTAGCCGATTTCGGGGCAAGCGACATAAGCGTTTCGCCGGTGATGCCCATGGCTTTGGCAATGCCTAGGGCGGTGATGATTGCGGTGAGCGATCCGGCAAACAGCGCGGCAATCATCGGGACCAGGGCGGCTTTGACCTTGGGCAGATTGTCATAAAGCGGTAGCGCCAGCGCGACAGTGGCCGGCCCCAACATAAAATGCACAAACTGAGCGCCCTCGAAATAGGTCGCATAGGGTGTGCTGGTGACCCAGAGAACCAAGGCGATCAGAATCACCGCCATCAGAACCGGATTGGCCAACGCATGCCGTCCGGCTTTGCCCGCCGCCCAGTCCGAGATGGTGTAGGCGACCAGCGTCGTGGTCAGCCACAGCAATGGCTCCTGCGCGAGATAGGACCAGAGCAGAACCGCGTCATTCATGGCGTTGCCCCATGAGCCGCGCGAAAAGGACGAAGGTCAACACAGCGGCCAGAATGGCCAGCGCGGTGCTGACGATGAGTGCCACGATCAGGCCAATCCCGTTGGTGCCAAACGTGCCCAGATGCGCGATGACGCCCACGCCCGCAGGCACAAAGAGCAGCGACAGATGCGCCAAAAGGCCATTGGCGGCAACGCGGATGACCTCGGCCAGTTTGGGGAAAATCAGCAGAGCGATGAAAAGCGCGGCCAGACCGATCACAGGACCCGGAACAAACAGATCAAAGCCCCGCGACAGGCTTTCGCCCGCAAGCTGGAACAGCAGCAATATGCAAATGGCGCGGATCATATGGGGATCAGTCCCTATTTTCGCGCGGAACGCAATCCAAATGCGCGGCTGCGCCGCACAGGCCATCTCGTCCTTGGGCCTTCGGCCCGCGTCCTCGGGTTTGGCGCCTAGAACAGATGTATTTTCTTTCCATAAATACCTTGGGGGAATTGGCCGAAGGCCAAGGGGGCAAAGCCCCTATGCGCCCAACTGGATCACTTGTCCGCCCGCTGCTCTGGCGTCGTCGATATCGTGGGTCACCATAACGACCGGCAGGTTTTTCTTTCGCGCGTGATCGAAGGTCAGGTCGCGGATCTGGGCGCGGCGATCTGTGTCGAGGCCGGAGAACGCCTCGTCCAGCAGCAGTGCCTTTGGGTCGGACAGGAGAACCCGCATCAACGCGACACGTGCCTTTTGACCGCCAGAAAGTGTTGCGGGATCGCGGGTTTCAAAACCTTGTAGCCCGACGTCGGTTAGCGCGGTTTCAATGGTCTTCTGTCGCGCGGACTTTGTGTCGCCACGCAGGCCGAACGCCAGATTTGCGCCGACACTCAGGTGAGGGAAAAGCAGGTCGTCCTGAAAGAGGATGCCGATTTTGCGATGTTGCGGCGGTTGGGTCGTGATGTCGGAGCCATCCAGAATTACCTGTCCCGTTGCCGTGAAAACGGGGGGAAGGTGACCGGTCACGAACGACAGAAGCGTCGACTTTCCGGACCCCGAAGGGCCCATGACCGTCAGGATTTCGCCCGGGGCTATCTGCGCATCGATTTGCAGCAGGGGCTGTCCGCCTCGGCGGATTTCGACAGCTTTCAGGTGCAGTCCGTTATCCATGAAGCCCCTTTCTGTTCCGCCACATCCAGTAGGGCAGAAGCGTTGCGATGGCAAAGGGCGCAATCACGGCCAAGGTTTGCGCGACGCCAAAGGCCCCAATTGCACGGCGGTCGCCGCCCGAGCTGAGCGCGACGGCTTCGGTCGTCAGTGTTGCGACCCTGCCACCCCCTGCCAGAAGGGTGGGCAGGTATTGCCCGACGCTGACGGCAAAGCCGACGGCGGCGGCAGTCAGGATCGGGCGCAGGAGCATGGGCAAGCGAAGTGTGAACAGGACGCGTGTGGGCGAGGTGCCGAGGCTGCGGGCGATGGTGTCGATGCGCGGGTCCCAGTTGCGCCACGGGTCGGTGAGGGACAGGAACACGTAAGGCAGGACAAAGACCACATGCATCAACGTTACGGGCCAGAAACCCGAGGTCGCGCCTGAGATTAACAGCGCTGTTTGTACGCCCGGCAAGAAGGCTATCTGGGGGATCAGCAGAGGCGCGTAGATCAGCCAGAGGCCCTTTTGTGACAGGCTGCGTCCTGTGCGGTGTTCGGCCTCTAGGCAGGCGATCACCAGCGTTACGGCGACGAGCACTGATAGACCTGCGATCTGGAATGTGGTGATCAGGCTGTCGCTGATATCCGGCCAGTGGCGGGCCCAGTTTTTGGCTGTCAGGGATTGGGGGAGCGTATCGGGGTAGCCCCAGAAGCCTGCAAAGCTCCAGACGCCAAGGCAGAGCAGGCCGAGCAGCACCGAGAGTGCAGAGAGTGTGCCCAAGGTGATGCCAAGGGGCCGCGCTGTTTTATCAAGGTGCAGGTTGCGTGCGCCGCGTTCCACCCACGCCAGACCCAAGCGGGCGATGATGCGTTCGCCGATCCACCAGACCCCGAGCGCGGCGATCACCAGCGCCAGTTGCCAGAGCGCTGCGGCGCTGGCGATCAGGCGTTTGGACAGGTCGGGATCGGACATCCATTTCACCACCTGAACCGACAAGGGCGGGGGTGTTGTGGGGCCGAGGATCATGGCGACATCTACGACCGACATGGAGTAGGCAAGCACGACCAGCACCGGCAGGCGGATCTGGGCGTAGATCACCGGAAAGACCGATTTCAGCCATCCGCTGACACGGCCGTACCCGAGTGACTGCGCGACGCGCATCCGTTGGGTGCTGGCGCTTTGGCCTTTGGCGGCCAACGCCATGAGCAGCAGAAACGGGACCTCTTTGGTCACAAGGCCCAAGGTCAGCGCAATGCCCAAAGGATCTTGGGTGATCAGCACGTCAGGCGGCCTGTCCCAGCCTGTCAGCCAAGGTGAGATCATGCGGGCGATCCAGCCCGAGGGGGCGATCAGGAAGGCGATGCCGAAGGCGGTTGCGGCATGGGGGACAGACAGCAGTGGGGAGAGCAGTGTTTCCAACCAGCGGAATGCGCGGGTGCCGGACCAACCGGCCATCAGAAGCGTGACGATAGCCAAGGACAAAAAGGTTGCGGCAAAGCCTGTTGTGACCGACAGGCGCGTGGCCGCCCAAATGCCGTTCCACGCGAAAAGTTCGGTGAAGGGAGCGACGGAAAACGCGCCCAGACCAGCGGCAGGTAGATAGCCGAAGGCGGGCATTACTGTACCTAAAAGCCCCGCAAGAACGGGGCCGATCATGATGATCAGGGTCAGAAGGGGCAGCGCGCCCCAGAAAGACCGCGCCGCCTTTGCGGGGCGCCTGACGGCGCGGTCTGTCATGTTAGTGGCCCACGCTTACTGGCCCGCGCCGTAGCGTTCGGTCCATTCCTGCGTGATGCGCGTCATCCAAGACCCGTGGGGTTCAGGCTGAACCGTGCCAAGCTCGGCAGGGCTGAGGGTGGCGATGCCCAGATCAAGGTTGGCAAAGGCGGTGCGCTCGGCCTCGGACAGTTTGGCCATATCGAGAACGGTGCCGTAGCCAAGGATGCTGGGGTCTTGCGCACGAAGCTGTGCCTCGGGCGACATCAGGAAGTTGGCGACAACCATCGCGCCTTCTTTGGAGCCGGAGTTGTAGGGCACGGCCACGAAGGATGCGTTGCCCAATGTGCCGGCCTCAAGAACAAAGGTGCGCACGGTGTCGGGTAGTTGGTTGTTGGCGATTGCGGTCGATGCCTCGCCCGGGCTGAAGGAAATCGCCAGATCGATCTCGTTATCGGCCATCAGTTGCAGTTGCGCAGGGCCGGTCGCCGGATAGGCCTGACCCTGCCGCCAAAGGACAGGCGTCAAAGCATCCAGATAGTCCCAAAGCGGGGCGGTGACGGCGGCAAAGTCGGCCTCGTCCACCGGCTTGGCCAGCACGTCGTTGTCATCTGTCAGTTCGATCAGAACCTGTTTCAGGAACGTCGCGCCAAGGAAATCCGGCGGCTGGGGGTAGGTGAAACGACCGGGATTGGCCTGCGCCCATTCCAGCATCGCCTCGGCTGTGGGAAGCGTCGCGTCCATGTCGGCGGTGTCGTACATGAATACCACCTGCGCCATGGCCCAAGGGCTTTCATAGCCTTCGACCGGAACGGTGAAATCGGTCTGAACGGTTTTGCCGTCCACATCGACATACTGCCAGTTGGGCAGGTCTTCGGCGAAGGGGCCGAACAGCAGATCGGCCTCTTTCATCGAGGCGAAGTTGGCACCGTTAATCCAGATCATGTCGACGGCGCTGTCGTCATCCTGACCGGCCTGCTTTTCTGTCAGAACACGGGTGACCGCGTCGGCGGTGTCGGTCAGTTTCACATGTTCCAGCGTGACGCCGTAATCCTCGGACACTCGATCACCGACCCATGCGATGAAATCGTTTGTGGCGGTCGAACCGCCCCATGCGTGCCAATACACGGTCTGGCCCTTGGCGGCGCTGGTGACGGCGTCCCAGTCGGCGGGATCGGTTTCGGCAAGCGCCGCCATTGGCAGGCCAAGCGAGGCCAGCAGGGGCAGGGCGGTCAGAAGGGTTTTCATAAGCACTCCTTAAACGTCTTGGAAAATCTCGCGCGCGGCCCAGATGCGCAGCGCTGCGGTGGCAAAGCAGAGAATGGCAAAGACCCACGCCAAGGGGGCAAAGGCCCATGGCATCAGGCAAAGGGCCACAAAGAACAGGATGGTTTCTGTCCCTTCCAGCAGGCCATTCGAATAATAAAGCGATTTCGATCCTTGGGCCGAGGTTTCCATCCCGCGTTTTTCAGCGAGGATGGCAAAGCCCAGAAAGCTGGCGGCGTTGAAGTAGAACGACAACAGCAGGACCGCGCCTGCAATCGCGTTGTCGGTGGGGTTCAACACCACAAAGCCCACAGGCACCGCGCCGTAGAACAGGAAATCGCTGGCGATATCGAGGTAACCGCCAAAGTCGGTTTTATGGGTGGCCCGCGCAATGGCCCCGTCCAGCCCGTCGGCCAGACGGCTGGCCAGAAGGGGGATCAAGGCGGCAAACGGCGCGCCTTGTGCGATCATGACAGCAGACAGCAGACCCAGCACCAAGCCGATCAGCGTGACGGCGTTTGCACTGACGCCGGTTCTGGCCAAGGTGCGGCCAAGGGCATTCAGCGGCGGGTCGATGATCTGGCGGGCGCGGGCGTCAAGCATTTGGGGTCTCTGGGACGGTTTCAGGCATAAAGACACAAGGAGATTGCGTGTTGCAATTGTTCATACGAGAACGTGAACATTCTGCAATTATAGGAGGTTGGGCGGTTTCGCCGCTTGGCAAGGAGGGCGGGCATGTTCCGGCCGCCTTTGGTTCGTGTTGCTCATGGCCTTGCAGGCCCGTATATGCGGGACGACCAAAGGGACGGAAAAGGCACACTCCAGAATGGCATGGCTTCCGCGCCTCACGCGCGCTCAGATGCGGATTGTGCAATTGGCCGTCAGTTTCGGCCTGCTGTTCATTCTGTTTCATGCTGTCGACGGGGCCGAGGCAATGCGCATTCTGCGCCGCGCAGATCTGGGTCTTTTGGCCTTGGCGTGGCTGATCATGGGGCTGCAAACGGTGCTGTCTGCGGTGCGGTGGAAGCTGATCGCGTTCAAGCTGGGCCAGCGGTTCACGTGGAAAACCGCCGTGTCGGAGTATTACCTGAGCCAGTTCATCAACCAGTCGCTGCCCGGCGGGATGATCGGGGATGCGGGCCGCGCCTATCGTGCGCGTCACCATGCGGGGCTGGTCAAAGCAGGGCAGGCGGTGTTTTTCGAACGCGCGGCACAACAGGCGGGTATTTTCTTTTTCTTCCTTGCGGCCTTCATCATCACAACGATCCTGCCTGGCGGGCTTTCATGGCCTTTGTGGCTGAATTCGATCGTGACGCCAGCGGTTTTGATCAGCCTTGGTTTGCCGGTGCTGTTCTGGCTGGGCTGGCAGTTGCCCGGCCCGCAGAAACGCGCGCTTGATAGCATGTGGCAGGCTGTGATTGCGTCGATGTTGAAGGGCAAGGCATTGCCGGTGCAGGTGGTGCTGAGCCTGTTGACGGCGCTTTGCAATATCGGGGCGTTTTACCTGTGTGCCTTGGCGACAGGGACGGATTTGCCCATGGCCGCGACCTTCGGGTTGGTGCCGTTGATCCTGTTTATGATGCTGGTGCCGGTGACGGTCTCAGGCTGGGGCGTGCGCGAAGGGGTGGCGGCGGCCCTGTTCCCGATCACAGGCGCGACCGCATCCGCAGGACTGGCCGCGTCGATTGCCTTTGGTCTGGTGTTTCTGGCCGCCGTGCTTCCCGGTGTGATCGCGATCCTGAAGCGCAAGCATTAGGCCTATTTCAGGTTCAGTCCCTTCAGGAAAATATCCAGACCCAGTTCAAACCGCGCCATGATTTCCGACGGGTCTCGGTTTTTCTGCAGGATCAGCGCATCCATAGGCGACGGGCGCACCATATCTGCCAGAAGCTCGGCCATTTGTTGCGTGTCGTCGATTTGCGCCTCGCCGCGTTCGTTGGCTCGGTCCAGTTCGGCCTTGATGCGGGTCCGGATCACGGGAAGCGAGCGGGAAAAGATACGCTCGGCCATTTCGGGCTGGTCGACGGCGTCGATGATGATGGTCCGCAAGATCGCGATGGGCAGCGACAGGCTGCTTTCGTCAGGCGTCAGCAACAGGCGCAGACGTTCGGCCAAGGGCAGTTCGGTTTCGGCAGGGGTCAGGTTGCTGACGATCCTGTTCACGCGGCGTTCGGTATAGGCCTCGAGCATATCGGCGCGGTCTTCGAACACGGTATAAAGCGTGCGTTTCGACATGCCGGCCGCCTTGGCAACGGCGGACATCGTCAGTCCGGCCATACCGTCCTGATTGTACACGGCCTGCATTGCATCAAGGATCTGATCCCGACGGTCTGCCGGATCGCACACCGGAGGACGACCGCGGCGGGGTTTGTTCGTTGCCATGGTTGTCATGCTCTGTGTGCTTTCGTGTTGGGCACTACTGATCTTTTCAAAAACCGGTAAGTTCGCGTCATAAAACCGTTGATAAACCTTTCTACGTGGGTTTGTACCTAACACAAAGGGCCTATAAGTCAGCAAATTCGATCTGCTGACTGGTTTTTGCGGCATAGCGTTCCCAAATGCAAAATCAGGCAACGATAAAAGGGCTTTGGTGTGGAATTCGGACCGATTTTGATCTGGCGCGGCGCAGACAGCGACAATGTGTCATTGGCCGCGGTGGTGTCAGTCAGGTCGGAAAACGCACCTTTGGCGGTTTCTGTGGCAAAAACGCCGGTCAGTCCGAAACGGCTGGCCGAGGTTGACGGGCACACGATCTGGCGGTTCGATTTTGCCCTGCCTGTGGGGCAGGTTGCCGAATACGCTTATGGTGAACAGACGTTTCCGGTCGACACCCGTTACGACGGGGATCTGAACATCGGTTTTGTGTCGTGCAACGGGCAGGAAAACGGTGATCTGGAAAGGGATCCGGACGAACGCAACCTGATGTGGAACGATCTCGCGGCGCGAGCCGATGCGACGCCCTATCATCTGATGCTGCACGGTGGGGATCAGGTTTATGCCGACGAGGTGACGAACGCGCACAAACTGACCCGCCACTGGCCGGACGATCTGAGCGATGATTTCACCGAAACAGAGCTTGAGGACCTGTTCCAGTCATTGCGCGCGGCCTATCTGCACCGTTACGGGCAGGTCTATAGCGCGGCACCTTTCGCCCGCGTGATGGCGCGGACGCCGTCCCTGATGATGTGGGACGATCATGACATTTGCGATGGCTGGGGGTCGTTGAAACCCGAAATCGTCGATCATCCCATCGCACAAACCCTGTTCCGCGCTGCGCGTGAGGCGTTTTTGCTGTTCCAACACGCCGCGACCGACGCGGATGTGCCTCAGCTTTTTCTGGATCAGACGGGGCGGTCGTTGGCATGGCGTTATGATCTGCCCGGCGTCAGCATCATCGCGCCTGATCTGCGATCTGAGCGCACGCGCGACCGGATCATGGGCGAAAATGGCTGGGCCGCGATGGAAAAGGCGGCGCTGGATGTGCAGGAACGGGTGATCCTTGTGTCCTCTGTTCCGCTTCTTGGGCCGCGATTGTCGGTGCTGGAGTGGATTTTCAACACTTTCCACATCGTCAAAAAATACCACGATGACCTGCGTGACCAGTGGCAAAGCCGTGCCCATCGGGCGGAATGGCAGCGGATGTTGCAGACGGTCCTGAACCTTGAGGATCAGGGCGCGACGGTGACGGCCGTTTCGGGCGAAATCCATCTGGCGACCCGTGCCGTCATGGACAGCCCCAAGGGCGGTGTTCAGCAGCTGGTGGCCTCGGGCATTTCGCATCCTGCACCACCCAAGCTTTACGCCCTGTCACTGGGGACCTTCGCGCGGCTGGGTGAGGCTCCCTTGGCGGGCCACCCGATCAAGATCGCGCCGTTGCCCGGTCAGCACCACAACTATTCCGCCGAACGGAACTATCTGAATTTCCGCCGGATGGACGGCCTTTGGGAAGCACAGTGGGCGCTGGAGGACAGCGGAAACACCCCGTGGCTTACTCTTTGATCGTCGGTTCAGTCGACCCGTGAAGGGTTGACGTGGATCAAGGCGGGGGTTCACGTTCTGGTGGTACGGTTTTGGTATGGAACCCCTCGCCAACCATATGCATCCTGAAATTCAGGCCTTGGCCCAGCGGTTGACCGCAACGGCACAGACGCCCTGTGAAAAGCTGGAAAGATGCTTTTTCTACGTCCGCGATTCCGTGGCCTTTGCCTTTCCGGCAAACGGTGACTTTGTCAAAGCGTCGGATACGGTGAAGCTCGGGTACGGGCAGTGCAACACCAAGGCGACGTTGCTTCTGGCGCTGTGTCGGGCGGCTGGCCTGACCGCACGCATCCATTTTTCGCTGATTTCCAAAGAAATCCAGAAGGGGTTTTTCACCGGTCTGGCCTATTGGCTGTTGCCACCGAAGCTGTCGCATTCGTGGGTCGAGGTGTATCTTGATGGGCAGTGGCACAAAATCGATACGTTCATCAACGACATCGATCTGTTTATCGCCGCGCGGGACCGTGTGAAGGCGTTGGGGTGGAAAACCGGGTATTCCGTGGCGCTGAAAAACGGCGATGCCAGCGCGTCGCTTAACCTTGATGGCGAAACGTACCAGCAAATGGCGGCTGTCACGGATGACCACGGGGTCTGGGACGATCCGGCTGACTATTACGCAAGCCCGCGCTATGAAAACCGGCCCGATGCGCTGCGACTTTGGGCCTATCGGCGCTTGATCGGCGGGATCAACCGCAGGGTAGAAGACCTGCGCGCGGGTGTTCTGGCCTGAGGTGCGTTACGACCGGAAAATCCGGCTTTGGCCGAGCATCTTTTCCAACGCAGAAATACGCTCTGAACTGGAATCGGACCGCAGGCTTTGGATGTCGGCCACCATCGCTTCGATCAGGAAGTTGATGGCTAGGGTCGAGTCCCAGCTCGACGGGGCCTCGACCATCGCGCGGAAGCTGTAGCGCGCGTGTTTTTCGATGGGCGATCCCCATTGATCGGTGAACAGCACGATGGTTGCGCCCTGTTCGACGGCCAGTTCTGCAAGGCGTTCCAGTTCTTTTTCGTAACGGCGGATGTCGAAGATGATCAGCACCGATTGGTCGGTCATATCCAATAGCGACTGAGGCCATACGCTGGGCGATGAATCCAGTGCAGACACGCCCGAGCGGATGATTTGCAGGTGGTTGTAGAAGTAATGCGCGTTCGAACGGGTGATGCGGCCGCCCAATAGAAACAGGGTGCGCGCGGGATCGGAGAGCAGGGCTGCGACCTCGTCGAACTCGGTCAGATCAAGGCGGTCGATGGTGCGGTTGATGTTGTGTGCCATGGCGACGGCAAAGCGGCTGACGATGTGATCCTGATGGTCCGCACGTTCGGCCATTTCCAGTTTGGCCAAAGGTTCGCGCATGCGTGCGGCGACCTCATCGCGGATGGCGTTTTGCAGATCGGGGAAGCCTTCGAACCCCAGTTTGCGAGCCAGACGGATGATAGTTGGCGTGGACACACCGGCGTCTTCGGCCAGTTTTGTGATGGATTGCAGACCGGCGACCATCGAATCGTCCTGAAGCAGGGCGGTCACTTTTCGCTCGGACGCGGTAAGGTCCGATTGCTTGTCTTTGATCAGGTCTTTGACCAGCCGCTTCCTGTCCATTTTCGTTCCATTCGTTACAAAATTTGGAGCGTTGTAAAAAAAGATACAGAAAATTCCTTGACGCTCCAAGAATTTTTGTAGTGATGTTTACACACACCGAAGGGGATTGAAGACGAATGGACACAGACGACTGGATCGCTGTCGATGTGACAGGACCGATTGGGCAGAGCCCGATTGTGCTGGTCTGTGAACATGCGTCGGCTTTCATTCCCGAAGAATTCGGTGGGCTGGGTTTAACCCGTGACGCAGCAAGTTCCCATGCGGCATGGGACATCGGGGCGCTGGATGTTGCCAAATTCCTGTCATCTGGCCTTGGCGCCCCGCTTGTCGCGGGCCGCGTGTCGCGGTTGGTTTACGACTGTAACCGCCCGTTGGAATCTGCAGGCGCTATCCCTGCCAAGAGCGAAATCTATGATGTGCCGGGGAACGTGGGCCTGTCGGATGAGGAACGTCAGCGCCGCTATGACCTGATCCATCAGCCGTTTCATGCGGCGGTGGCCAACATCCTTTTTGCACAAGAACAGGCAATGGCGCGTCCGCCCATCCTTGTGACCGTGCACAGCTTTACGCCCGTCTATAACGGCGTTCGGCGGGATCTGGACATCGGTTATCTGTTCGACAGTCGCCCCGCGCTGGCCGAGGCCGCATTGACGGCCGAGCAGGGGGCAGGGCAGTTCAAGGCGGCGCTGAACGAACCCTATGCGCCCAAGGACGGCGTGACCCACACTTTGGTTCTGCATGGCGACAGTCAGGGGCGCGAGAATGTGATGGTCGAGGTCCGCAATGATCTGATCGATACATCCAAAACCGCCGCCAGCGTCGCCGCGCATCTGCAAGAGGTGCTGACCCAAGCCGTGGCGCAGATCACCGAAACAGAGGGGCAGGCAGGATGAATTTTCTGCGGTCATACATCCGCATCGTGGACCGATTTAACCGCACCATCGGGCGGTTCGTCATGTACGGGCTGTTCGTTCTGATGGGCATTCTGTTGTGGTCGTCGATCAGCAAGGCGTTTTTCACCCCGTCGCTCTGGACGCTGGAAATGGCCCAATTCGTGATGGTGGGCTACTACATCCTTGGCGGGCCTTACGCGATGCAGATGGGCGCGAATGTGCGGATGGATTTGTTCTATGGCGAATTCACCCCGCAAAAGAAGGCGCAGGTGGACTGTATCACGGTGCTGTTCCTGATCGCCTACTTGGGCGTCCTGCTGTGGGGCGGGATCGATTCAACCATGTATTCCTTCCAATACGGTGGCGAACGTAGCCCGACCGCGTGGCGCCCGTATCTGTGGCCGATCAAGGTAACAATGGTGTTCGGCATAGTTCTGATGCTGCTGCAAAGCCTGTCTGAACTGGCGAAAGACATCCTGTTCCTGAAAACAGGCGAGGAGATGCGCGATGCCGTATGAATTGATCGCCATCCTCATGTTCTCGACCATGATGCTGATGCTGTTTACGGGTCAGCGCGTCTTTGCGGCGATTGGCTTTGTGGCGGTGATGGCGGCGTTGTTCCTGTGGGGCGACCGTGGCGGCTATGACATCGGGTTTTCCGCCGCGATGAAGCTGATGAAATGGTATCCACTGCTGACGCTGCCGATGTTTATCTTCATGGGCTACGTGCTGTCGGAATCCAAAATTGCCGACGATCTGTACAAAATGTTCCACGTCTGGATGGGCGGTTTGCGCGGCGGTCTGGCCATCGGGACGATTGGTTTGATGGTGCTGATTTCTGCGATGAACGGCCTGTCGGTGGCAGGTATGGCGATTGGTGCGACCATCGCGCTGCCCGAACTGTTGAAGCGGAATTATGACAAGCTGATGGTGACAGGGGTCATTCAGGCGGGGTCCAGTCTGGGCATTCTTGTGCCGCCCTCTGTTGTCTTGGTTTTGTACGCGATGATCGCGCGGCAACCGGTGGGTCAACTGTGGCTGGCGGGGGCCATTCCGGGGCTGATGATGGCTGCGATGTTCATCATCTACATTGCGATCCGGTGTCGCCTGAACCCTGAACTGGGTCCGGCGCTTCCGCCCGAGGAACGCGATATCGGCATGGCCGAAAAGCTGCGCCTGCTGCGCGCGGGTCTGCTGCCTGTTGGGATTTTCGCCGTCATGATGGTGCCGTTTGTGAACGGCTGGACCAGCCTTGTCGAAAGCTCGGCCATCGGGGCGATTGCAGCCTTTGTGGCGGCGGTGCTGAAGGGGAGGATGACGCGCGAGGTGTTTGAAACATCGGTTCGTCAGACGCTGGCGATCACCTGCATGTTCATGTGGATCATCCTTGCGGCGCTGGCCTTTGGCGCGGTGTTTGATGGGCTGGGCGCTGTGCGCGCGATTGAAAACCTGTTTACCGAACGTCTTGGCCTGAACCCGTGGGTCATTCTGATCCTGATGCAGCTGTCGTTCATCGTTATGGGCACGTTTCTGGACGACACGGCGATGCTGGTTATCGTGGCGCCGCTGTATGTGCCTTTGGTCGGTGCGCTTGGCTTTGATCTGGTGTGGTACGGCGTGCTTTACACCATCACCTGCCAGATCGCGTATATGACGCCGCCGTTCGGCTATAACCTGTTCCTGATGCGGGCCATGGCCCCGCCGGAAATCACCATCAAAGATATCTACCGCTCTATCGTGCCATTTGTGGCCGTGATGATTGTCGCGCTCGCGCTTGTGATGATCTTCCCGCAGATCGCGCTTTGGCTGCCGGACCTTGTTTACGGAAAATAATTCATCACCAAGAGGCTGGGAAAACTGGCCCGTCCACCCAACAGTAGGAGAGAAGACATGACTTCAAGACGTAAGTTTCTGGCCGGCGCGGCCACAGCTCCGGCGGCATTGGCCACACCGGCGCTGGCACAAAGCACCATCAAATGGCGGATGCAGACATACGCGGGCCCCGCACTGGCCGCCCACGTGATCGACCCCGCGATTGAGATGTTCAACAAGATTGCTGGCGACCGCATGCAGATCGAACTGTTCTATGCAGACCAGCTTGTGCCCACGGGCGAGTTGTTCCGCGCTATGCAGCGCGGCACCATCGATGCGGTTCAGTCTGACGATGACTCCATGGCGTCGCCGACAGAAGTCACCGTGTTCGGCGGCTACTTCCCGTTCGGTTCGCGCTATTCGCTGGATGTGCCGGTGCTGTTCAACCAGTACGGCCTGAACGAAATCTGGGATGAGGAATATTCCAAGGTTGGCGTCAAACATATCTCGGCCGGTTCCTGGGACCCGTGCCACTTTGCCACCAAAGACCCGATCCGTTCGCTGGAAGACCTGAAAGGCAAGCGTGTCTTTACCTTCCCGACAGCGGGCCGCTTCCTGTCGCAGTTCGGCGTCGTGCCGGTCACACTGCCGTGGGAAGACATCGAGGTCGCGGTTCAGACAGGCGAACTGGACGGCATCGCATGGTCCGGCATCACAGAAGACTACACAGTCGGCTGGGCGGATGTGACCAACTACTTCCTGACCAACAACATCTCGGGCGCATGGGCAGGGTCGTTCTTTGCTAACATGGATCGCTGGAACGAACTGCCGGAAGACCTGCAGACACTGTTCCGCGTCTGCTGTGACCAGTCGCACTACTATCGTCAGTGGTGGTATTGGGGTGGCGAAGCATCGCTGCGTGTCAACGGTGACAAGCTGCAACTGACCTCGATTCCTGATGAAGAATGGGCCACAGTCGAAGAAGCGGCCGTCAAATTCTGGGACGAGATCGCGGCTGAGTCCGAGACAAAGGCGAAAGTCGTCGAGATATTCAAGAAGTACAACGCCGACATGACCAAGGCGGGCCGTCCGTACCGCTACGGCTGATCCTGACACTTGCGGGACGGGCAGGCCCATAGTGCCTGTCTGTCCCGCGCTTTAATTCCGAGGCTGACATGACATTCGAAGACCTGAAAACCCAGATCGCCAGTGGTGCCATCGACACAGTTCTGACCTGCATGGTCGATATGCAGGGCCGTCTGATGGGCAAACGTTTCCACGCCGAGGCGTTTCTGGATATAGCCGAGGATGAAACCCATTGCTGTAATTACCTGCTGGCGACCGATCTGGTGATGTCGACGCCTGAAGGGTACAAATCGACCAGCTGGGAACAGGGCTATGGCGATTATGTCATGAAGCCTGATCTGACAACGATCCGGCCCACACCGTGGTTGGACGGCACCGCGATGGTGCTGTGCGATATCATTGATCACCACACCCATAAGCCTGTCGCGCATGCGCCCCGTCAGATGCTGAAGAACCAGATCGCGCGGGCGACAGCCTTGGGTCTGACACCGGTTATGGCGACGGAGCTGGAGTTCTTCCTGTTCCAAGGCACGCATGACCAGATCGGTGCCGGTGGCTTCCGCGAGATGAAGACGATCTCGCGCTACAACGAAGATTACCACATCTTCCAGACCTCTAAAGAAGAGCACATCATGCGCCCGATCCGGAACCACCTGCGCGCGATGGGTGTGCCGGTGGAAGGGTCCAAGGGCGAGGCCGAAGCCGGTCAGGAAGAGCTGAACATCAAATACGCCGAGGCGCTGGCCTGCGCGGATCACCACACGATTGCCAAGCACGCGGTCAAGGAAATCGCGCATCAGAACGGTGCTGCGGCGACCTTCATGTCCAAGTGGCATCATGATCGCGTCGGCAGTGCCGCGCACGTACACCAGTCGCTTTGGAAGGACGGTTCGAACGCGTTTTATGATGCGGATCGCCCCTTGGCGAAGTCCGAACTGATGGATCACTACATGGCGGGTCTGATCGCTTATGCCAGCGATTACACCTATTTCATGGCGCCTTACATCAACAGCTACAAACGCTTTGCCAAAGGCACCTTTGCCCCCACGCGCACCGTCTGGTCGGTCGATAACCGCACCGCTGCCTTCCGTCTGTGCGGCGATGGCACCAAAGGCGTGCGCGTCGAATGCCGTATCCCCGGCGCGGATATGAACCCCTATCTGGCGCAGGCGGCGATGCTGGCGGCTGGCCTGAAAGGGATCGAGGAAAAGCTGACCCTGTCGGACGCGCTGAAGGGCGATGCCTATGAAATGGCCGATGCCGGTGAAATCCCGTCGACCCTGCGCGACGCGCGTGATGCGCTCTTGGCCTCTGACATGCTGAAAGAGGCGTTCGGGCCTGAGGTCATCACCCACTACGCCCGCGCTGCCGAGGTCGAGATCGAAGACTATGACCGCATCGTCACCGACTACGAAATCCGCCGGAATTTCGAACGGGCCTGAGTTTTACAAACACGTCGGTTCCAGCGAACCGAAATCACTATGGAGAGGTCGCATGACCGTCACTTGTATCTCGCCGATCGACGGATCGGTTTATGCAGAACGTCCAACCCTGACGCTTGAGGCCGCACGCGATGTGGTCAGCGCGACCCGCGCGGCGCAACCGGCTTGGGCCGCGCGCCCGCTTCAGGAACGCATCGATCTGGTCATGGCTGGCGTGGCCGCTGTGGGCGCGATGAACCAAGAAATCGTGCCGGAGCTGGCCCATATGATGGGCCGTCCCGTGCGCTACGGTGGCGAATTCGGCGGCTTTAATGAACGTGCGTCTTATATGGCGGACATCGCGTCCGAGGCGCTGGCCGATATTCAGGTCGGCGAAGACGCGACTTTCAAACGCTATATCAAACGCATTCCCCACGGCGTCGTCTTTGTCGTGGCGCCTTGGAACTACCCCTACATGACTGCGATCAACACGGTCGCACCTGCGCTGATCGCGGGGAACACCGTGGTGCTGAAACACGCGGCGCAGACACTGTTAGTGGGCGAACGCATGGCCAAGGCGTTCCACGATGCGGGCGTGCCTGCGGATGTGTTCCAGAACGTGTTCCTAGATCACGACACGACCTCGGCTCTGATTTCGGAAAAGGCCTTCGACTTTGTGAACTTCACAGGATCCGTTGGCGGTGGTCAGGCGATGGAGCGCGCGGCGGCGGGCACGTTTACTGGCGTGGGCACCGAACTGGGCGGCAAGGATCCCGGCTATGTCATGGAAGACGCTGATCTGGACGCGGCTGTTGCTACGCTGATCGATGGAGCCATGTTCAACTCGGGTCAGTGCTGCTGCGGGATCGAACGGATTTACGTGCACGAAAGCCTGTTTGACGCCTTTGTTGAAAAGGCAGTTTCGGTGGTCAATGGCTACAAGCTGGGCAACCCCTTGGATGCGGAAACCACGATTGGCCCGATGGCCAACATCCGCTTTGCGAAAGAGGTGCGCGCGCAGATTGCCGAGGCGGTCGAGATGGGCGCAAAAACCCATATCGACACCTTCCCCGAGGATGATGGCGGTGCCTATTTGACACCGCAAATCCTGACCAATGTCACCCATGACATGCGCGTGATGCGCGACGAAAGCTTTGGCCCCGTGGTCGGCATCATGTCCGTCAAAAGCGACGAAGAGGCGATTGCGCTGATGAACGACAGCGAATTCGGCCTGACCGCCAGCCTTTGGACGGCGGATGTGGACCGTGCGCAGCGCGTGGGCGACCAGATCGAAACCGGCACGGTGTTCATGAACCGCGCCGATTACCTTGACCCCGGTCTGTGCTGGACGGGGTGCAAAAACACAGGACGTGGCGGGGGATTGTCGGTGATTGGCTATCAGAACCTGACCCGTCCGAAATCCTACCATCTTAAGAAGGTGACGAAATGAGCCTTGTTGGAAACTGGTCCTATCCGACCGCAGTGAAATTCGGGGCAGGGCGCATCGCCGAACTGCCCGCCGCGTGCGAAGCCGCTGGCATCAAGCGCCCGCTTCTTGTGACGGACAAGGGCCTTGCGCCGCTGCCGATCACAGCCGCGACGCTGGACATCATGGAGGCTGCGGGACTTGGCCGTGGCATTTTCTCGGACGTCGATCCGAACCCGTCCGAGATCAATCTGGCCGCTGGTGTGGCCGCCTTTAAAGAAGGCGGCCATGACGGTGTGATCGCTTTCGGTGGTGGCTCGGGTCTCGACCTTGGGAAAATGGTCGCCTTTATGGCCGGTCAGACACGCCCAGTTTGGGATTTTGAAGATATCGGCAATTGGTGGACCCGTGCGGATGCCGACGCCATCGCGCCGATCGTGGCTGTGCCCACGACCGCTGGCACAGGATCCGAAGTGGGCCGAGCCAGCGTCATCACCAATTCGGTCACGCACGAGAAAAAGATCATCTTCCACCCCAAGGTTCTGCCGTCGGTGGTGATCTGTGACCCTGAGCTGACCGTCGGCATGCCGCCGATGATCACGGCGGGCACGGGCCTTGATGCCTTTGCCCACTGTGTCGAGGCGTTCTCGTCTCCGTTCTACCATCCCATGAGCCAAGGCATCGCGCTGGAAGGCATGCGGTTGGTCATCGATTATCTGCCCCGCGCCTATCAGGACGGCACGGATATTGAGGCCCGCGCACAGATGATGTCGGCGGCGGCGATGGGGGCGACGGCGTTCCAGAAAGGTCTGGGGGCGATCCACGCGCTGTCCCACCCGATTGGCGCGGTGTTCAACACGCACCACGGCACCACCAACGCGGTCTGTATGCCTGCGGTTCTGGACCTGAACGAACCCATGATCCGCGACCGGTTTGATCGCGCGGCGGGATATCTGGGCATTGATGGTGGCTATGACGGCTTCCGCGCTTTTGTTCAGACCTTCAACGACAGCTTCAACATCCCGCGCAAACTGTCCGAGATCGGCGTGACGGGGGATAAGATGGATGTGCTGGTGCCCATGGCGCTGTCCGATCCGTCCTGTGGTGGCAATCCGGTGGAACTGACCACCGAAAACGTCACGGCGCTGTTCGAAGCGGTGATCTAAAACACTCAGGGCGGGGAACAATCCCCGCCCTGTTTCGTTAAACTGCATGGCCGTTCAGGTAATGCTTTTGCTGTTTCATTATTGATCTGCGGCCTTACGCGAATTTACGCTTTAAGACCTGCGGGGATTTTTCGATGAATGGCATTATCCGATTTGCGCCTTTGGCGGTTTTGTCTGGTGTAACCTATGCTGTCGGTCCGGGCGCGCAGGCGGACACCCACAAGGAAACGGTCGCTGCCTGTCTGGAAGCTGTCCGCGCTGATGACATGGATACTGCTGAACGTCTGGCGGATGAAATCATCGATTGGCGGGCCTTGTTCGCGACACAAGTCATTGCTGACGCGAAATCCTGTCTTGAAGCCGCCAAAGGGGGCGAGTGGACATATTTCACCACCAAAAGCCGTTTCCTGACCGGAATGGAGGCGGATATGGAGCAGGACTATATCGACAAGGCGATGAACAAAAAGGCCTCGAACCAGATCGATTATCAGAACGAACGGGCGCGGCTTGAATGCGAAATCTCTGCTGCGCAAGAGTCGGTCAAAAGCCTTGAGGCAGAGTATGACAACTTCAAATTGGCCCGCACGCAAGAGGCCGAGCAAATGACCATGAAGGTCTGTTACGACCTTTATGCGTCGGACCCTGCCGCCGCTTTGTTAGAGCCGGTTTGCAATGAGGCCTTCCTTGAAACCGGTTTGCCGGATTCCGATTACGAATTCGATTTCACCAACATCATGAGCGCCAAGGTCCGCTTGGCCAAGTCCAAGGTCGAACTGGGTGAATTGCTGCGCGGGGTTACAGGCAGCGACATCTCGATGCCCTTCGGCAGCGATTGCGCCAAGTTCTCGGTCGAGGACTAACGCGCTTTAGTCCAGATCGACCAACGCACCACGTTTGCCCACGACCTGCGCCGCTAGGGCACATCCGGCGCGCACAGCATCGGCGTTGGACTGGCCCGACATCAAGCCGCTTAAGAAGCCTGCGTTAAAGGAATCCCCCGCCGCCGTTGTGTCGACCACTTGGGTTACTTTCATCGGGGTCACGGTTTCCTGCGGTTGGCCTGCGGCGTCGATCAGAACGGCATCTGCGCCGTCTTTGACGATAGACAGGGTTACGCCCGCGTCGGCATAGCGTTTGGCTGTCGCCGCTTTGTCGGCATCGTTGAAGTAGGTGGCTTCATCCTCGAACGAGGGCAGGGCGATGTCCGCCACTGCCGCGCCGCGCATGATCCAATCACACATTTCTTGATCCGAAGCCCAGAGGCGCGGGCGCAGGTTCGGGTCGAACACGATGCGCACGCCTCCGGCACGGGCCTTGGCCAGAACGGACAGCAATGTCTCGCGCCCCTCAACCGGCAGGATCGCCAGGGTGATGCCGGAGAAAAATGCCACATCGCCTGCCTTCAGGTTTGGCAGTTCGCTCAGCCCATCCGCCATCTGCCGCGCGGCAGAGGCGCTGCGCCAGTAGGAAAAGCTGCGCTCTCCGTCTTTCAGCGAAATCATATAAAGGCCGACCGACGCGCCCGGGATCACCCGCAGTTCAGGGGTCACGCCCGCACCTTGCATGAACGCCGTCATCTGGGCCGAGGCCGCGTCATCGCCCACGGCGCTGAAATAGGACACGGTCAGGTCATCGCCTGCCAGTTTGCGCAGGTACCAAGCGGTGTTGAACGTATCGCCGGCAAAGCCCATCGTGTAATGGCCGTCGCCCGTCGGGGCCATTTCGACCATACATTCGCCAATGGCGAGAACTGTCTGCGTCATGTGTCGCTATCTTCGAAATATTGGGGATGTTCTTCTCGGATCTGGGGCAGGATGTATTTGATCCGGCCTAGATGTTCCTCGAGGTGTTTTTGAACGGCATCGGCATCGCGGGCAAACAGCGCGTCGGTGATCGACAGGTGCTGGTCAAAGGCGGTTTGCTGGCCGAACGACAAGGACAGAAACCGCACGCGGTCCATATGGGCCTTTTGTTCCTGGATCAGCGCCCAGGCATAGCCGTGACCGGACATTTCGCAGATGCGCTGGTGCATGCGGTCATCCAGTTCGTGGAACTTGGATCGTTCATCTGCGGCGATGGCGGTTTTCTGTTGTGCGAGCAGACTGCGGATTTCGTCGAAGTCATCCTCGGTCATGGTGTTGACCGCATCAAGGAAGCAGGCGGTTTCCAGCGCGGTCCGGATAAAGCTGGCCTGAAGCACGGCTTGCGAGGAAATCTTTGTGATCAGTGTCGCGCGTTGCGGGCGGATCAGAAGAAAGCCTACCTGCGACAGGCGAAAGAACGCGTCGCGCACGGGTTGGCGCGAAACGCCGAGCGCTTTGGCGATCTCGATTTCGGAAACCTTGGTGCCGGGGGCCAGCTTGAACGTGATGAGCGCGTGGTAGAGCGATTCAAAAACCTGATCTGTCGTGGTGACAGTCTGGATCGCCGACAGGGGCGCAATGGAAAGGTCATTCATAGGCAAGGCGTCGTCCCGTTTTTCCAAGCTTTGGACAGTATAGACGAAATCTTTTTTGACACAACTAATCAACTAGCATATTAGTTTGGAGAAATGACGAGTCGCAAAGTGGGGGGACATTATGGCTTTGGTTGATCCGGATCGCCTATTTCCGGTCGAAACAGGCTTGCGTGGTTTGACGCGCGCGCTGTATGAAAGCGTGGCAGACCAGCCGATTATTTCGCCTCACGGTCACTGCGATCCGCAGTGGTTTGCGGAAAACAAACGTTTCCCGAACCCCGCCGAGTTGTTCGTGATCCCCGATCACTACGTCTTCCGCATGCTGGTGTCGCAGGGTGTGCCCCTGACCGATCTGGGTGTGCCCCGAGTTGACGGCGGCCCGACCGAAACCGATCCGCGCCTGATCTGGAAACGCTTTGCCGAGCATTACTACCTGCTGCGCGGCACGCCTTCGGCGATGTGGCTGAACCATTCGTTTGAACATGTTTTCGGTCTGGATGTGCCGCTCTCTGCCGAAACGGCGGATATGTATTACGACCATATCGACGCGAAACTGGCGCAGGATGATTTCCGCCCCCGGGCATTGTTTGACCGCTTCAAGATCGAGGCACTGGCCACGACCGAAGGCGCGCTGGACGATCTGAAATGGCACCGCCAAATCCGCGAAAGCGGTTGGCAGGGCAGGGTGATCACCACCTACCGCCCCGATGCTGTGGTTGATCCGGAATTCGAAGGGTTCGCAGACAATGTCGCCGAACTGGGCGCGATCACTGGTGAAGATACCGCAACGTGGGATGGCTATCTGAATGCCCATCGCGCACGCCGCGCCTATTTCAAGGAATTCGGCGCAACCGCATCAGATCACGGCCACGCCACCGCGCGGACCGAAGACCTGTCTGCGGCGGATGCCAATGCGCTGTTCCAGAAGGCGTTGAAAGGCACCTGCACTGCGGACGAGGCGGACGCCTTCCGTGGTCACATGCTGACAGAAATGGCGCGGATGAGCCTTGAAGACGGGCTGACGCTGCAAATCCATCCGGGTGCGCGGCGCAACCATTCGGCACCGGTCTTTGCCGCCCATGGCCGCGACAAGGGTTTCGATATTCCGGGCCGCACCGATTACGTCGGCGCGCTGCGCCCGCTGCTGGATGCGGTGGGGATGGAGCGTGACCTGACGGTCATCCTGTTTACGCTGGATGAAACAACCTATGGCCGCGAACTGGCGCCGATGGCGGGGGCTTATCCGGCCCTGCGTCTGGGCCCGCCGTGGTGGTTCTTTGACAGCTACGAGGGCATCCGGAAATTCCGCGAAGCCACGACCGAAACCTGCGGTTTCTACAATACAGCCGGGTTCAACGACGACACCCGTGCTTTCTGTTCGATCCCCGCGCGCCACGACGTCGCGCGGCGGTCGGACTGTGCCTACCTCGCGACTCTGGTCGCGACTGGACGCCTGAGAGAGGACGAGGCGTTCGAGGTGGCACAGGACCTGACCTATCGCCTCGCCAAAGAGGCATACCGGCTGTGACAGGCCAAAAATCCAAGGGAGGATTACGAATGAAACGTCACCTGATGGCAGCGCTGCTTGCCACATCCGCGATGGCCACAGCGGCCAGCGCCTGCGAAGTCACCCTGCGGTCGTCTGACACGCACCCCGAAGGCTACCCCACCGTGGTTGCCGTTCAGGAAATGGGCAAGATGCTGGAAGAGCGCACCAATGGTCGCCTGTGCATCGAAGTGTTCCACTCGGCGCAGCTGGGTCAGGAAAAAGACACCATCGAACAGACACAGTTCGGCGTGATCGACATGAACCGCGTCTCGATGGGCCCGTTCAACAACATCATCGAAGAAACACAGGTCGTATCGCTGCCTTACGTTTTCCGTTCGGTCGAACATATGCACAACGTCATGGACGGTCCGATTGGCGACGAAATCCTTGCGGCGTTCGAACAGCATGATCTGGTTGGTCTGGCATACTTCGACGGCGGTTCGCGCAGCTTCTACAACTCGCAGAAACCCATCACATCGATGGAAGATCTGGCGGGCATGAAGTTCCGCGTGATGCAGTCGGATATCTTTGTCGACATGGTTGGCGCCCTTGGCGCGAACGCGACACCGATGCCTTACGGCGAGGTATACTCCTCTATCCAGACCGGCGTTATCGATGGCGCGGAAAACAACTGGCCGTCTTATGAATCCTCGGGTCACTTCGAAGTTGCTGGCTACTACACGCTGGACCAGCACCTGATCGTTCCCGAAGTTCTGGTCATGTCCAAAGCCAGCTTTGACAAGCTGAGCGCCGACGATCAGGCGATTGTCCGTCAGGCGGCCAAAGACGCCGTTCCGGTCATGCGCGCCCTGTGGGCCGAGCGTGAAAAAGTGTCCGAGCAAAAGGTCCGTGACGCGGGCGTCGAGGTGATCACCGACATCGACAAAACCCCGTTCATCGAAGCGATGAAGCCGGTCTATGAAAAGCACGTTACATCCGACAAGCTGAAAGACCTCGTCACACGTATTCAGGCGACAGAGTAATCTGACCCTGATCGGTGCGCGCGGTGTCCTCTTACCGCGCGCGCCCCTCCTAACAGAAAGACGCGCCGTGGAAACGATTGCGATCATCACAGGGAAACTTGCCCGTATCGGGCTGTGGATCGCGGGGGCGGGGCTTGTTGCCATGACCGTCATGATCGCGGCGCAGGTCTGGTGGCGGTATGTTCTGAACGACAGCATCATCTGGACCGAACCCGCATCCGTCATGGTGATGGGCTGGTTCATTCTGCTGGGGGCCGCTGTCGGTATCCGCGAAGGCTATCACCTGTCGTTCGAGGTATTTTTGCACTTTGCACCGGACCGGCTGAAGCTGATCCTTTATTCGATCTCTGACATTGTTGTGACGGCCTTCGGCTTTGGCATGGTTTGGTACGGCACGCTGCTGGCCATGAAAACTGCCGGCAACAAGATCCCGTCGCTGGGGATTTCCGGCGCTTATGATTTCCTTCCCATCGTGGTGGGCGGCGTCCTTGTGGTGCTGTTTTCACTGGAACGGCTGGCGCGCCGCGCTGCCGGATTGCCGACCGCCCGCTTTGGCGAAGAACTGGACGACTGACCTATGGAACTCTGGATTCTTTTCGGAACCTTCACCTTTCTTTTGCTGATCGGCACGCCGGTCGCCTTCTGTCTGGGCGTGTCCAGCTTTGCGACCGTTCTGTACATGGGCCTGCCGCCGGTGGTGGTGTTCCAGCGTCTGAACTCGGGCGTGTCCGTCTTTGCGCTTATGGCGATCCCCTTCTTTATCTACGCGGGCGAGCTGATGGTCAGGGGCGATATCGCCCGACGGCTGGTTGCCTTGGCGGGGGGACTTGTCGGCCACTTACGCGGTGGTCTGGGCCAAGTGAACATCACGGCGTCTGTGTTGTTTGGCGGCATCTCCGGCTCGGCTGCGGCGGATGCGTCGGCCATCGGGGGCCTGATGATCCCGCAGATGGAGAAGAAGGGTTATGACACCGACTATGCGGTGAACGTAACGGTCGTGTCGTCGATCATCGCGCTGATGCTGCCGCCGTCCCACAACCTGATCATCTATTCGATTTCGGCGGGCGGACGTCTGTCTATCGCCGATCTGTTCACCGCCGGTATCATCCCGGGCCTACTGCTGGCGTTCGCACTAATGGTGGCTGCATGGCTGGTGGCGCGCAAGCGTGGTTACCCGACCGAACCTTTCCCCGGTGTGCGGATGTTGGGTGTTTTGCTGGCCTCGGCCATTCCGGGCCTGATCCTTGTGGCGATCATCTTTGGGGGCGTGCGTTCGGGCATTTTCACCGCATCTGAAAGTTCCTGTATTGCCGTGGTCTATGCCTTCCTAGTGACAGTCTTCGCCTATCGCAGCCTGAACTGGACCGAGTTCTGTGAAGCAACCTTTGCCGCCGTGCGCACAACGGCGATGGTTCTGCTGGTCATCGGCATGGCGGCGGCCTTCGGATGGCTTCTGGCCTTCCTTAAGGTGCCTTCCGAAATGGTGACCTTCCTGAAGGGCGTGTCGGACAACCCCATTGTGATCCTGCTGCTGATCAACATCAGCCTGCTGGTTCTGGGCACCTTCATGGACATGAGCCCGCTGATCGTGATCACCACGCCGATCTTCCTGCCGGTCGCCACCGCCTTTGGCGTCGATCCGGTGCAGTTCGGCATCATCCTGATCCTGAACCTTGGCATCGGCCTGTGCACACCGCCTGTGGGTGCTGTGCTGTTCGTCGGCTGTGCTGTGGGCAAGATCGGGATCGGGCAGGCCATGCGCACGATCTGGCCTTTCTACTTTGCGGCCTTTGGCGTGCTGCTGCTGGTTACCTATGTGCCCGCGTTGTCGCTTTGGCTGCCCTCTCTTTTCCGCTGATTGGAGTTTTCGATGATCCGCACGTTTCCGGTTGTTCACCCTGATCAGGGCGTGGCCCGTCAGGTGTTGTCCGACAGTCCTGAACTGATGGTTGTGTCCTTCGCTTTCGAAGAGGGCGCGAAGGGCGCGTTGCACAGCCACCCGCATGTCCAGTCGACCTATGTGAAGACCGGCAAGTTCCGCTTTTCCGTGGCTGGCAACAGCTTTGACGTCAAACCTGGCGACAGCTTTGTCATCCCGTCGGGTGCCGAGCACGGTTGCACCTGCCTTGAGCCGGGCGAGCTGATCGACACCTTCACCCCTCGCCGCGACGATTTTCTTTGAACAGGAGCCATTTCCATGACCACCGCTGAAACCCGCTACGCCATTGATCCCGCAACCTCCAAGACGCTGGATACCCAAGGTCTGCGCGATCATTTCCACGTGGGCGGCCTGTTCGCCGAGGGCGAGATCAAGCTGGTGTATTCCCATTACGATCGTCTGATCCTTGGCTCGGCTGTGCCTGCGGGCAAGGACCTGACGCTGGATCATGTTCCGGAAACGGGCACCGCCACCATTCTGGAACGACGCGAAATGGGCATTCTGAATATCGGCGACACAGGCACCGTGTCTGTTGGTGGCGAAACCTATGAAATTGCCAACGGCGAAGTGCTGTACATCGGCATGGGCGCAGGCGCGATCACCTTCAGCGGGGCAGGGCGCTACTACATCCTGTCCGCCCCTGCGCACCGCACATGCCCGACCAAGCTGATCACACTGGCCGAGGCGAAGCGGGTCGAGTTGGGTTCCATCGCGACGGCCAACGAGCGGGTGATCATTCAGCTGCTTCACCCCGATGTCTGCGAAAGCTGCCAACTGCTGATGGGCTACACTCAGTTCAAAGAAGGCTCGGTCTGGAACACAATGCCCGCCCACCTGCATGACCGCCGGATGGAAGCCTATCTGTATTTCGACATGACGGCAGACCAGCGCGTGTTCCACTTCATGGGCCAGCCGAGCGAGACGCGGCACATCGTTGTGGCCAACGAAGAGGCCGTGATTTCCCCGCCGTGGTCCATCCACTCGGGCGCGGGCACCGGCTCTTACACCTTCTGCTGGGCGATGGCCGGTGACAACGTAGACTTCACCGACATGGACATGGTCGCGATGGAGGACCTGCGATGAGCAACCCCTTCAGCATCGAAGGCAAGCGCGCGCTGGTGACGGGGGCGAACACAGGGATCGGTCAGGCGATTGCCATTGGTCTGGCCGCTGCCGGTGCCCATGTGATCGCCGCTGGCAGGTCGTCCTGTGATGACACCGTCGCGCAGATCACTGCCGCAGGTGGCAGTGCCGAGGCGCTGACGCTGGACCTGTCCGATCCGGTCAAAGGCGCGTCCCAGCTGGCCAAGGCCGGTGATCTGGACATTCTGGTGAACAACGCAGGCATCATCCGGCGCGAGGACTCGGTTGATTATTCCGAGGCCGATTGGGACGATGTGATGGATGTGAACCTGAAGGCCGTGTTCCTGCTGTGTCAGGCCTTTGCCAAGGCCGCGATTGCGCGTGGGGCCGAGGGTCGCATTGTGAACATCGCATCGCTGCTCAGCTTTCAGGGCGGCATCCGCGTGCCTGCCTATACCGCGTCGAAACATGGTGTGGCTGGTCTGACCAAGATTTTCGCCAATGAATGGGCCGCGAAGGGCATCAATGTGAATGCCGTGGCACCTGGCTATATCGCAACCAACAACACCGAAGCGCTGCGCAACGACGCGGCGCGCAATCAGGCGATTTTGGATCGTATTCCGGCGGGTCGCTGGGGCGATGCGGAGGATATCGCTGGTGCGGTGACCTTCCTGTGCACGCCTGCTGCGAAATACGTGACAGGTGCGGTTCTGAATGTGGATGGAGGCTGGCTTGCCCGCTAACCCGAGACTGACCCGACAAGGCGACGCGCCGAAAACTGGTATCGTCCACCTTGGCCCCGGCGCGTTCTTTCGCGCGTTCAATGCTATCTATACGCAAGAGGCGATGGCGGCCTCGGGCGGCGATTGGGGTATCACGGCTGTAAGCCTGCGCAGCCCCACGGCGCGTGACCAGCTTGAACCGCAGGGGGGTGTTTATACATCCGTGTCCTTGGGGGCCGAGGGCGTTACGCATACCGTGATCGGGTCGATCAATAAGGTGCTGGTCGCACCGGAAAGCCCGTCTGCGGTTCTGGATGTGATGGCTGATCCGGCGGTGAAGATCGTGTCATTGACCATCACCGAAAAAGGGTACTGCCACGAGCCGTCTACGGGGCGGCTGCGGTTGGATCATGCCGACATCGTGCATGATCTGGCGCATTTGGATGCGCCGCAATCGGCGCTCGGGTTTATCGTGGGTGCTTTGGCGCGGCGTCGGTCTGCGGGCATTGCGCCCTTCACGGTGTTAAGCTGCGATAACCTGCCGTCGAACGGCCATCTGGCGCGCGGCATGGTGTTGGAGTTTGCGGGGCAAGTGGACGCCGGTCTCCGCGACTGGATCGCGTCCGAGGGCCGTTTTCCGGCCACCATGGTGGACCGGATCACGCCCGCGACGACCGAGGCGGACATAGCCGCGCTGGAAGAGGCGCAGGGCTATTATGATCCGGCCTGTGTCCAGCATGAACCCTTCCGTCAGTGGGTCATCGAAGATGACTTCGTCGACGGCGCGCGGCCTGACTGGCACGTGGGCGGTGCGCAATTCGTGCGGGATGTGGATGCCCACGAGACGATGAAACTGCGCTGTCTGAACGGCACCCATTCGACGCTGGCCTATCTGGGCTACTTGGCGGGGTATGAGACGATTTCCGACACGGTGTCCGATGCGGCATTCGCTGGGCTATGTGAGTATTTGTGGACAGACGAAATCATACCCACAGTGCCCCAGCCCGAAGGTGAGGATTTGGCGGCATATGCGGCGGCTTTGTTGGAGCGGTATCGCAATCCGGCCATTCGTCACCGGACGTGGCAGATTGCTATGGACGGGTCGCAAAAGCTGCCCCAGCGGATTTTGGGAACGGTAAGTGATGCTTTGGCTGCGGGTCGGTCTGTGCCTGGACTTGCGCTCGCTGTGGCGGGGTGGATGCGTTACGTGGGGGGCGTGGATGAAGCCGGTGCGATGATTGATGTGCGTGATCCTTTGGCGGCGCGTTTGCGCGAGCTGTCGGAAGGCGCGGCAACGCCCGCTGCGAAGGTGGCCGCCCTGTTGGGGGTTGAGGACGTGTTCGCGCCTGAGCTGGCGGCGCATGACGGTTTTCGGGCTGCGGTGACGGGGGGCTATGAGGGGCTGGTCGCCAAAGGCGCGCGCGCCATGGTGCAGGAGTTGGTGGCATGATCGAGACGTGGCGCTGGTTTGGTCCGTTGGACGCGATTGATCTCTCCGAGATTGCGCAGACGGGTGCGCGGGGCATTGTGACAGCCTTGCACGACATTCCCTATGGCGAGGTCTGGCCGGTTGAGGCGATTGCCGAGCGCAAGGCGATGATTGAGGCGTCAGGCGCGCATTGGGCTGTGGTGGAAAGTCTGCCGGTGCATGAGGATATCAAGCTGGGGCAGGGGGATCTGGATGGGTTGTTCGAGAACTACCGCCAGTCGCTGGCGAACCTTGCGTCGCAGGGCGTGACGACCGTTTGCTATAACTTCATGCCGCTTCTGGATTGGACGCGGACCCGTTTGGATGCTGCTTTGCCGGATGGTGGCACATCGCTGCGGTTTTCGCAGGTCGAGATGGCCGGGTTCGAGGTTCATATGCTGGGGCGCGAAGGTGCTGAGGCCGAGTATACTCAGGATATACTAGATCAGGCCACCGAGTGGGCCGACGGCGCGGATGAGGCAGAGCGGCAGCGGTTGTTGACGGCGATCATGTCCGGATTGCCGGGGGCCTATGCGCGGTATGATGTGGAGGGTCTGCGAGCGGCGCTTGCGCCTTGGCAGGGGTTTACCACCGAAGATTTGCAGGCGAACCTTAAGCGGTTTCTGGAAGAGGTTATCCCGACGGCGTCAGAGTTGGGGATGCGGATGTGTATCCATCCCGATGATCCGCCGCGTCCGTTGCTCGGATTGCCGCGCATCGTTTCATCGCGCGATCATATCGCGGCGATCATGGCAATGGTGGATGATGTGGCCAACGGTCTGACGCTGTGTGCTGGTTCGCTGGGGGCCAATCCGGTCAATGACGTGCCTGCCATCGCGGCGGAGTTTGCGGATCGGATTCATTTTGCCCATCTGCGGAATGTCCGGAAGGAACCGGATGGGTCGTTTGAGGAAGCTGCGCATCTGGATGGGGACACGGATATGCCGGCCTTGGTTGCGGTTTTGCTGGCGGAAGAGAAGCGTCGCCGGAAGGACGCGCGCAGGGATGCGGATATTCCGTTCCGTCCGGATCATGGTCATGCCCTGTTGACTGATGAAGGGCGCAATACCCATCCGGGCTATCCGCTGATCGGGCGTTTGCGCGGATTGGCTGAATTGCGCGGTGTGATCGCCGGTTTGACCTATGCGGATGCAACACATGGCTGAGCCGATTGTTCTGGACCCGAAAGATGACGTGGCCATTCTGACGGCTAAGGCCGGTGCGGGGGATGATCCTTTGGGGCTGGGTGCGCCTTTGGACGCGCCTGTTGCGCAGGGTCATAAGGTTGCGCGGCATGCTTTGGTGAAGGGCGCGGCGATCCGGAAGTTCGGGCAGATCATCGGCTATGCCACGGCAGACATTGCTGCGGGCGAGCATGTACACAGCCACAACTGTGCCATCGGGGATCACGATCGGGGCTATGAGATCGGTGCGGATCTGGAGGCCGCCAAGGCGGCTGTTGCCCCGCAGAAGCCGATGACATTTCAGGGATACCGCCGTGAAGACGGACGTGTGGGAACCCGGAACTATATCGCGCTGTGTGCCACTGTGAATTGTTCAGCCACCGTCATCCGGAAAGCGGCGGATGAGGTTGTGCGTCGTGGCCTGCTCGCGCCCTATCCCAACGTGGATGGCATCTTTGCGCTGGCCCATGGGACGGGCTGTGGCATGGCGTCGGAGGGCGCGGGATGGGACAACCTTCAGCGTGTCCTTTGGGGGCATGCGACGCACCCCAATGTGGGCGCGGCGGTGTTTGTGGGCCTTGGCTGTGAGGTGATGCAGATCGCACGGATGAAGACCCTGTTCGGGGCCGAGGGGAGCGAACGGTTTCACGGCCTGACCATTCAGGACACAGGCGGCACGCGCGCCACGATTGAGGCGATTGTTGCCAAGGTGGCAGAACTGCTGCCCGAGGTGGCCAAGGCTGAGCGTACGACCTGTCCAGCCTCTGATCTGGTGATCGGGCTGCAATGTGGTGGTTCTGATGGCTATTCCGGTATCACTGCGAACCCTGCTTTGGGGGCCGCGTCGGATTTGCTGGTGGCACAAGGGGGCACGACCGTACTGTCGGAGACGCCTGAGATTTACGGGGCCGAGCAGTTGTTGCTGCGGCGTGCCGTGAATGGCGATGTGGCCGACAAGCTGATCGAACGTATCCGCTGGTGGGAAGAGTACACGCAGATGAACGGCGGTTCGATGGACAACAACCCGAGCCCCGGCAACAAAGCAGGCGGGTTGACCACGATCCTTGAGAAATCCTTGGGCGCTGTGGCCAAGGCGGGGTCTGCGCCGCTGTCGGACGTGCTGCACTATGGCGAGAAGATCGACAGCAAAGGTCTGATCTTTATGGACACGCCCGGATATGATCCTGTGTCTGTGACGGGCCAGATCGCCGGTGGGGCGCAGTTGATTGTGTTTACCACGGGGCGTGGATCGGCGTTCGGATCGAAACCTGCGCCGACGATCAAGGTCGCCACAAATGACCGGCTGTATCAGTCGATGTCCGAGGACATGGATATCAACTGCGGCGATATCCTGAGCCAAGGTGTGTCGATCCCGGATAAGGGCCGCGAGATGTTAGAGCATTTCCTTGCCGTCGCCTCGGGCCAGCCCAGCAAAAGCGAAGAGCTGGGGCTGGGCGACAACGAAACCGTGCCATGGCAAATCGGCGCTGTGATGTAGGATCGAAACGCGAAGGGAAACCTTCGCGTTTGTCTGTTTTGGGGGCATCGGGAATCCCGCCTTGACAAATCCTACTAAATCAATCAGGAATAACTCAGCCACCCCGCACAGGGTCAGCCAGATCAGATCGCTGTGCCAGGGGGCTGCCCTTGGCGTTCCTGCAATTTGCCGAAATGGCCAACCCTGACTGAGGGCACACACAATGATGAACCGTGAAGTTAGCGTCGAAGGCGCGCAAATCGTTCCCACGCATGAAGCCGAGCTTCTGACCTCGGGCGGCACACTGGCCCACATCCGTTTGAACGACCAAGTCTACACGCTGCGGATCACCCGCGCGGGCAAACTGATTTTGACGAAATAATACCCAAGAACCGGCGATGGCACGCGCTGCCAGTAGGTCTGTCCTGCAAACATATAGTGACCTGTTGGATTGGTTCGATAAGCGGAAACAGGGGGGCGAAACGGGAAGTTTTTCGCCCCCCTGTTTTCGTTCAAAATCACCGATTGCTTGAAAATTGGACGTTTGCCCAAGGATTGAGCGGATAAGCTGGATGTGAGTGGGCAAAAGATACTGTCAGTTTGATTGTCATTCGCCTGTTGCGTGTAGGTGATTATTGTCGATCCATGAACACCACAGGCACATTCATTCATAGCGAACATGTTTCGCAGATCGCGGCGATTTCGGCCGCTCTTGAATCTGATATTGTCAGCGGTGCACTTCCCGCTGGCACTGTTTTGGACGAAGTTTGGTTGTCCGAAAAATACCGAGTTGAACGGGCGGATATCCAATCGGTGATGCATACGCTCGTGTCGCGCAATCTGGCGGAGCGAAGTTATTCCAAAGGTCTGGTGGTTGCCGAGATCACCCGAGAACGGATTGCGCAGATGTTCGAGGCGCTGAGCGAGATTGATCTGCTGTGCGTTAAGCTTGCGGCCGAGCGGATGACGCTTGGCGAAGTTTGGGCGTTAGAAGAACTGCACCGCCAGATGGGCGCGATGGTCGAGGCCGAGGATTACGATGCCTATGACAGTGCTAATTCGCGTTTTCACGATATGATCTGCCGCAGCACCAAAAACCCCGATCTGGTTGTGATGCGCACAGGCGTGCGGGGGCGGTTGATCGGGCTGGTGGCCCGTCAGGTGGACACGCCTGCGCGGCTGAATACCTCGCACGACCAGCACGGGGCAATCGTGCGGGCGCTGCGCAATCGCGATGCTGTTCAGGCAGAAGAGGCGCTGAAAACGCATATCGCGTTCTCAGCCGAGCATATCCTGTCCAACGTGGACGTTTAGCGCTTTTTCATCGCTTCCAGCAGGGCAGCACCCAGTGCGCCCTGTGAATTGTCCTGTTTGGACTTTGGCGCGGATTTGCCGTTGTGCCGCTGTGGGCGACCTTTGCCATGGGACGGACCGGCGCTGCGTTCGGTGCGGGCCTCTTTCGCGGATGTACCGCCGTCTTTGCGCATGGACAGGCCGATGCGTTTGCGGGGGACGTCGACCTCGGTCACGCGGACTTTGACGACATCGCCGGTTTTGACCACCTCATGCGGGTCTTTCACGAACCGGTCGGCCAGTTGGCTGACGTGGACAAGCCCGTCCTGATGGACGCCGATATCAACGAAGGCCCCGAAGGCGGCGACGTTGGTCACGGTGCCTTCCAGAACCATGCCTTCGCGCAGATCGTTGATGGTTTCGACGCCGTCGGTGAATTGCGCTGTCTTGAAGCTCGGGCGCGGGTCGCGTCCGGGCTTTTCCAATTCGCCAAAGATGTCGCGGACGGTGGGCAGGCCGAAGGTGTCATCGGCGAAATCGGCAGGGTTCAGGCGTTTGAGAAGGGCAGGGTCCTTCATCACCTCGCGCAGATCGCGGCCACAGGCGGCAACGATCTTGCGCGCGACGCCATAGGCTTCGGGGTGAACCGAAGAGGCATCCAGAGGTTCCTCGCCGTCGCGGATACGCAAGAAGCCCGCACATTGTTCGAACGCCTTGGGCCCAAGGCGCGCGACCTTAAGAAGGGATTTGCGATCCTTGAAGGGGCCGTTGGAGTCGCGATGGGCGACGACAGCCTCGGCCAACACAGGGCCAAGGCCCGACACATGCGCCAGAAGCGGGGCTGAGGCGGTGTTCAGATCAACGCCAACCGCGTTCACGGCGTCTTCGACCACGGCATCCAGCGCTTTTGTCAGGCGGGATTGGTCGACGTCGTGCTGGTACTGGCCCACGCCGATGGCTTTGGGCTCGATCTTGACCAGTTCGGCCAGCGGGTCCTGTAGGCGGCGGGCGATGGACACGGCGCCGCGTAGGGACACGTCGAGATCGGGAAATTCTTTGGCCGCCAGTTCCGAGGCCGAATAGACTGATGCGCCAGCCTCGGACACGACGACCTTGGTGGGGGCGGGGATGCCCTTGGGTAGCAATTTGATCGCGTCCGCGACCAGACGTTCGGTTTCACGGCTGGCTGTGCCGTTGCCGATGGCGATCAGGGCGACGTTGTGTTGGGCGATATGACGATGGATCGCGGCAATCGCGCCGTTCACGTCGTTCTTGGGCTGGAAGGGGTAGAGCGTGTCTGTCGCCAGGACCTTGCCCGTCGCATCTACAACGGCCGCTTTCACTCCTGTCCGGATACCGGGGTCGAGGCCCAGAACGGATTTCGCACCGGCAGGGGCGGCCAGCAGCAGATCCTTCAGGTTGCGGGCAAAGACCTGAATGGCCTCTTCATGGGCGCGGGCGCGCATTTCGCCCATCAGATCGACCATCATGGTCAGCGACAGTTTGATGCGCCACGTCCAGCCCGCCATGGTGCGCAGCCAGTCGTCGCCTTTGCCGCCCTGACCGACGTTCAGCGCCTGCGCCACGATGCCCGCCGCGCGGGGTGCGCCGGTTTCGGGATCGGGGGCGATGTCGAGCGTTACGATACCCTCATTGGCAGCGCGCAGCATGGCCAATGCACGGTGAGCGGGAACGTCTGCCCATTTTTCCCGCTTGTCAAAATAGTCCTGAAATTTGGCACCCTCAGCCTCTTTCCCTGCGACGACAGAGGAGGTCAGCCAAGCCTCGGCGCGCATGAAATCGCGCAGGCGGCCCAGAAGTGTGGCGTCCTCGGACAGGCGTTCGGCGATGATGTCGCGCGCGCCGTTCAGGGCCGATTTCACGTCGGGCACGTTTTCGGTGAGGTAGGTCGCGGCCAATGCCTCGGGGTCGACGCTGCGATCGTTCAGGATGCCGTCGGCCAATGGTTCCAGCCCGTTTTCCTTGGCGATGGTCGCCTTAGTGCGCCGTTTGGGGCGGTAGGGCAGGTAAATGTCTTCCAACTCGGACTTGGTTGTCGCGTTCACGATGGAGCGCGCCAGTTCGTCGGTCAGCTTGTCTTGGGATTTGACGGATTCAAGGATGGTCGCGCGGCGGGCTTCCAGTTCGCGCAGGTAAGACAGCCGGTCGGCCAAGGTGCGCAGTTGGGAATCGTCCAGACCGCCAGTGGCCTCTTTCCGGTAGCGGGCGATGAAAGGAACGGTCGATCCTTCGTCCAGCAGTTTGACGGCGGCATCCACCTGACGGGGTTGTGCCGAAATGTCAGTGGCGATCAGCTGGGCGATACGTGCGTTGGTGTCCAAGGAGGCCTCCGAAAGTGTTGGAGGTTCGTTCTAGCCGCAGGACAAATCGGGGAAAAGAGCCCGCGCGCCTATCGGCGGAAAAAGTCAGCCGTCCTTTTTCCGGACATAGAGCTCCATACGGTGATGAACGATTTCATAGCCGATTTCGGCAGCCAGTTCGGTTTGCAACTGTTCGATGCGGTCCGAGCAGAATTCGATCACTTCGCCGGTGTCCACGTCGATCATGTGATCGTGGTGGTCATCTTCGGCCTTTTCGAAACGGGACGGGGTGCCGTCGAACTGGTGGCGCTGGATGACGCCCTGATCCTCAAGCGCGGTCAGGGTGCGGTAGACCGTGGACAGCGACAGACTGGGCATATCCTTGGACGCGCGGCGGTGCAGTTCCACGGCGTCGGGGTGGTCATCTGCGCCTGCGATCACGGTCAGCAAAGCCGCCCGCTGGCGGGTGATGCGCACACCTGCGTCGCGCAGGGCTTGGGTCAGGTCATCTGCTTTGGTCATGTCCTATTCTTTGGCATGGGTCGAAAAAATCATCAAGCCTTCTTGCAAATCGTTCGCAACAAGCTTGACAAGATGCAAATCAGTTGCAAATGCATAAAGGGACAAGATGGGAGCATTTCATGTTCACAAGACGTGGCTTTATTGCTGGCACCACCGGTTTCGCGGCTTTCGCCGGAACGGGGGCAGGGGCCTTTGCATCCGGCCGTATCAAGGTGGCGACCACCTTCACCATTATCGCGGATATGGCGCAGAACTTGGCGGGTGATCTGGCCGATGTGGTGTCGATCACCAAGCCCGGATCGGAAATTCACGGCTACCAGCCGACCCCACGCGATATTCTGGCGGCGCAAGACGCCGATTTGATCCTGTGGAACGGGATGAACCTTGAACTGTGGTTCGAACAGTTTTTCCGCAACCTGCGAAATGTGCCTGCGGCTGTTCTATCGGATGGCGTTGATCCGATGCCGATCAGCAGCGGGTCGTATGAAGGCAAGCCGAACCCGCACGCGTGGATGGCGCTGGATTCAGCGCTGATCTATGTGGACAACATCCGCGATGCCCTGTCCGAGGTCGATCCAGCGAATGCCGAGGCCTATGCCGCCAACGCCGAGGTCTACAAAACCCAGATTGCCGACACGATTGGCCCGTTGCGGGATGCCGTGCGTGCGCTGCCCGAAAACCAGCGCTGGCTGGCAACGTCCGAGGGCGCGTTTTCCTATCTGGCGCGGGATTTTGACCTGAAGGAACTGTACCTCTGGCCGATCAATGCGGATCAGCAGGGCACGCCGAAGCAGATCAAGGATGTCATCGACGCGGTCCGCGCGAATGGCGTGCCTGCCGTGTTCTCGGAATCCACAGTCTCGGATCGTCCGGCCAAACAGATCGCCCGTGAAACCGGCGCGGCCTATGGCGGGGTGCTTTTTGTGGACTCCCTATCCGAGGCTGACGGCCCCGTGCCGACCTATCTGGATTTGCTGCGGGTCACGTCCGAGACCATCTTGGAAGGGCTGCAATCATGACCGGCCTGCGCGCAAACAGGATCGGGGTGACGTACCCCAACGGCCATGTTGCGCTGCGTGACGCGAGTTTCGAGCTGCCTGAAAAGTCGATCACTGCGCTATTGGGCGTGAACGGTGCGGGGAAGTCCACGTTGTTCAAGGCGCTGATGGGCTTTGTTAAGGTCACATCAGGCACGGTCGAATTTCTGGGCAAACCCGCCGAACAGGCGCTGGATCAACAGATGGTTGCCTATGTGCCCCAGTCGGAAGAGGTCGATTGGTCTTTCCCCGTGCTGGTCAAGGATGTGGTCATGATGGGCCGCTATGGCCGCATGGGGTTTCTTCGTCGTCCGAAGGCGGCTGACAAACTGGCGGTCGAGGCCGCGCTAAGCCGTGTCGGCATGTTGGACTATCAGAACCGCCAGATTGGTGAGCTGTCCGGTGGTCAGAAAAAGCGGGTCTTCTTGGCCCGTGCGCTGGCACAAGAGGCGCAGGTTATTCTACTGGACGAACCCTTTGCGGGGGTCGACGTTAAGACCGAAGAGCAGATCATGGACCTGTTGCGCGCTTTGCGTGATGAAGGTGCCGTGATCCTTGTTGCGACGCACCACCTGAACACTGTGCCGCAGTTCTGCGATCATGCGGTTCTGGTGGATGGCACTGTTTTGGATGCGGGGCCGTTGGAGCAGACATTCACACCGGAAAAACTGCGCCGTGCCTTTGGTGGCGGGCGCAGCAACGCGATCTTTCTGGATGCGGCGGAATAGGCCATGTCGGTCCTGCTGGAACCCTTTGCCTATAACTACATGACCAACGCGATCTGGGTGTCGGCGTTGGTGGGCGCTGTTTGCGCGTTTCTGTCATCCTACCTGATGTTGAAGGGCTGGTCGCTGATTGCCGACGCGCTGTCCCATTCGATCGTGCCCGGCGTGGCAGGGGCCTATATGCTGGGCTTACCCTTTGCCTTGGGTGCGTTTCTGGCGGGCGGATTGGCGGCGCTGTCGACGTTGTTCTTGCGCAGCCGGACGGGGCTTAAGGAAGACGCGATCATCGGGTTGATCTTTACCGGCTTTTTTGGGCTGGGCCTGTTTATGGTGTCGCTGAACCCGATGTCGGTGTCTGTGCAGACCATAACAATGGGCAACATTCTGGCGATCTCGGTCGAAGATACTGTGCAACTGGTCATCATCGGGGCGGTGTCGATGGTGGTGCTGCTGGCCAAGTGGCGCGATCTGATGGCGGTGTTTTTCGACGAAAACCATGCGCGCAGCATTGGCCTGCCGGTGACGGGCCTGCGTGTTGTGTTCTTTACACTTCTGGCGGCCTGTACGGTGGCTGCGATGCAGACCGTGGGCGCGTTTCTGGTGATTGCGCTGGTGGTGACGCCCGGGGCGACGGCCTATCTGCTAAGCGATCATTTTCCGCGTCTGATCCTTATTTCGGTGATCTTCGGCGCGGTGACCTGCGCGGTGGGGGCGTACCTGAGCTATTTCCTGAACGGCGCGACTGGCGGCATTATCGTCTGCCTGCAAACAGCGATGTTCCTGATGGCTTATCTGTTTGCGCCTAAGCACGGGTTGTTGGCGGCGAAACGGCGGGTCGCGGTAGAGGTGGTGGAATGATCCAAGAGCTGCTGCTGCCGTTCCAGTTTCCGTTCATGCAGAACGCCTTTCTGATCATGGTGCTGATCGCACCAGCCGCTGCGATGCTGTCATGTTTTCTGGTTCTTAAAGGCTGGTCGCTGATGGGCGACGCGGTCAGCCACGCGGTTTTGCCGGGTGTGGTGCTGGCCTATGTGGTTGGCGCGCCGCTGATCATTGGGGCGTTTCTGGCGGGACTATTTTGTGCCGTTTCGACCGGATTTCTGGCAAACACATCACGGGTCAAACAGGATACGGTGATGGGCGTCGTGTTTTCCGGCATGTTCGGACTTGGCATCGTTCTTTACACGGCAATCGAAAGCGATGTGCATCTGGATCACATCCTATTCGGCAACATGCTGGGTGTCGGACCCGAGGATTTGTGGACGGCAGGGGCGATTTCTATTGCAATCGCGGTCATCCTTCTGGCGACATGGCGGATGGTTCTGGCCCATGCGTTTGACCCGATGCACGCCCGCATTGCGGGACTGCCAGTTCGGGTGATCCATTACGGATTGCTGGCAATGTTGTCGGGCATGATCGTAGCAATGCTGTCGTCTGTGGGGTTGGTTCTGGCGATTGGCATGCTGATTGCACCGGGCGCAATCGCGTATCTGATGACCGAGAAGTTCTCGCTAATGTTGATCTATTCCGTACTAGTCGCACTTCTTTCGTGCATATCCGGCATCTACCTGAGCTTTTGGATAGATAGCGCCCCAGCTCCGACAATTATCCTTATTTTTTCGGGGCTTTTCGTACTAAGCTTGGTGTGGCGCAGCGGGTTCGGCCGCAGAGCTGCCTAGCAGATCGGGCAGTACTGTCACCTTTCGGATAGCTAGCAACAAAAGGGCGAGTGCTATGTGTTTGGAAGCCTGTTGCGCCCAAAAATCGTCGAAATCCCATGGGATAAGGTGAATATGGGCGACATCTAAATTTGCAAGTAACGAAACGATATCAAGTGTAAGCCGATTGAAGCGCCATAAGAAATGACTGAGCACACGGACGGCCAACCTTTCAGAAGCGATCTGGGTGTACCCGAGCCTTTGCGTGAAACCTTTTCGGTTTCGCGTCTTTTCCGTTTGCGCCGGGCGATCAAAAAACACCCCGTCAAAGGGCTGATCTACTTTGCTCCGCTGGTGCTGTTCTGGACCCTTGCGATGACCTACGGGTCGCTGGTGCACGGCCGGAACGACTTTGCCGTTCAGTATTCGCCTGCGATCTCGCTCTATTCCATCATTCTGGGCATTCTTGTCTATCCGGTGCGTCTGTTCTGGATGCCGACCTTGGCGGCGGGTGCCATTTTCCTTGTTCCGATCATGATCCCGGCGCTGAATAACGATGCATGGCAGTTTACGCTGCAACAAGCGCCCGAGATCGTGCTGTATTTCCTGATTTCCAACATGGTCATGGGCACGATCATCGGCCTTTCCGTGGCCAGCATCAATTTTGGTCCGCAGCGGTTCACGCCCTATGGCGCGGATATCGCGCAGGTGATGCTGTCTGCGGCGATTTTCATAATCGTGAACGTGACCTTTATCCTGACGACCTCGGTCGTCTTTCAGGGGCTTGATCCGGACATTCGGGCAATGGCCGGATTGGGCGACAACTATGTCGAGCTTGCCATTCGTCGTTCGTTGCGCGGCGGCTCGGTTATGTTGGCGTTCTTCCTGATCATTTTGCAGCGCCCGAAACGCCGTGATTTCCGGTCATTGGCTGCGACCATTCTTCTGTTCATCGCGCTTGCCTTTTTGCACACGAACGGATTGGGCGGCTTTCCGTCGCTTGATGCCTCTGTCGTGGCGGTCTTTCTGGCTGTGGTTTTGCCAAGCTCGATCGCGACACTGTCGTTGGCATTGGGGATTGCGATTTATGCCGCGGCCACGGGCACCTATCTGAACGATCAGGTCTTTGCGTCCGCCGAAGAGGCGTTGCTTGACACCTATTCGATCATCGTTTTGCAAATCGGAACGTTCGTTCTGGCCCTGCGCAGCTATTTCGAGACGCGCGAACAGGAGCACGTAAACAATATCAATCGTCTGGATGCGGCGCGCGACTTTGCCGACGTGGGTATTTTCGCGGTGAACCTGAACCGTGGTTTGATCCGTCTGGACAAAACCGGCATGCGCGTCATGGGCATCGATCAATCGGTCATGAGCCTTGAGACGGTTCTTCAAAGGATGCGGCCCGAAGACCGGCTGGCGCTTGAAAGCATCAACTTTCTTGAGGCAGGCAAAAACGCCAACCTGAACATCCGCATCACGCGGCACGAAGACGATATCCGCGATCTGATGATTTATGTCTGGTCCGAACAAACCGACAGCGGGCTGATCCTTGCTTTCGGTCTGGTGCTGGATGTGACCGAGCAGAACGCACAGGCCACCAAACTGCGCCGGACGTTGTCGGAACTTCAGGAAAAGGATGAAAAGCAACGGCGCATGTTCTCGATCATCTCGCACGAACTGCGCACGCCGGCGTCGGTGATTTCACTGCTGGCCGATGACCTGACCGCAGAAAATGTCAAAGAAACGCAGGCCCAGCTTCAGGAAGGGTCGGAACAGCTGTTGGGTGTTCTGGCCGACATGCGTCAGGCCGTGAACCCCGATCAGAACATGACCATCCAAAAGGGTGCCTATGCCCCTGCGACGGTGGCCCAGTCGGTGCGCAACACGCTGCACTATCTGGCCGAAGAAAAGCAGATGGAGATTGTGTTTTCCCTAGCGGCGGGTGCAGAAAACAACCGCATTGGGGATCAGCTTCGCGTTAAGCAGGTGCTTGGAAATCTGGTCAAGAACGCACTTGTCCATTCCGGTGGCACCTACGTGAAAATCGCGTTCGAAGAGCTGATTGCGAACGGGCGAACCTATAGCCGCTGGACGGTTTCGGATGACGGCAAAGGCATTCCGAAAGAAGACATCGATCGCCTGTTCGCGCCGTTTGAACGCGGCGGTGTCGAAGCGGGCAGTCGACCGGACGGCAGCGGGCTTGGCCTGTTTATCGCCAAGCTGACGGTCGAAGCGCTGTCCGGCAAGATCGAGTATTTGCCCCAGATCAAAGGCGTGGCCTATCAGTTCACCGTTCCCGAAGACATGGCGCCTGCGCGGGCGTCTTCTGCTCCGGCGCCCTCGGCCACGACCCGCTTTGAAGATTGCCGTGTTCTGCTGATCGAAGATCACGTGCTGATGGGGCAAGTCACGCAGAAACAGCTAGAGCGGCACTTTGGCCGTGTCGATCTTGCCCAGAACGGCCGGATCGCGCTGGAATACATTCGCAACGACCCGCCCGATCTGGTGATCACCGATCTGTTCATGCCCGAACTTGAAGGCGATGAGCTGATCCGCGAGATGCTGCAGGATGGCTTTGATATTCCCACGGTTGGCCTGACTGCTGCGGCTGTGGGCAACGATATGGACCGTTTCCACGAAGTGGGCGCGGAACTGGTCTTGCAAAAGCCGTTGAACATGGACGAAGTGCTGAGCTTTGCCTCCGATTTGTTCAGTCCGAGTGTTTTGAAACGCGCGCAGTAAATCCTGCAAAATTCAAATCAATTTGTCTGCTGAATCCTTTCCAGAGTTTAGCCCGTCGCAACGTTTCCGCGCGCAATGTGGGGAAACGTGACGATGATTTCATTGTCGGGGTACAGAACCCGTCAGTTGATCCGTTGTCATGTGACGAGAGCAGAACAAAGGGCAGAGCGGCAGAAACCAAATGGGCTTTTTCACTGCATTCATGGCATTCTTTTCTATCTGGGGATTAGGTCAGGGGCAAAACGCGGGCTCTGACCGGTCGTCAGATCACAATGATCAACGTGATGCTGAGCCCGAATATAACGAAATGTCCAATCTTGTGGAAAGGCAGTTGGGATCAGATACGGTCGATACCGCGTCCGAGGCAGAATTAGACGACAGCTATACCATCGACGTTGTTTTCGACGACGACGTGCCAGAGGCTTTGCGAGAGTCCGTTCTGCGCGCGCAGGAAACGCTGGAAACCCTAATCACAGGCGATGTCGCGGGCACGGACACGATTGATGATTTGCAGGTCCGTATCCAGATGGCGGCGATTGACGGGCAGGGGGCATCGGTTGCCCGCACGCTGGTGAATGAATTTGGCGCGGACGACCTGCCTGTTGATGTGGACATTTTCGTTGACGAGGATGACATCGCGGCGCTGGCCGAACGGGGCGATCTGGACAGTCTCGTACTGCACGAAATGCTGCATGCTGTCGGCTTCGGTGTGTCTTGGGAACGACTGGGGCTTATTGGCGAAGACAGCGAAGGCAACGCTGTCTTTACAGGGGACCATGCAACCGCCGTCTATGCCGAGATGACGGGAGCCGACGACGATCCCGCCGGAGTGCCGCTGGAACAGCACGGATCAGGTTTTACCGCCCAGCGACACTGGGATGAAGAGCGGATCGATGGCGAATTGATGATCGGCTACCTGACGGGCCAGACCTCGGTTTCGGACCTGACCCAAGCGTCCCTGATCGATATCGGCCATGAAATCTCCGACGATGAAGAAGAGGAATGGGACAGCCGGATCAAGGGATTGGCTGATCTGGTTTTCTGATTGTACCGCAAATTTGGCCGTTGGCCGCCGAAACACGGTTGAGAAAATTCTCCTATTTCGCCGTGACTTCACCACAATCGGACTGTTAACAGAAACCCACGACTGATTGTGCATGGGTATTCCGGTATGGACATTGAAAAGACCGCTTTGGACGGTGTGATGATCATCACGCCCAAACGGTTCGGGGATCATCGGGGGTTCTTTTCCGAAAGCTGGAACAAATCAGCGATGGATGCCGCCGGATTGTCCTATGACTTTGTGCAAGACAACCATTCGCTCTCCATGACGCCCGGCACTGTTCGGGGGCTGCACTTTCAGGCACCTCCGCGTGCGCAGGACAAACTGGTTCGGTGCGGTCGCGGGGCGCTTTTTGATGTGGCCGTCGACATCCGCAAGGGTAGCGCGACCTACGGGCAGTGGGTCGGCGTGGAACTGACCGCAGAAAACGGCAAACAACTGTTGGTGCCGGCGGGATTTGCCCATGGATTCATGACGCTCGTTCCCGAAACCGAAATCATTTACAAATGCACCGATACCTATGCGCCGGAAGAGGAAGGCGCGCTTTTGTGGAATGACGCCGACATCGGGATCGACTGGCCGCTGGATATCGCGCCCGTGCTATCTGACAAGGACGCTGCTGCGCCCGGGTTGGCAGGGTTCGACAGCCCCTTTGTAGCTGGAGCGACGGCATGAAAATTCTGGTGACAGGTGGTGCGGGCTTTATCGGGTCAGCGGTGGTGCGACAGGCGGTCGAGCGCGGGCACGAGGTGGTAAACCTTGATGCGCTGACTTACGCGGCCTGCCTTGAGAACGTGGCGCCCGTAGCAGACCGGCCGAATTACACATTTGTTCACGCCGACATCCGTGACCGCAAGGCGCTGGACCGGATTTTGGCCGATCACAAACCGGATGCCATCATGCATCTGGCGGCCGAAAGCCACGTGGACCGGTCCATCGACGGACCGGCCGATTTTATGGAAACCAACATCATCGGAACGTTCAATCTGTTAGAAGCGGTGCGCAGCTATTGGGTCGCCCAAGGCAGACCGGAGGGCTTCCGTTTCCATCATATTTCGACCGACGAGGTTTTCGGATCGCTCGGCGCTGATGGCCAGTTTACCGAAACGACGCCCTATGATCCCCGTTCGCCTTATTCCGCGTCCAAGGCATCGTCGGATCACTTGGTTCGTGCGTGGCATGAAACCTACGATCTGCCGGTCGTCCTGACCAACTGTTCGAACAACTACGGCCCCTACCATTTTCCGGAAAAGCTGGTGCCAGTTGTGATCCTGAACGCGCTTCACGGTCGCCCGATCCCGATTTACGGCAAGGGTGAAAACGTCCGTGACTGGCTGTACGTCGAAGACCACGCCGACGCGCTGTTGCTGGTGCTGGAAAAGGGCGAGTTGGGACGGTCTTACAATATCGGCGGCGAAAACGAGCGCAGCAATCTGGAACTGGTGCAAACGATCTGTGCCATTCTGGATAAAAAGCGCCCCGAAAACGCGCCCCATGCTGACCTGATCACCTTTGTCACCGACCGTCCCGGGCATGACCTGCGCTATGCAATCGACCCGACACGCATCAGTACCGAATTGGGCTGGCACCCCTCGGTGACGGTTGAGGAAGGCCTTGAGAAAACCGTGACCTGGTATCTTGAAAACACCGACTGGTGGCAGGCGTTGTTGGATCGCGATGGCGTCGGCAAACGGTTGGGAACAGGGTAGGGTGCCATGACCATTCTTGTCTTTGGCAAAACCGGTCAGGTCGCGACAGAACTGCAGACGCTTGGCGGCCCACTGGTTACCGCGTTGGGGCGCGATCGGGCTGATTTGACGGATCCGCAGGCCTGTGCCGCCGCGATCCGTGATGCCAATCCAACCGTTGTGATCAATGCGGCCGCCTGGACAGCCGTCGACAAGGCCGAAAGCGAAGAAGCGGCGGCGCAGATTGTGAACGGCGATGCACCGGCAGCGATGGCGGCTGCCTGTGCTGAACTCGGTATTCCGCTTGTCCATATCTCGACCGATTATGTTTTTGACGGCAGCGGCACGACCGCGTTTAAACCGGATGATCCAACCGCGCCTTTGGGGGACTACGGGCGCACAAAACTTGCAGGCGAAGACGGGGTGCGCAGTGCGGGCTGTCCTTATGCGATTTTGCGGACGTCTTGGGTTTTTTCGGCGCATGGCGCGAATTTTGTGAAAACGATGCTGCGGCTCGGGTCCGAGAGGGACAGTCTGACGATCGTTGCGGACCAGATCGGCGGTCCGACCTCGGCCAGATCAATCGCGGCGGCCTGCATGACAATCGCGGACCAGCTTTTGTGTGACCAAAGCAAAAGCGGCACCTATCATTTCAGCGGGGCCCCGGACGTCAGCTGGGCCGACTTCGCGCGGACGATTTTCGAACGGGCCGGTTTGGACTGTGCGGTGACGGATATTCCAACCTCGGACTACCCGACACCAGCGGCCCGCCCGTTGAATTCGCGGATGGACTGTTCCAGCACCGAAGCGGTTTTCGGCGTGTCGCGCCCAGATTGGCTGGCGGAACTGGACCTTGTTTTGAACGATCTTGGAGTTTTCTCATGACACAGCGCAAAGGGATCATCCTTGCTGGCGGTTCCGGCACACGGCTTTATCCGATCACCATGGGTGTGTCGAAACAGCTGCTGCCGGTTTATGACAAACCGATGATTTACTATCCGCTGTCGGTGCTGATGTTGGCGGGTATCCGGGAAATTTGCGTGATCACGACGCCTCAGGATCAGGACCAGTTCCAGCGCACCTTGGGCGACGGTTCGCAGTGGGGATTGTCGCTGACCTATGTCGCGCAGCCCAGTCCCGATGGTCTTGCGCAGGCCTATTTGCTGGCAGAAGAGTTTCTGGATGGCGCACCGTCGGCGATGGTTCTGGGGGACAATGTGTTTTTCGGTCATGGCCTGCCGGAAATGCTGGCCGAGGCGGATCAGAAGGAAGTGGGCGGCACGGTGTTCGGATACCGTGTTGCTGACCCCGAACGATATGGCGTCGTGGCCTATGACGAAAACGACCAGGCGACGCAAATCATTGAAAAACCAGCCAAACCGCCATCGAACTATGCGGTGACGGGGCTTTATTTCCTTGATGGCACTGCGCCGGAAAAGGCGCGGGCCGTAAAGCCGTCGGATCGTGGAGAGCTTGAGATCACATCGCTTCTTGAGATGTATCTGAATGCAGGATCGCTGGACGTGCGGCGTATGGGCCGAGGCTATGCCTGGCTGGATACCGGCACGCACGGGTCGCTTCTGGATGCGGGCAATTTTGTGCGGACGCTGGTCCAGCGGCAAGGCCTTCAAATCGGCAATCCCGATGAGATTTCATACCAGAAGGGGTGGATCGACGCCGATCAGCTCCGCCAGCGGGCCGAAACCTTCGGAAAGAACGACTATGGTGCCTATCTTCTGGCGCTGCTGAACTGACGCTATACGCGCCATTCAGCGGGGACCTCTGATCCGTAGCGTTTTCGGATGCCGTCGTACTGCGATGCGAACACGCTGCGCATTTTTTCCCGCAGGTCGGTGGGCAATTTCACCGGCTTCCCGCGGTTCACATGGTCCGACAATGGGGCCTGAACCGGTTTGATGTTCAGAAACCGGCAGATGTTGTCCAAACTTTTCGGGTTGAACAGGTTTTCATAGAAAATCGTGCGCCAATGGTCGTCCGGAACAGCCTGTTCAAGGCGTGATAGCGTGGACAGATAGTCAGCACGCTCAACCCGCGCCATGCGCCCCGACGCAATCAGCGTTTCGGCATGGGTGATGCAGGCCAGTTGCAGTTCCGATTGTGTGACGTCAGGGCCAAGCCGCGCGGATACACCCATGCGGATTTGCGACCACATGCGCGCGACGGGATCGCGCATGATGAACAGAAACTTCGCATTGCCGATCTCGGCCATTTCCGAAAATTTCCGTTTTGGAAGAATGGCATAGGCGGGGGTAATGTCGGCAATCACCTTTTGCCCCGCATACCCTTTGCAAAGATACCGGATATAGCGGGCGTGGTCCGTCGCGGTTTGCCCGCCATGGATCGACAAAAGCGAGACCAGATTTTCAAGCCGGTCCAACGTTTCCTGTTTCGGGGAATTGCCCTGTGCTTCCAGCGTTTCCACGATCTGGCGCAGCGCTTTGAGGCGGATGTCGTAGCTCAACGTGTTCTGACCGGTTTCGATATCAAAATAATGCACCTCTTTCGCGGGTGGAAAATGGACCTCGGTGCTGCGGGACAGGTATTGATAAAGCCATGTTGTGCCCGCCTTCTGCGCGCCGATGCAGTAGAACATGCGCGCTGTGTCGGGAAAAGTGACCGCGTTCGCAAACTCTTTGGCGATGGGCATCTGGATCATGCGCAGTTCCTTTTAAGCAGTTTCTCGTGCCGCGAAATTGCGGCTTCGAGATCGTCAAAATAATCAAGCCGGCCGTCATGCAGCACAGCACCCGCAGTGCACATCCGACGCAGCATCGGCATCGAGTGGCTGACAAAAATTGCGCTGGCCCCAGCAACACGAGACGCAAAAACAGCGCGGGATTTTTCGACAAAGGATTTGTCGCCAGCGCCCGTCGCCTCGTCAATCAGGTAGGTGTCGAAATCCAGCGCCATGTTGATCCCGAAGGCCAAGCGCGCCTTCATGCCTGACGAATACTGGCGCACGGGCTGATGTAACTGTCTGCCCAGATCGGAAAATCCGGCGACAAACCCGAGTACCTTACGGGTGTCTGCGCCATAGATGCGGGCGACGAATTTGACGTTTTGCGCACCTGTCAGATCGGGATGCATCGCGCTGGCGAGGCCGACAGGGTAGGATATGCGCCCGTCGCTGAGAATGTCGCCAGAGTTCGGGCGCGATGCCCCTGCTATCATGCGTAACAGCGTGGATTTCCCCGCGCCATTCCGCCCCAGCAAAGCTACCGATTGGCCGGTCGGGAACACCGCCGAGATGTTGTTCGCGGCCCAGACGCGCCCCGTCGGGCCATCGTAGAATTTACTTAAATTTTTCAGCACAATCATCGCCGGTCCCGAAATGCGTAAAGGATCAATGTGCTGAGCATCCATGCGAGCCCAGCAAAGAACGCGACCATCGTAAGCAGGCCCCAGCGATGTGGGCGCAGCGCTGCCTCGGGCAGGGTCGGGTCGATGTGTGATGCAAGATAGCGGCTTTTGCGCTGCGCCTCGGCCAGGGCATTTTCGAAACTGGCGCGCGCGGCGGCATAGCTTTGTTCGGCAAATTGCAGATCGACCATCAGGCCTTCGTATTCGCCGATCAGATCGGCAAAAGCGGTGTCCTGACCGCCGTCCTGATTGCTGCCCAACCCGAGCTTTGCCTGCTCCTCGGCGATCCGTGCTTCGATCACCATAACGCGGGCTTCGGCCTGTTTGATCCGTGGGTCCGCGCTTCTGGCGGATTGGCGGAGCACGTCCACATCGATCAGGGTCTGTGCCAGCTGTTCCTGAAGCGAAGACAGAAGGCCCATCTGGCCCTGAACGCTGGCCTCGGGATCAACGATCTGGGTTCGGTTTCGAAACATGGTCATGTCTTCGCGCACGCGTTTCAGATCGGCCTTGGCGCGGTCAAGTTCTGCACGGGCGTAGCGTGTCGCGTCTTCGCGGGCGATGGCCGATAGGTGGTTAATCATATCGGCGCTTTCCTGATAAATCAGGCGGTTCAGCGCGCGGGCATCTTCGGGGGTAAAGGCCTGAACCTGCACCTCGATCAGACCGCGGCCTGTGTCGGTGTTGATCGTCACGCGACGGTTCCAGTATTTCGTCAGATCCTCGATCTGGCCGGGTGCGTGATAGGCGAAGATCGGATCAGACGCGGGGTGTCGCCAATCCGTTCCGGGCAGGGACCAGAGCGTGCGTAGGTCGAGAACGGCGTCAGCCTTGGCAACCAAAGCAGGGCTTTCGATAAAGCGTGCGAGAATGTCTGCGTCCGAGGCCGCAGCGCCGGGCATTTCCGCAACGCCACCCAAAAGTTCCAGCGCAGAGCCGGTTTGTTCGGTGCGGACGGAAAACCCCGAGAGTGACACGTAACGATCGGCGGCGCGCGTCCACAGGTACCATGCACTGACCAGAAGAGGCGCGATGAACATCAGCAAAAACGTGCCGATCAGCGCCCAATGATGTCCGGCCATTCGTTGATGATGGGCGGCGTGCCCCGTCTGAAAAGCGCCGTTCTGTGCGGGACGAAGCGGGATTGGATCAGACTGTGCCGACACCTCTGTTCACCTTTCATTATGGGAATCTTTAGCAAAACGTAACGAGACCGACCTTAGGGTCATGGAGTGAAGAGAAGCTGAATCCAGAAAGGACCGTCGTGCCAAATTCGCCGAAACATGTTCGTCTTTTGATGGCCACGCGGGATGGGGCCGCTTATTTGCGACCGCAGTTGGACAGTTTGATTGCCCAGACCCACACGGATTGGTCGCTGGACGTGGCCGATGACGGATCGCGGGATGAGACGCGCAAGATTTTACGCGAATACGCGGCAGAATATCCGCAAATCCGGTATTTCTACGGGCCCGGGCGGGGTGTGGCGGCGAATTTCCTGTTTCTTTTGGCGCGTGCGGTGCGGGAACGGCCCGACGCACTGATCAGCTGTACCGATCAGGATGACGTCTGGATGCCGGACAAGCTGACAAATGCCGTCCGTTGGTTCGCCAGCCAGTCCGGCTGGAATCGACAGGCAATGGCCTATTGCTGTCGGGCAATTCTGACAGATGCCGAACTGAATGAAACGGGCACGTCGTCTCTCCCGCCACGGGGCGCGTCTTTCGGAAATGCGCTGGTCCAGAACATATTGCCGGGCAACGCGACGGTTTTATCCCCGCGTGCGGCCGCCGCTGTGGCGCGTACCGTTCCTGCCGCGATCGCTGCGGATGTGCCATTTCATGACTGGTGGGTCTACCTTGCTTTGACCGGCCAAGGGGCCACGATCTTTAATGACGAAAAGCCCGGGCTTTTCTATCGCCAGCACAAGGGAAACCAATTGGGCCACCACAGCCAATTGCGCGGGCGATGGGCGCGGTTTGGCCTGTTGGTCAGTGGGGCTTACGGTGAATGGATCGACCGGAACTTGCGGGCCTTGGAAGCCATCCAAGGGTCGTTAACTTCTGAGGCGATGCAATGTTTGGGCGAATTCATCGTGGCGCGGAAAAACGCGGAGCTTCCCCAATCCGTTCATCGTCAAAGCGCGATGGGGGATCACCTTTTGTTGTTACTCGCGAAAACGGGCCGGCTTAGCCGACCATCCGGTATGATGCCCCAGCAGGCGCAAAACCAAGCGCGTGCATAAGTCGCTGGTCAACGGCGATCATCTGTTCAAGCTTTTGCACTGCCTCCTTTGACAGAAGGGCCGCCAGTTTCGGCCATCTGAAGCCGTCTGACGGCCCAACGTTGACGCGTTTGTCGACGATGGACACAGATTTGCCTGTCCAGCGTTTCAGGTCTCTTTCAAGGGGCCGTAGGTCATTGGTGTGATAAAGTCCGGACAGGTCACGAGCCGCGACTTGGGCCCTGGCCAGAAGAACCTCGGACGGCATATGGATCGCCTGCGCCGCGCCGCGAATGCGTTTGGTGACCAGATAGCTGCAATAAGGGTTCCAATAGTGGTCACGGATAAAGGCCTGCCACATGGTGTTTCCGGCAAAAAAGTAATCTTCTGCAGACCACGCCGCCGCCCGCTGCATGCCTATATTTTCGGGCAGGGTCAGAGCGTTGGGCCCGATCAGGTCGGCCTTTCTGCGCAGATAGAAATAGAACGATGCAATCCGTTCTAACGGGTCCCGTAAAACTGTGAACGCCTTTGGGTGGTCGGGCAAATGTTCCAAGTCGACCCAGTCGATGTGGCCGGAATAGATTTGGTAGCCGACAGGCATTTGGGTTTGGCTCTCCGGCACCTGAGTGTGCACCCGTATTGGCGACACGTTTTCCGACCCTGCGATTTCGGTCAGCGCGGCATGAATGGATTGGCCAGCGGTTTTGGGGATGTGCAGAAAGACCAGTGTGGGACGTGTCATGCGGCCAAGCCTTGCGTGCTGAAACAGTCGAATACATGCGGCTGCACGTCTTTCATGTCGCGCAGTCCGGCGATAAATCCGTCCAGATCTGAGGGGTCGAGGTGCTGAAGCTGCCAAGGCGCAAAGCGCCACCACCGCAGGTTCAGCATGGCCGATTGTTGTCGGGCAGGGATGCGCATTTTCAGAATTTGCGCCGGATTGCCGCCGACGACCGCATAGGCCGGGACATCGCGCGTCACGACAGCACCAGCGGCAACAACAGCGCCATCCCCGATGGTCGTGCCAGCCGCGATATACGCCCCATGCCCGATCCAGACATCATTGCCGATCGTGGTGAGTTTTACGTGTGTTGCAGGCCCATTCCGGATGTTGAAATGCGGGGGCCATGTCGCCCCGTTTGCCCAGTTTTGCGGATCGAGCGAAATCAGAGCCTGCGCCTGATAAAAGGCGGGGCTGGTTGAAGCCCAGGTCATCGGATGGTTCTGGCGTCCGATCTGAACGTTTTCACCAAACGAACAGTACCGGCCGATCCGCGCGCCGAAACAATAGCCGGACACCTGATAGGAAAAGGCCCCGAGACACAGGGAATGTTCGTATTGCGTCCATTTCAAGCTGCAGGGGGCTTCGATTTCGCATTGATCGGGAAGGTTGATGGTGGCGCTGCCGCGGGGCAGAACCTCGATCCCAAGTGCGTGTAGATGGTCAATGGCGACGGGCTTCATTACGCGGCCCCTTTCAATGCGTGCATTTGGACTGTCTCAAGGATCAATTTCGCCGCTTGTTGTGGTGCGTTGGGACGGGTCAATAGCTCTGCTGGCAGTGCGACGCCGTTCGGTGCGTTCTTTACGGCTTCGCCCTGAGCGCCAAGATCGAAAGCTAGGCAGGGCAGGCCCGTCGAAACAGCCTCATGAACCGTGAAGCAGAACGTTTCTGGCCAGATTGACGGGATCAACCAGTGGGTGACATTGTATTTCTGAGCCAGCTTCGCGATGTCCCGACGGTCGTAGGCACCGTGGACTGTGACCCACGGGGGCAGACCGAACGACGGGTCCACTTGTCCGATTACGGCCAGGCGAACGTTCGGATTGCGCGGCATTTGGAGTGAGAGCGCACGCACAAACTCTGCCCCCTTTTGCTGGCCGATTGCACCGAGAACGGCGATGGTGATGCCTGTGTTTCCGTGTTGCATCACGCGCGGAAACGTGGGGGCGACATGGGGCTCGACGCGGATCGTTTTCTCCAGATCGGGCCAGACCCGAGAGACGATGGTTTTGCTCGATTTGGAAAAAACGGTCAGCTTGGACCGCTTGGCCAGTCGATGCCACGCGTTTTGCCAGTCGGTCAGCGGTGTGATCGTCCCATCCGGTCGCGTGTAAAAATGCGCGCGATCCTGTGTATCTGCCATGGGCGGACCGGTGTAGCGGCCGTCTTGCCCCAGCAACGTGTAGGACGGAGAAAGAGGCAGGTAGTCGTGAAACTTCAGCTCGGACAGATCATGGGGGTTCAGCATCGACAAAAGAACGTCCGGCAGCCCAGCAACGTCGCGATCACCGACAGCGCAAGAGTAGATCACGCGTTTGCGGGGGATCAGTGACAGAAGGCTGCGGACGTCCTCAAGCTCATTGGTTTCACCGCTTGTTTGCCCGTGCGACGTCCAGAGTTCGAGCCGCCAACGATGCGTGCCCCCAAGGCGCAAAACAATCGCGGCTGGGTTCGTTTCCAACGCGCTCTGGATGTCCTTTTGCAGGGCATGCTCTGCACCGCCGCCCATGGAATGCCCAATAAACACAGGGGGATGTTCTGTCGCAATCGCACCGGCCCATGCAAATGCAAGTGCGAGCCTGCCCGAGCTGAGCGGATCGGCCACGATGAAATCCTGTACCTGCTGGTCGTAGTCAGGGTAGCGGTTCAGAATGATGTTGTGATGTGCGGTTATCAAAGCGGACTTGGCCGCGTCACCAAAGCTTTGACCACCTGCATGTTCGACAAACAGCGCCGGTTGCCCCACGTGACGCGCGCCAAGGGCGCGGGTTTTCTGGCACCAGTCGACCTCTTCCCCGTAGCCGCGCCCGAATGCGGTATCCAGCTGCGGTACGTGGCGAAGCCACTCACGCGAAAACGCCATGCAGAAGCCGACGCCTGTTGGCAGGGTCGCTGTCCAGTCGAGAGGATTCAGGCGCTGCGCGGCAAGGTCGATCCGATCCGCTTGACCCGCCTTCAAACCGACGTTCTGGCACAGGATGGGCGCGGTCATGACCTCGGCCGCATTGGACATCGGTGTGACGCTGGCAATACCGGGATCTGTCAGCAGCGGCGCAATCAGGCGCATGGCCCAGCCGTCCGGTACAAATGCATCCGAGTTCAGCAAAACCACGGGCCAGTGCCGTTCTGCTTTCATATTTGCGACGTGATCAAGGCCACGGTTCACCGTGCCGACAAACCCGATATTTTCAGCGTTTTGCAGCAATGTCGTCTGGCTTTTGTTGCGCGCTGTCCACGCGTTCAAAAAGGGCTGAACGTCGGGATCAGGGGATGCGTCGTTGATCAAAACAAGATGCCACGGAATATCTGTGTGCGCCTCAACCCGCCTTAGCGCCTCTTTCAAGGACGCCAGTGCGTTGTAAACCGGCAGCACAATCAGCACCCCGGGTTTACGAGACCTGCGCAATGCTGCCAGCGCAGGATGCATCGCGCCAACGGGGCCCAAAGAGGGCACTCCGCCCGCCCGTGGGACGGGATGGCAAAGGCCCAAGTGTCGTTTGACCTGTTCGCGGTATTTCGGCCGTCGTTCCGTCATCCAGCCAATGATCGCGGGCAGCGCTGCAATGCCGTCGCGCAGAAAGCCTAGAAGGCATCGGCGATGCGCGCGTTTGATCTGACGCGGTGAAAAGGAGGGGAGGCTGACGGGACCCACCTTTGGCGCATCACTGGCAGGTGTGACCTTCAGGCCCGGCGGCGCGCATTTCGGTAGTTCGGAAAACCCGATTGGAAGCGACAGATCAAACCCCTGAGGGCCGGAAATTCCGGCTGCAGCAAAGACATCACTGCGCCAGATCGAGGGTTTTGCGACCGCCTGTTGACCTGCAAGAACCAGCGAAACGGTTTCGGCCTTGGCCCATCCCACAACCCGAAAACACCCGTTTTCATAGGCGATCCGGTCAATATGCCCGATCACCGCCCCACTGCTGTCTGTTAAAGACGGGCCGGACGCGGACAAACCCAAATGCCTGTGCGCGTATCGGGAATATAGGGCTGCGATCTGGCGGAACATGGGACCTCCTGCTGGTGATAGCTTTTGGTGCCATGGCGACTTTTAAGACCGGTTTAAGTGAAACGGTAAAACAGCCGGTTGTATCAAATGCGAGATATTTTTCGGTTGGTGCCCAGCCACAGCGCAACGCCCGCCACGGTCGTCGAAAATTAAGGGGCTATTCACCAAGGTCCGGTCAACGCAATCTAGACCGCCGAGGTGATCATGCCGTCCGTTTCCGCCGTTCTTTCAATGCCTTACATCGAACCTTCCCAAGCCCAGAAGCATGTCACCCACAATGAAGCGCTTCGCGTGCTGGATGTGCTGACACAACTGAGCGTGCTGGACTGGGCGCTGACCGTGCCGCCGACAGAGCCCGCGACGGGCGATTGTTACATTGTGGCGGCGTCTGCCACTGGTGACTGGGCGGGGCACGATCAGGACATCGCCGTGTTCGAAAACACATATTGGCGCTTCGAGACACCCAAAACAGGGTGGCGCGGATGGGTCGTGGCCGAGAACGCCGAGGTTGTTTTTGATGGTACCGGCTGGGCTACGTTCCCGACATCGCTATCCAATATTGACGGTCTCGGGATTATGACATCATCCGACAGCATCAACCGTTTGGCCGTCGCGTCCGAGGCATCGCTTTTGACCCATGCCGGTGCAGGGCATCAGTTGAAGATTAACAAGGCAGCAGCGGGCGATACGAACAGCCTGTTGTTCCAGACAAACTGGTCAGGTCGGGCCGAAATGGGTTTGGCGGGCAGCGACGCGTTTTCCATTAAGGTCAGCCCCGATGGCGGTGCGTGGATCACCGCGCTTGAGTTCGATCCCGCGACAGGTGCGGCCAGCGGCGCCGCGGTGCAGGCCACGCCCGACGACACCACGGCGGGCCGTTTGATGCGGGCCGATTATGGTTACGGTCCCGGTAATCTTTTGGGCGCGGTATCATTGTCGGGTGGAACGCCGACGGGCGCGGTGATCGAAAGTGGGACAGGCTATGTGCGTTTTGCCGATGGCACGCAGATCGCGACAGCCAAGCTGATATTGGTCCAAAGCGATGCCGCCACAGTGTCGGCCGCGTGGAGTTTCGGCCAGTCGTTTATCACCGCCCCGATGGTGCAGGCGACGCTGGATATGGCAAGCACTTCGGGCCTGACCCCGAATGACGATACCCTATTGGGCGTGGGCGCAACTGTGCCGGACGGGGCCTCGGCCACCATCAGCCTGAAACGCGTCGCGGGACAATCGGATTTCGGTGTCTCGGACAATTGCGAAGTCTTTGCCATAGCCATCGGGCGTTGGGCCTAGGGTATTCACGTAAAATTCGTGAAAATCGCCACCAGCGAGCCTTAATCTTTCCGTGAGATTTGCCCGACCTGACAGCAAAAATTGCGGTCATGTTTGCGTCTGTGGTTCATCTTGGTTCTGTCTTCAGCGACGCCCAGCCTGTTTTGCTGGGCGCACGCGATTTGCAGGTTGTCGAAGGGCCGAACGGGATAACTGCATATCTTGTGGCCACCCCAACCGAGGGGATCTGGCTGTCCCAGTGGACAGTGGGAAACACCGGCCTGTCCCTGACGTCATCAGCGCAAGCGGTGGGAACCGCATCTGTTGGCGAAGATCCGGTCGTCAGCCATACGACGACGTCAAATGGCGATACTTTTGCCGTTCTTTCGGGAACCTCCCAGATCGGGCTGACGGGCTATGACACCGACAGCTTGACACTTGAAGGCAGTTTCGCAAGCGGGATTGATGCCGATCTGACGCATTTCGTCATGCACGCAACCGGCGGCACAACCTATCTTTACGGGATCGAGGACGGTTCTGCGCGGCCCTCGGTCTGGGCGGTGGATGCCACAGGGCAGGCGACGTTGGTTGAGGCGGGCGTGACAGTGACCTCCCCCTATCACGACAGCCTTCTGATCGCAGGGGGCTATCTTGTTGCCGGCTCTACTGGCACGCGCGCGATTACGGTTTACGACATAGCATCGGACGGCACGCTGATTGCGCATCAGGAAATCGAACGCAGCGACACGCCGGGTATTTCAGGAACCACACATCTGGCCACGGTTGAGGCGGACGGCACCCGTTTTGTCATCATTGCCGGTCAGGACAGCAGCACACTCAGCGTTTATGCGCAAAACCAGAACGGGCGTCTGTTTTTGCGCGATCACATCATCGATTCACGCAATAGCCGGTTTGACGGCGTGTCATCGCTGGATGTGCAGGTGATAGGCGATGCGATCTATGTGGCAGCCGCAGGTTCAGACGGCGGCGTCAGCCTTTTTCGCATGATGCCGGACGGACAACTGGTTCAGGTCGCCACCCTTGTAGACGAACTGGATAGGTCGCTTGCCGGATCGGTCACACTGGATCTGTTCAGCCGCGCGGATGGCGATCTTGGGCTACTGACCATGGGTAGCAGCGAAAGCGGCATCAGCCTGTTTTCTGTTTCGGAAACGGCCGCGATTGTCGGGGATAGCGACGGCGAGACGCAGTTGGCAGGAAGCGTGGGGCAGGATCTGTTTGTTATGACCGCCGACGCCACCCGCGATCAGATCACCGGCTTCGACATTACCGAGGACATGCTCGACCTGACGGCTTGGGCCTTTTATCGCAGCCCAACGCAACTGGTGATCAATCCCACTGCGACGGGCGCCGAAATCAGATTTCAAAGCCTGATCGGCGAAGAGGTGTTGGTCATCACCTCGAATGACCTGCAACCGATCGACCCCGATCTTTTGACGGCGGCCCTAACCACCGGACCCGACCGGTATATGCCCTGGTGGCTGACCGGCAGCCGCCCTGATGAAGTCATCCCCGGCCAACAGCTGGATGGGACCACCGTCAACGACACGCTTCAGGGCGGTGATGGCGATGATGTTATTCTGGGCCGCGGCGGTATCGATCTGATTGATGGCGGGGCAGGGGCCGATAGCATCGCAGGTGGCGAAGGAAGCGACCGGATTATGGGGGGTGCTGGCGATGACACCGTGAGCGGCGCCAACGGCTATGATCATATCCAAGGCGGCACCGGTAACGACCTCATCAGCGGGAACAATGGCAACGACAGTCTTTTCGGCGATCTGGGGGATGACATTTTATTCGGAGGCCTCGGGGCAGATCTTCTTGAGGGCGGCGAGGCAAACGATGATCTGTCGGGGGATGCGGGGCCCGACCGGCTGTTCGGTGGATCAGGCGCGGATACGTTGAACGGCAATGCCGGTGCGGACCAGCTTGATGGCGGGCTTGATCACGACGTCCTGCTGGGCGGGCTGAACCACGACGTTCTGGCGGGCGATTGGGGCGATGATACCCTGGACGGCGGATCAGGAAACGACACGCTGGATGGCGGGGAAGGGAACGACAGTCTCGAAGGTGGCGCAGGGACAGATCAGCTTGCGGGCGGGAACGGGGCCGATATCCTTTCTGGCGGGATCAACCATGACCAGCTGTCAGGCGGGGCCGGTGATGATCAATTGTTTGGCGGCAATGGCGACGACAGCCTGATCGGGGACAGCGGCAATGACACGCTGTTTGGAAACTCAGGTGATGACCGGTTGGAAGGCGGCGGCGGCACGGACATTCTGAACGGTGGTCTGGGGGCCGATACCTTTGTGTTCCGCGGTGGATCGGTGCGGATCGAAGATTTCCAGAACGATGTGGACCATCTTTTGATTGATCCCGCATTGTGGGGTGGCACCGCATTGGAGCCCGATGAAATCGCGGCCCTCGCCTATGTTCAGGACGGCACAGTTGTTTTTGATTTCGGGCCGGACGGACGCCTTGTGATCGAAGGGGTCGGAACGACGACAGCGCTGGAAAACGATCTTGGCATGGCCTGATCACAGTTCCAGCAAATCCCGCCGGAACGCCTGCAAGATCAGCAGGCCGAGAGCCGCCGTGAACAGCGCAAATCCCAAGGGGTAAAGATAGCCCGCGTAATCGGCCGAATAGAAGGCATATGTCGCCTTACGTGACAGGCCGGTGATATGTACCAAAGGGTTCCATTCCAGCCAGTCGCGGTAAGGTTGCGGCACCATATCGTGCAGGAAAATCACACCAGAAACCAAGACCATAGGCCGCATCAACACCGACCAGATGCTTTGCCAGATCACGTATCGTGTGATCAGAACACAATTCAGGCACCCGACACCAAACCCCAGCGCCGCCGCCACGCCGTAACAGGGGATTAGGATCGCCAGATCCAGTCTTTGTGCTGGATCGAAGGCCAGCATAATGACCGCAAGAATAACCACCGTCACAACTGTCTGTGTCAGAACGGCCAGAAGGAAGCGCGCCAAAATCGTATCAAGCAGCGTCACACGCGGATAGCCCAGTAAGGGTTTTGACTGGTTGATAGCCTGTGACACCTTGGTGCTGACGGCCTGAAACATGACAAAGGGCAGAAAGCCGCTGGCGTAAAACAGCGCGAAGTCATCGCCCAAGGGCGGGGCGCGGAAGCCGATCGAAAACAGGATCACCAACGCTGCAATGCCCACGGTAGGCTCTAGCACAGCCCAAAGATACCCGCCCGGGGACCGCCCGTAGCTGGTTGCCATTTCGCGTAACACCAGCGCGGCAATCACACGCCAAGTGGCCCCCTGTGTCTGCCCGTGGACCGAGCGCAAGACCGGCTGTTTAGAAGATGGCATTCCTGTTCCCTTCCTGTGTCAGATGGTTTTGCCCCGACACAGGTTAAAAGCAGGTTCAAATCGGCGCATGACGCGCCGGTTTGCGATCAGAGGAAATCAAATACGGTATCCGTATACAGCCAGTCAATCGAATAGGCTGTCGCGTCCGTCGGCTCTTCGATTTCCTGCGCGTTGGGCACACGCGTCGTGAGTGATAGTCCCGAGAACAGGCCGATTGTGGACGTCGTCGTCGAAGTTGTTGTCGATTGTGACGTGCGAACAAAGCTGAAGCTGTCGAGGCTCAGGAAGCTTTCAAGCAGGTTGTGCTGCGATGCAAAAAGACGGCCAAGGCCCGTAGGCTGCGTACCAGTTCCACCACCACCCGTACCACCGGATACCGCGTCAGACACTGTCACTGTACCATCAGAAAACGCGATGAATTCGATGTCGGTCAAGCTGTCGGTGCCAAAGCTGGACACAAGCTGATAGCCGTCGGCAGTTTGTGTCACTGTCGCATCCGCACGCGCCACAGCGACAACAAAAGTGTCATTGCCCAGACCACCGTTCGCGACGTCATCGCCATAGCCGCCTGTGAACATGTTGTTGGCGTCATTCCCGATCAGGATATCGTCATTGCTGCCCCCTGTGGCGTTTTCGATGATCACACCGTTCGCGATTGTAAAGCCGCCGTAGATACCATCCGCCTTGGAAACAAAACCACCGCCACCAAGTTCAGCGTTCAACGTGGCTGCGCGCAAATCGATGGTGACACTGGCCGAACCTGTGTAAACGATTTCATCGGTGCCACCGGCATCCCAGATCGCCTGATAGCCGGTGCCCGTCGCATTCACAGACGCCAGTGTATAACTGTTGTCACCGGTCGCGTGCGTCATGTTCGCGCCATAGGTCGCCTGCAGCTGGGCAATATCCAGCGCCATAGGTCCGATTTCATAACCGTAGTCGTAGGTGCTCGGATTACCCTCAGTCGGAAAACCCGTATTGTACGACATCGTCGTATAAATGCCTTGGTTCAGGTCAAAAATGCCATAGCTGCCAAACGGAGCTGTGACGCCCGGCATAATGGTCGATGTACCGCCATTGTCATGCGGGTGAGCCAAGCCCATGCCATGCAGTAATTCGTGCGTGATGGTGACAAAGCCGTAGCCACCGAGTTCCAGATCGCCGCCCGCTGTTCGATCCCATTGGGTTGCATCAAAAACGCCCACGCCTGAATTCGTACCACCGGGCGGAATGAAATAGCCGAGAAACGCGCCGTTAACCTCGTTGGTATCAACGATGATGCGAAAATCTGCCTGCGATGCATTGGTCGTCACAACAAAAGTAACATCCGCCACTTGTGACATCAGTTCCAGAGATTCAAGGAACTGCTGACGTTCGTAGCTGTTCACACCCTCGGACGTGAAACCGTCTGCGGTGTATCCGCTTGGGGCGAAGTAGACCGTGATCGTGTTCGACGACAGCGATGTGCCCCAATCCAAGGTTGCCAAAAGATCAACGTCAGAAAAAGAAACCTCTTCAACGGACAGTTGGTACGTACCCACGTAGGAGGAGTCATAACCGCGCGCAGCGATATACACGGTCTGGTTGGTGTCAGAGTAGTAGCTTGTCGACGCCCACAGATTGGTTCCCGAGTCGTCATCCTGAGCCAGGACATTTCCGTTCGAGTCATAAATCGTCAGATAGCTGTCTTCGAGCGTTCCGTTGCCAAGGTCGACCTGAATGTATTGCCCTGCCGTTAGGTCGACCGCATACCAATCCTGATCACCACCGGTTTCGATGGAACTGTTAACGGTGTCACCTACCAGAATTTCGTACGACGTCCCAATGGTTTGCCCAACTTCCTGTGTCGGGGTCAATGTGCGCGACAACTCAGGATCGACCGTACGATTGTCGCCGGACAAATTTATTATCCAGCTTTGGAAAATCGAGTTGCTAAAACGTATGGGCATGTTTTCGGTCCTAGAAAGCGCGAGAGTCTAATGGCGGAAAAAGGCTACCTTTTGAATAACGGCATGCCGAAACGGCATGTGACCGCTATGCAAACTATATGCCGAATCCCGCGCGTCCGATGCTGTCATAGGCAACAAATCCGGCATCTTTCGCATCCCGCGAAGAATAGATGTTGCGCAGGTCAGCAAGGCGGGCGTCTTTCATGCTTGCGCTGACCCGTTTCAGATCAAGCGCACGGAACTCGTTCCACTCGGTCAGGATCACCAACAGATCGGCATCTTTGGCCGCGGCATAGGGGTCATCGTACCACTGAACACCCGGCAAAAGGGCTTCGCCTTCGCGTTTGCCTTGCGGGTCGGTCACACGCACTTCGGCACCGGCACCCACCATGGCGGGCACAATTGTCAGGGACGGCGCATCGCGCATGTCATCGGTGTTGGGTTTGAATGTCACACCCAAAACGGCCACGGTTTTACCGTTGAATGACCCACCGACCAGATCGAGCAGTTTGTCGAACATGCGGCGTTTGACGTCTTCGTTGATCTTGATCACCGCCTCGGTGATCACCATCGGGCTGGCGTGGTCCTGACCGATGCGGGCCAGCGCCTTGGTGTCCTTGGGGAAGCACGAACCGCCATAGCCCGGACCTGCGTGCAGGAATTTGTTGCCGATCCGACCGTCCAGCCCCATACCCTTCGACACCTGTTTTACGTCCGCGCCGACCTTTTCGCAAAGGGCCGCGATTTCGTTGATGAAGGTGATCTTGGTCGCCAGAAACGCGTTGGCGGCGTATTTGATCATCTCGGCGCTTTCCAGATCAGTCGTCACAATCGGGAAATCACGCAAGTACAGCGGGCGATAGATATCGGCCATCACCTGCGCAGCACGATCTGTTTCAACTCCAACCACGACGCGATCAGGCTTCATGAAGTCATCAATTGCCGCGCCTTCGCGCAGGAATTCAGGGTTCGAGGCCACGTCGAAATCCAGATCGGGGTTTGCTGCAGCAACCACTTCGCGCACTTTGGCGTTGGTGCCGACAGGAACCGTCGATTTAGTGACGATCACCATATAATGGTCCGCAGCCTTCGCGATCTCTTCGGCCGCAGCCATCACATAGGTCAGGTCCGCATGGCCATCGCCGCGACGTGTGGGCGTGCCCACGGCGATGAACACCGCATCCGCATCCTTGATCGCCTCGGCCAGATCGAGCGTAAAGGTCAGACGACCCGCATCGACGTTTTTCGCCATCAGCAGGTCAAGACCGGGCTCATAAATCGGCACTTCGCCACGTTCGAGCATCTCGATCTTGCGCGGGTCTTTGTCGACGCAGACAACCTCGTGTCCGAAATCGGAAAAGCAAACCCCCGAAACCAACCCAACATAGCCGGTGCCGATCATCGCAATCTTCATATGCTCATGCCTTCTTGTACTGTTTAAAGGGTGTCATGCTGTAGCAGACAATCGCTGTCAACGCACGGGCGGGTTGGACAGCAGCAAATAGGCGGGATATGACCCAGAAAACTCAAACCGGAATGATGCCAATGACATCCACGCCGTCCCAAATCGCCCGCCGTGTTCTGGAAACCGAACGCGATGCGCTGGATCGTATGATCGCCGAACTATCGGACCAGTTCGATGCGGTCGTCGATCTGTTCCTGAACCTGAAGGGCCGTGTGATCGTGTCGGGCATGGGCAAATCCGGCCACGTGGGCGCGAAAATCGCCGCGACCCTGGCCTCGACCGGCACGCCCGCACAGTTCGTTCATCCGGGCGAGGCATCCCATGGCGATCTGGGCATGGTCACCCGTGACGATGCGGTAATCCTGATTTCCAACTCCGGCGAGACCAAGGAACTGGCCGATATCATCGCCCACACCCGCCGGTTTTCGATCCCGATGGTGGCAATCACCAAGAACGCGGAAAGCACTTTGGCCGCGCAGGCGGATTACACTTTGCCATTGCCTGATGCGCCCGAGGCCTGCGCCATCGGCATGGCGCCCACCACATCAACCACACTGACCATGGCATTGGGCGACGCGCTGTCGGTCGCGCTGATGGAGGCACGCGGCTTTGACCGTGATGCTTACCGCGTGTTCCATCCGGGCGGCACGTTGGGGGCGCAGCTGTTGAAGGTGTCAGCGGTGATGCACAAGGATGACGAACTCCCCATCGTCAGCCCTGACACTGACATGGGCGAAACGCTGGTCGTCATGAGCCAGAAGGGCTTTGGCGTTGCGGCTGTGGTTGAGAACGGCAAATTGGTCGGCATCATCACCGACGGTGACTTGCGCCGGAATCTGAACGGGTTGATGGAGTGTAAGGCCCGCGACGTGGCCACCCCGAACCCCAGTACAATTGAACCCGATGTCCTGCTGGTCGAAGCACTGGGCATCATGAATGACAAAAAAATCAGCGCGCTTTTTGCTGTGGATCAGGACAACCGCCTGTGCGGTCTGATCCATATCCACGACGCGCTTCGGGCAGGTGTTGCATGAAATCGGTTATCTTTATCCCCGCGCGCTACGCATCTTCGCGCTATCCCGGCAAACCGCTGGTCGAACTGACCGGCGCGGACGGCGTCAAGAAAAGCCTGATCCAACGCTCATGGGAAGCGGCCAAAGCCGTTGACGGTGTCGATGCCGTCTATGTCCTGACCGATGACGACCGTATCCGCGACGCGTCGCTGGCCTTTGGTGCAGATGTGCTGATGACCTCGTCTGACGCCCGCAATGGCACCGAACGCTGTGCCGAAGGTCTGGCGCAACTGGATGAACAGCCCGATGTGGTTGTGAACCTGCAGGGCGACGCGCCCTTGACGCCCGCTTGGTTCATCGAAGACCTGCTGGCCGCCGTCGCCGCTGATGAAGAGGTGCAGATGGCAACGCCCGTTCTACGCTGTGACAAGGAAACGCTGACCAACTTTGTCACCGACCGTTTGAACAGTCGGGTAGGGGGCACCACCGCCGCCATCCGCCCCGATGGCAAAGCGCTCTATTTCTCCAAAGAGGTGCTACCTTACGTCGGATCGCTCGATAATCCGCCCGAGGTCTGGCACCACGTCGGCGTTTACGCCTACCGCCCCAAGGCGCTGGCCGCTTATGGGTCTTGGCCCGAAGGCCCGCTGGAAAAGGCCGAAGGTCTGGAACAGCTGCGTTTTCTGGAAAACGGCTGGCCCATCACCTGCGTGCCGGTCGAAGGCCGTGGCCGCGTGTTCTGGGAACTGAACAACCCCATCGATGTGGAACGGATCGAAGCCGTTCTGAAGCAGGAAGGACTGTCATGAAAACCGTCAAGATCGGCGATATCACTGTCGCGAACGACGCCGCCTTTACCCTGATCGCAGGGCCCTGCCAGATCGAAGGGCTGGATCACGCCCGCATGATGGCCGAAAAGATCGCCAAGGCGACCGATGCCGCTGGCGTGCGCTGGATTTATAAATCCAGCTTTGACAAGGCGAACCGGTCGTCGCTGAACGCCGCACGCGGTGTCGGCATGGATGAAGGCCTGTCGATCCTGTCGAAAATCCGCGAAGAATTCGGCGTGCCGGTTCTGACCGACATCCACAACGCCGACCAATGCGCCACCGTGGCCGAGGCCGTGGACGTCCTGCAAATCCCTGCATTCCTGTGCCGTCAGACCGATTTGCTGCTGGCTGCGGGCGAAACGGGCAAGCCGTTGAACGTGAAAAAGGGCCAATTCCTTGCCCCTTGGGATATGACGAACGTGGCCGATAAAATCGCGTCCACAGGCAACGAAAACATCATGCTTTGCGAACGCGGGGCGTCGTTTGGCTATAATATGCTGGTCTCTGACATGCGGTCGCTGCCGATCATGGCGCAGACGGGCTATCCGGTGGTGATGGACGCGACGCATTCGGTACAGCTGCCCGGCGGCAAAGGCACCTCAACCGACGGTCAGCGCGAATTCGTTGAACCTCTGGCCCGTGCGGCGCTTGCCGTTGGTGCGGCGGCTGTGTTCATGGAAACGCACGAAGCGCCAGACACAGCGCCCTGCGACGGCCCGAACATGGTGCCCGTCGATGATCTGGAACGCGTGCTGCGCGGTCTTGTTGCCATCGACCGTCTGACCAAAAACCTCTGACCCTCAGGGCTGTTTCGCCGCAAGGATATCGCCAAGGTTTCCTTCGATCCACGCAGCCAATTCCCTGACCCGTTTGGACACTTCCTGTCCGAACGGGGTCAGGCTGTATTCGACATGCGGCGGCACAACGTCGAAGGCCTTGCGGTCCACAAATCCGTCTTCTTCCAACAGCTTAAGCGTCTGCGACAACATCCGTTCGCTGACGCCTTCGATCTTGCGGCGCAACTCGCTGAACCGCATCGTGTCGTTCTGCAGCGCAATCAATACCAACACACCCCAGCGGCTGGTGACGTGATTAAACAGCGTCCGAGACGGGCAATTCGCGCTCAGCACATCGGGTTCGAAAACTTTTTCCAGCGTATCCATGACTTTTTCCATACTTACATTTTTGTATGTACTTCCTTTTTGTTAGCTAGGCAGTAGATGGACTGTTGTCAATGAAACACCAAAAGGACAACAACCATGAAAATCGCCATCACAGGGGCCAGCGGCCAACTGGGTCGCCTTACCATCGAAAACATGAAAACCCGCGTGGACGCAGGTGATATCGTTGCCTTGGTGCGCGACCCGTCCAAAGTCGCCGATCTGGGTATCGAGGCGCGGGAAGCTGATTACCATAAGCCCGAAACCCTGACCGCCGCGCTGCAAGGCATCGACCGTCTGGTTCTGATTTCCTCCAGCGACTTTGACGACCGCGCAGGCCAGCATCAGAACGTGATCAACCCCGCCCAGGAAACAGGCGTGAGACATCTGATCTACACATCGATCCTGAAGGCCGACGCCTCCCCCATGATCATCGCGCAGGATCATAAGGTGACAGAGGCCGCGATCAAAGCATCCGGCATTCCCTACACCTTCCTGCGCAACGGCTGGTACACCGAAAACTGGACCGGTTCACTGCCCGCCGCCGTCGAGGCAGGCGCGCTGATCGGCTCTGCCGGTGACGCAAAAGTCACGCCAGCCACCCGTCAGGATTACGCCGAAGCATTGGCTGCCGTAGCCGCAGGTGAGGGGCACGAAGGTCAGGTCTACGAACTGGGCGGCGCGGCCTTCACCCTGTCCGATCTGGCGGCTGAGCTGTCCAAACAAACCGGCAAGGACATCCCCTATAACGATCTGCCCGAAGCCACCTACAAAGACATCCTGATCAGCTTCCAACTGCCCGAGGCCTTGGCCACCGTCATCGCCGACGCCGATGCACAGGCGCAGAATGGATGGCTGACGGATGAAAGCGGGACACTGGAACGCCTGATCGGCCGCCCCGCGACGCCGCTATCCTCGGCCGTCGCGGCGGCCTTGGCGTAACGGTTCGCGCGAAACTGGGCAGGGCAGGTGGTAAAACCTGCCCTGCATGCATAGGTTGTAGGGCAGTACATCGCCCTACACACGGCCACGCGCATGCCCATTCTTGTCTTAACGATTGTCATTCTCGGACTTGGTTACTGGCTCTACCGACGCAGGGCCAAAGCGCAGTTGCGAAAAGACTGGCTGGCCACCCCGCTGACAGATTACGAAAGGGCAATTGTGCATGAACAGGTGCCCTTGGTCCGCACCTTGCCCGACCACCTGCAACAAAAGCTGGAAGGCAAGATCAACCTATTCTTGAGCGAATTCGATTTCTACGGCTACAACGGCCTTGAGATCACCGAAGAGATCGAACTGTCCATCGCTGCCCAAGCCTGCATTCTGGTGATGAACACCGATGCATGGTTCGACCACCTGACCAGCGTGATGGTCTATCCCGGTGCGTTCCGTGCCAAACAGGCTTATCAAGACGGCTATGTCGTGACCGAGGTGAACGAGACCCGATCCGGTGAAAGCTGGTCACGGGGGCCGGTGATCCTGTCATGGGACTGTGTTGTCCAAGGGGCCGCGAACGACAAGGATGGACACAACGTGGTCTTCCATGAATTTGCCCATCAATTGGACGATCTGACAGGCCACACCAACGGCGTTCCGATCTTGGGCAAAGACCAAACATTTGCCCGCTGGGAACGCGTCATTCTGGATGCATTCGACCGCCACGTCGCCAACACCGAACGCGGCCGCAAAACCGCAATGGACCCTTACGGCGCGGAAAACCATCAAGAGTTCTTCGCCGTCGCGATCGAGACCTTTTTCGAAAAGCCCGAACGCTTCAAAAAGGAAGAGCCCGAGGTCTACGCCGAACTGTCCAAGCTCTTGCAGCTCGACCCCTTGGAATGGACGCAATAGACCGCCGCCTGGTCGCAAGAATGGTTAACGCTCGGACGAGTTATTCAAAATACCGATACCTGCGGGCTGATATCACCACATAGAGGATCGCAACTTCATATAGCCCCATTACATCCGACCTTCCAATTTTCGGACACTCTTAAGACTATCCGTCGAACAACGAACATTACGCCGTTCAAAATGATCGACAAAAATAGAGCGTGCGCGGCGACAAAAATGCCCCAAGGTGCGTTTGGATCATTTCGGTTCTCGCCGACGAATATAGCCAGCGCCGGTAGCAGACTCGGAACCAAAATTGACAAGACAAGAAACAGATAAAAATATTTCGGTCGTATCAGCAATATGGCGCCAAAAGACAAAACTGAAATCGCCACATAGGGGATTGTCACTGCATATATGCTCATTGCGTCCCACCTTGTTCGCTTGGTGTTATCTCATTTCCCCAACTGCCCGATTAGGACTAGTCCCACTTTCAAGTTGTAGAAGTCTTCATCTTATAGCAATCCATCTCGGAGCGCGAAAAACAGCTTAAGCCGATCTTGGAACAGCTGGATCTGGCGAAGTCGAAATTTGTCTCTGACGGCGCACCGTCGCTAGACACCGGCACTGTCCAGAGATAGCATTTTGACATGAGCTTATTTGGCATTGCGGCCTCGCTTGGACTGCTGATTTATCTGTCCTACCGCGGCCACAGCATCCTTATTCTGGCTCCGCTTCTGGCGATCCTTGCTGCTGTGTTTAGCAGTGGACCACCACTTGGAACCTATACCCAGATATTCATGTCAGGGCTTGGCGGGTTTCTTGTCGTCTATTTCCCGATCTTCCTGTTCGGTGCGGTCTTTGGAAAGCTGATGGAGGACTCTGGTTCGGCCGCCGCCATCGCCCAAGCCGCAGCGCGATTTCTGGGGCCCAAACGCGCGATCTATTCGGTGGTTCTGGCCTGCGCGGTGCTGACTTATGGCGGCGTGTCGTTGTTTGTTGTGGCCTTCGCGGTTTACCCCATCGCGCGCCAACTGTTCAAAGAAAGCGGCACATCGGACCGGTTCATTCCAGCCGCCATCGCGCTTGGGTCGTTCACCTTTACCATGACCGCGATGCCAGGATCGCCTGCTATCCAGAACGCGATCCCGATGCCCTATTTCGACACAACGCTGTACGCCGCTCCCGGGCTGGGACTGATCGCAAGCGTGATCATGTTGGGGTTCGGCATGGCGTGGCTTCAAGTGCGAAGCCGCAAACACGACACATCAGTCGCCGAGCTGACGTCAAACCCCCAGCCAACCGATCATTCCAGCGGCGCGGCGTCCGGCCGGACCCTGCACTGGGCCATCGGGTTTTTGCCTATCATCGTCGTGCTGCTGGGCAACGCGCTGATGGTCTATGTGGTTCTGCCGATGGCCAACACCGATTACCTTGCGTCCCCGACTTACGGGGCCACGACCGTCGCGTCAGTCTCTGGCATTTGGGCCATTCTTGTAGCGCTCGCGGCGGCTTGCCTTGTCATCATTTTACTGCAAGCAAAACGCCTAAAACCCCTGAAACAATCGCTGTCAGAAGGGGCGCAAAACGCGCTTCTTCCCATTGCAAGCACAGCCTCGCTTGTGGGCTTTGGAACAGTGATCGCATCGCTTTCTGGCTTTGATACCGTTCGCCTTGCTTTGCTTGACCTGTTCCCTGAAAACCCGCTGATTTCCCTGTCGCTTGCCGTCAATGCACTGGCCGGCATCACCGGATCGGCCTCGGGCGGGATGAGCATTGCGTTAAACACACTTGGCGCGACTTATCTTGAACTTGGGCAACAGCACGGGATTGACCCTGCCTTACTGCACCGCGTCACCTCGATCGCGACTGGCGGGCTTGATGCGCTGCCGCATAACGGGGCGGTCGTGACGCTTTTGTCGATCTGCGGGCTGACGCACAGGCATGCCTACTTTGATATCTTTGTTGTGGCTGTCCTGTGCCCCCTGATCGCGCTGGTCGCAGTTCTTGTTCTGGGCAGCACATTCGGAAGTTTCTGAACACATCAGAATTTCCGCCAGATTATCCCGAATTTTCTTTACCAGACCGCGACTGCCTGATCCTAATGGCGAAACAGAAGTCAGCAGTCAGGTATGTCATGCCCCAGCACATTCAAAACCCGTGGCGCGGCAAGGGACTTTTGCCCGATGCGATCCACCCGATTGATAACGCCGATGACGTGGCCGCCCTGTTGGCGCAATGCCCTGCGCACCAACCCACGCCGCTGAGCCAAAGTCCTGAACTGGCGAAACTGGCTGGTGTAGCAGAGGTCTGGATCAAGGATGAACGCAGCCGCATGGGATTGGGCAGCTTCAAGGCGCTTGGCGCGGCCCATGCCATTGCCCGCGAAGCGGCTGCTACCGCGCCTGACGATTGGTCCACCGCCCTGAACGGGCAGGTCTTTGTCACCGCCAGCGCCGGCAACCACGGCCTGTCCGTCGCCGCAGGGGCCCGCGTGTTCGGGGCCAAGGCGGTGATCTATCTGTCCAAAACCGTGCCCGCCGCCTTTGCCGACCGCCTTAGGTCTTTCGGCGCCGAGGTCGTCATCGACGGCGACGACTACGAGGCCAGCATGATCGCCGCCGCAAAGGCCGCCGAGGACAAGGGCTGGACCCTGCTGTCCGACAGCAGCTGGGAAGGCTATTTCGAACTGCCACTGCGCGTGATGGAAGGCTACGTTCAAATGGCGGACGAAGCGGCGCAGGACATTTCCGAACCACCCACTCATATCCTGCTACAGGCTGGTGTCGGTGGTTTGGCTGGGGCCGTTGCCGCCCACGCCCGCAAGACATGGGGTGATGCCCCACAGATCATCATTGTCGAACCCGACGCTGCGCCCGCGCTTTATGAAAGCATCCGGCAGGGCGAACTGATGGACACGACAGGCCTTGTGTCATCGATGGGGCGGTTGGATTGCAAAACGCCCTCGGTCATCGCGTTGGCGGGTCTTTCCCGTGATGCCGACCAGTTCACGCTGATCACCGAAGACGAAGCCAAAGACGCGATGCCCACACTTGCCGTGCATGGGTTCGAGACCACGCCATCCGGCGGTGCAGGGCTTGCAGCGCTATTGGCGGGTTTGAACCTGCCGCCTGACGCGCGGGTGCTGACGTTCCTCAGTGAAGGTCCCGAGGATGTCTGACAGGTCGTTGATCTTTCCGGCCAGCGAATACCGCCAGCGAATCGCGCGCTTGCAGGCACAACTGGCCGCGAAAGACTGCGACGCTCTGCTGCTCACATCCGCTGCGGACATCTTTTACACCACTGGATTTCTGACTCGCTTCTGGGAAAGCCCCGCACGCCCGTGGTTCGTCATTGTCCCCGCGCAGGGCGACCCGATTTCCGTCATCCCCTCCATCGGTGCGGACCTGATGGGGCGCACGTGGATGCCCGACATCCGCACATGGAACGCGCCGGACCCGCGCGATGACGGGGTCACTTTGCTGTCAGACACCCTGCGCGAGATCACTCCCGAAACAGGCCGCATCGCCACCCCCATGGGGTTGGAAACCCACCTGCGGATGCCCTTGGCCGACTACCACGCGGTGCAGCACAACATCGCGCCGCGCCAATTCGTCGACGGCACCAACGTGATCCAACGGGTGCGCGAGATCAAATCTGCTGCCGAGATCGCCCAAATCCGCGACATCTGCCAGATTGCCGACCGCGCCTTTGCCCGCGTGCCTGAATTCGCCATGGAAGGCAAAGGCATCGACGCGATCTTCCGCGACTTCCAGATCGCGTTGCTGGCTGAAGGCGCGGATTGGGTCAGTTACGTGGCAGGCGGCGCAGGGCAGGGGGGCTATGGCGACGTCATCTCGCCTGCGCCTACAACCCCCTTGGCCCAAGGCGACATTCTGATGCTCGACACAGGTGCTGTGAAAGACGGCTATTTCTGCGACTTTGACCGGAACTTTGCCATCGGCACAGCCAACGCCGCCACCGCCCGCTGCCACGACGCGCTTTGGCACGCGACGCAGGACGCCTTGGAACAGCTGCGTCCGGGCATGACCGCCCGCGATTTGTGGGCCATTCTGAGCAACGGCCTGACCAGCAGGGGCGCAACCCCATGCGGCGGCAGGTTTGGTCACGGGTTGGGCATCACGCTGACCGAATGGCCATCGCTGACCCCACTGGATGACACCAAACTGCGCAGCGGAATGGTTCTGACGCTGGAACCGGGCGCTGTGGTCGAAGGGGATCGCATTCTTGTGCACGAAGAAAACATCGTACTGCGCGATGACGGGCCTGAATTGCTGACAACCCGCGCGCCGCAAACCCTGATGACATTGGCGGAGTAGGGGACATGACCAAGGTTCCATACGAAACATCCGAACCCGATTTACCCGCCTTAGGCCTGATCGCGCTGCGTGTGGATGAAACACTGGAACCAGAGTTCCACCGCATGATCCCGCCCGATACGGCGCGGCTTTATGTGTCGCGCGTTCAGTCCGGCGATACGCTGTCACCGGAAAGCATTGCGCATATGGCTGGCAATCTTGCGACCTCTGCGGCGCTTCTGCCGTCCGGCGGACCGTTGTCGGTGGTGGGCTATGCCTGCACCTCGGGCACGGCGTTAATCGGAGAAGACCGCGTGACAGACGTGGTCCGTCAAAACAGCACAGCGCAGCATGTCACCAACCCGCTGACCGCCGCTGTGGCACAGATGAAAGCCTTGGGCGTGGGCAGCATCGGGGTCGTTTCCCCCTATGTCGACAGTGTCTCTGGCCCCTTATGTGATGCCTTCACCGAACGCGGTATCACCGTGTCGCAAAGGCTGTCGTTCGGAGAAGAGATCGAGGCGCAGGTCGCGCGTATCACCCCGGCCTCCATCGCCCAAGCAGCCCTCCATATCGCCCAAGAGGGTGGCTGCGACGCTATTTTCCTGTCCTGCACAAACCTGCGCACGCTGGATATCCTGCAACCAATGATGCTCGACCTGAATATGCCGGTTCTAAGTTCGAACCACGCATTGGCATGGCATATGAAGCTTTTGGCGGGGCTGGAGGCAGATTGAGCGGATAGCACATAAATCCGATAATCTATCTTATGTTAATTTACTTTACGTCTCAGGACAGACGGGACAAATGCCGCTGCATCACGATACGCGCTGTGGCAGCGTCGCCTTCCTTGATTGCTGCAAGGATCGCAGCATGGTCGCGGTCCGCGCGTTTTTTCCAGCGGCCTGCGTAGTGCATATTGTAATGCCACGAATACAAAACCTGCAGCTCAGCGATCTCGGCCACCAATCGCGGCATGTCGCATCCGGCGATCACCGCAAGATGGAAGCGTCGGTTCGCGTCTTCCCAATCCTCGACCGTTTCGGCGAAGTCGCAGGCGTCTTGCGCGTCTTCGATATCTTGCACCTGTTCATGTGTCAGGTTCGGCACCGAGAGGTCCAACGCGACAGGCTCTAACGCCACGCGCATCACTTTCAACTCTTCAGCCGTCTTCTGATCCATCGACGCAACGCAGGTCCCGCGACGCGGCAAGCTGATCACAAGGCCCTGACCTTCCAGTCGCAGAAACGCCTCACGGACCGTTACCTGACTGACACCGAATTCGCGGGCGACCAGATCCTGACGCAGTTTTTCACCCGGCAACACTTCGCAGCGCACAATGCGACTAGCAAGTTGCTGGGCTATGTCGTCGGATTTTTTAGGCGTCTGGTCCAGCACGCGAGATCCCCTGAGGCTTGGGCGGCAAACCTAGCCCGACCGCCGGAACAGGGCAACCATCCCAAAAGACAAAGCATTCGCGAATGCCCGAGATCACCGAATTGATGATTTTACAGAATGCCCAAACATTCAAACCGTTCGCACCATATCGCCCACTTTTTAGGCGCACGCCCAAAAACACGCCGCCATTCGCCGCACTACGTATAAAATGCATGCATTCGACCAAGACACGATCCAATCGCTCATCGACCCGTCGCATGGCGCAACGGAAGACTTTGGAGACCGTCATGTCCTCGAGCAATTTTAATATCTTCTCGTTCTCGGGGAAGATGAAAATCCTTCACCTCACTTGGTTCGCTTTCTTCCTGACCTTCGTGGTCTGGTTCAACCTTGCCCCGATGCTGGGTGCGATCAAAGAAAGCCTTGGCCTGACCAAGCCGCAGATCACCACGCTGCTGATCCTGAACGTCGCGCTGACCATTCCGGCGCGGATCATTATCGGCATGCTGACCGACCAGTATGGCCCCCGTCGCGTTTATTCGGCGCTGCTTATTCTGGCGTCGATCCCCTGCTTTATCTTTGCTGTCGCTGAAAACTTTACCCAACTGGCGCTGGCCCGTTTCGCGCTTGGGTTCATCGGGGCCGGTTTCGTGATCGGCATCCGGATGGTTTCGGAATGGTTCCCCGCCAACGAACTGGGCACCGCAGAAGGCATCTATGGCGGCTGGGGCAACTTCGGTTCGGCGGCAGCGGCCTTCACCCTGCCCACCATCGCGCTTTGGTTCGGCGGTGAAGACGGCTGGCGTTGGGCGATCGGTCTGACCGGTGCAATGGCGCTTGTGTTCGGCTTTATCTACTACGCAAGCGTTCAGGACGTGCCGAAAGGGTCCAAGTATTTCCGCCCTAAGAACGCCACCGCGATGGAGGTCACGTCGAAAGGCGATCTGTTCTTCCTGCTGGTCATGAAAGTGCCGCTGTACATCGCTTTGGGTGCTTTGGCATGGCGCCTGAAGAACGTCGACATCTTCACACCCATGACAACGAACGTTGTCTATTTCGGCCTGCTTCTTCTGTACCTCTATGACTCGATGCTGGCAGTGCGTGCCAACCGCAATGTCCTGACTGAAGATGTCCCTGAATTCCAGCGCTACAAGTTCAAGCAGGTCGCCATTCTGAACATCCTGTACTTCGCCACCTTCGGCTCGGAACTGGCTGTTGTCTCCATGCTGCCGCTGTTCTTTCTGGAAACCTTCGACCTCACGCCTGTTGTCGCGGGTATGGTGGCCTCGGCCTACGCCTTTATGAACCTGATGTCGCGCCCCGGTGGCGGTTGGATTTCTGACCGGTTCGGCCGCAAAAAGACACTGCTGATCCTGACCGCGGGTCTTGCGCTTGGCTATGCTCTGATGGGCGTCGTCGATGCGGCATGGCCGATCTGGCTGGCGGTTGTTGCAGCCATGGCCTGTTCGTTCTTTGTACAGGCCGGTGAAGGCGCCGTGTTCGCTGTGGTCCCGCTGATCAAACGGTCTCTGACAGGCCAGATCGCAGGCATGACCGGTGCCTACGGCAATGTTGGCGCGGTGATTTACCTGATCATCTATTCGGTGGTGGACGCCTCGACTTTCTTCATGGTCATCGCCGGTACTGCCGTCTTGGGCTTCATCGCCTTGCTCTTCCTTGAAGAACCCTCGGGCGAGATCGCCGAGGTTGACGAGGACGGCGCGGTCACCATGATCAAAGTGACCTAATCAGACCGGAATCGGTTCAAAACGATCAGGCGGGCATGTCCCGCCTTTTCGTGCATCATGAGGAAGACGATGCCTGCAAATTCAGAACAACCGCTGGTCAAAGGTCAGTTTCCGACCCATCCGCTCAAGGCCGCGATGGGGGGCTATTCTGCTGCAGGTGTCAAACCGCGTAACGACGACGCGATCTCGGGCCGCATTCCGGAAAGCCTTTATGAACTTCACGCGCGCGGCGCAATGATCTGTATTGCCGATGGCATCAGCACCGGTCGCAATTCATGGAAGGCCGCGCAAACGTCGGTGATGCAATTCGCGCAGGACTATTACTCGGCCCCCGAAAGCTGGACAGTGGCGGATTGTTCGGGTCGTCTTATTCAGGCGCTGAACACCTTCTTCTACGCGCAGAACCGCAGCGGTTCGCACGAGGCCGAGGGACAAGTCACAACCTTTACCGCTATGATCGCCAAGTCGACCACGGCGCATATCGTGCATGTGGGCGACACGCGCTGTCTTTTGCTGCGGAACGGTCGTCTGAAGTGTCTGACCACAGACCACACCAGCATGTACATGGGCGAGAAAGAGGTCCTGACACGGGCGCTTGGCATCGATCAGCGCCTGAGTGTGGATTATGCCGAACACGAAATGGCCGCAGGGGATGTCTTTATCCTGCTGTCCGACGGGGTCCACAGCGCCCTGCCCGAACACGCCCTGCTCGAACAGCTGTCAGAGCCCCTGAAAACGCAACGCGATCTGGAAAAAGCGGCCCGCGCCCTGTGCGACGCGGCGCTTGCGGCGGGCAGTGACGATAACGTGTCTGCCATGCTGATGGCGGTTGAATCCCTGCCCTCGGAAAGCGTGACCGAGGCGCATCGCCGTTTGACCGATCTGGTCATTCCGCCGGTTATGAAGCCGGGCAACCGGATCGACGGTTGGCAGGTCACCGAAGTGCTGCACGCCTCGACCCGCAGCCATGTCTACAAGGTGCGTCGCGCGGATAAACCCGATGGCGAATATGTGCTCAAGGCCCCGTCCCGCAACTTTGCCGAAACGCTTCAGTACCTCGAAGGTTTCACCCTCGAACAATGGGTCGGGCGCAAGATTTCACATCCTCAAGTGATGAAAATCCTGCCGCATGAAGACACAAGTTTTCTTTATTTCGTTGCCGAATGGGTCGAAGGCGAAACCCTGCGCGATTGGATCACACGGCATCCGACGCCCCGTTTGCGCGATGTGCTGCCTGTCCTTACTTCGCTCGTTTCTGCCGTGCGGGTGTTTCATCGCCTGCGCATGGTGCACCGTGATCTGAAACCTGAGAACGTCATCATCCTTGCGGATGGCACCGCGAAAATCATCGATTTCGGTTCGGTTCAGGTCGCTGGTTTCAAGGGCCTTCTTGCGGGCGCCGACGAAGACCTGCCGGAAGGATCGCTGAACTACATCGCCCCGGAAGTGCTGGCCGGAAAGCCCGCGTCCAGCCTGTCGGATCTGTTTTCAATCGGCGTGATCGCCTTTGAAATGCTGACCGGCAAAGTGCCTTTCGATCACGAAAAACGTGGCAATCGCCTATCCGTCAACCAGAAAGACTGGGTGCCGAAACCGCTGACCGACGCGCGCCCTGATTTGCCGAAAACCGCAAGCGCCGCAATTCTGCGTGCCATTGATTTCGAACCCAAAGAACGCCCGCAGGTGATGACCGAATTTCTGGGCGAGCTGCGCAGCGCACGGGCCGAAGCCGCCGCAGGCGGTGACTTTGTGCCGCTGTTGCAGCGCGGGGGACGCAACTTCTGGCGCACATGGGCACTGACAGCCACCAGTGTGGCGGCTGTCTTGCTGATCACTCTGCTGGTTCGCTGACCGCGACCGAGGCCAGAAGCCCCGCCAATTCAGATTTGCACGACCCGCAATTGGTGCCCGCTGACAGGCAGGCGCCAATTTCCTCGACCGTGGTCAGGCCCTTTTCCTCGATCTCGCGCAGAATGGTGTTGCGACCAACCGCAAAGCAGGAACAAACCACCGGACCGGGATCGGGCATATCGCCCCGCGCCTTGCCCGCCAGCGCCCAAAGTGTTTCCGTTCCCGGCAATCCCGCAAGGAAATCACGCATCAGGTCCACAGGTTCAGGGCCGATATACAGCGCTGCGATCAGGATTTCGTCCTGATAGAACGCAATCCGGAACGTGCCCCGTTTCGGATCCTTCAGAACCTGAGCAGAGGTCTCGGGCTGTTTCAGCAACAAACGTGCGTAGGCTTCCCAATCATCGGGCATCGTGTCGCCCGCCAGTTCCGCGCGCCAGCCCTGACCGGTCCGCGCGCGCGCCCAATAGGCACAATCCGGATCAAACGACGTGGCCGAGATCGCAAAGCCATACCATTTCGCAGGAAAGGCTTCGGCCGCGACGGTGCTGGCCTTGCTTTCCGGTTGCCTCGAAATCGGGTCGGTCACAGGTGCGACCAGCGCATCAATCCGTGCAGAGGGGGCCGTTTCGCCCGTCCAGTGCATCGGAACAAACAGATCCCCCGGCGCCACATCTGTGGTGCGCCGCAACCGCAAGACCGAGGTTCCGTGCGGACTTGTCAGGCGTACAAGGTCTGCGGGCTTCAGGCCAAGTCGATCCGCGTCTTTGGGGTGCATATCCACAAAGGGTTCGGGCAGATGCGCCGACAGTCGCGGGCTAAGAGCTGTCCGCGTCATGGTGTGCCACTGATCGCGCAGACGCCCCGTGTTCAGCCTGAACGGGCGCTTCTCATCCGGCATAGACGCAGGATCGCGCGGCGTCAGCGCCAGCATCTTGGCCTTGCCATCCGCGTGGTAGAAACCACCGTCAGCAAAGAACCGGCCACCCTGTTTGGCCGCGCTTTGGGGCCAGCGGAATGGCGACAGCGTGTCATAGTCGGCGTCGGAAATGTCCTTGAAATCCGAGATATCAAAGTCGCGCCCGAATGACCCGGCGATACCCGAAAGCGTCGCATATTCGCGGAAAATCTCGGCCGGACTAGTCCAATCGAAACCGTCAAAGCCCATGCGTTTTGCAACTTCGGCCAGAATCCACCAATCGGGCTGGGCAATCCCCGGTGCGGCCAGAACCGCGCGCTGCCGCGACACGGTACGATCAGAGTTTGTGACCGTGCCGGATTTTTCGGCCCATGCCGCCGCAGGCAACAACACATCCGCGCCACGCGCGGTGTCGGTGCGTTCGGTGATATCGCTGACCACAACAAAATCGCCGCCTTCAACAGCACCGCGCACACGGTCGGCATCCGGCAGGGTCACGGCAGGGTTCGAATGGATCACCCACAGCGCCTTAATGCGGCCTTCGCCCAAGGCGCGGAACATATCGACCGCTTTCAAACCGGCCTTATCGGGCATAGCAGGCGACGCCCAGAACCCCTGCACGGCCTCGCGGTGGTCAGCATTTTCCAGATCAAGGTGACAAGCCAGCATATTGGCCAGCCCCCCCACCTCGCGCCCGCCCATCGCATTGGGTTGTCCGGTTACGGAAAACGGTCCCATGCCAAGCCGACCGATACGGCCAGTGGCAAGATGGCAGTTCAGGATCGCATTGACCTTATCCGTGCCGGACGAAGATTGGTTCACGCCCTGACTGAAAATGGTCACGACCTTTTCCGTGCCAATCCAGAGATCGAAGAATGTCTTCAGATCGCCATCGGACAGGCCTGTGATCGCCGGATCGCTGGCCTTGGCCGCTGCTATCGCGTCATCCGCACCGCTGACATAGGCGTCGATATAAGCGCGGTCCAAAAGCCCGCGCCGGTCAATTTCCGCCAGCAAGGCATTGAACAGCGCCACGTCGCTGCCCGCCCGCAAAGCAAGGTGCAAATCCGCGCCATCGCAGCTTGCCGTGCGACGGGGATCAATGACCACCAGTTTGGTGCCACGGGATTTCCGCGCGGCCAGAATGCGTTGGTACAGAACCGGATGACACCAAGCAAGGTTCGAACCGGTCAGAACAATCAGATCGGCGTTTTCAAGGTCCTCATAGGTGCCGGGCACCGTGTCGGTGCCAAAGGCTCGTTTGTGCCCTGCCACGGTCGACGACATACACAGACGCGAATTGGTATCGATATTGGCCGAGCCGATGAAACCCTTCATCAGCTTGTTGGCGACGTAATAGTCTTCGCTCAGCATCTGGCCCGATACATAGAACGCCACCGAATCCGGCCCGTGTTCCGCGATCGTTTCCGAGAACCTCGTAGCCACATGATCCAGCGCGCTGTCCCAATCGGTATCGGTCCCGTTAACGCGCGAGGCCATCAACCGGTGCGACAGACCCACCGTTTCGGCCAGAGCCGATCCTTTGGAACACAAACGCCCAAAGTTCGCCGGATGGTCCGGATCCCCTTTGACGGTCAGGCGACCCTGCCCGTCAGGCGTTAGCAAAACACCACAACCCACCCCGCAGTAGGGGCAGGTTGATCGCGTCGTGGCGGCAGTCATCAGGCGGCATTCCGCGCGGCAACCGCATCCGTATCAAGCAGCAGACGACCGTCTTCGATCTTAACCGGATAGGTCGCAATGCTGCCTTCGTCCGCACCTTGGGCTTCGCCGGTTTCCAGCGAATAAACCCAGTTATGCAGCGGGCATGTCACCTGTTTTCCATGTACGATGCCTTCGGCCAAAGGGCCGCCCTTGTGGGCGCATTTGTTCGATGTCGCAAAGACTTCGGCTTCGTCAGTGCGGAACACAGCAATGCAGCCCGCAGGGGTTTTTACGATGCGCGCGCCGCGCAGGGGGATGTCCGTCAGGGCGCCAATATCGGTCCAGCTCATTCTGCGGCCTCCGTCGTCAGGTCGGCAAGCGGCGCGTATTGCGCCTTACGGTTTTCTACATGTTCGGCCCACGGGTCGTGCTGATAGACGTTTTGCGAGATATCAAAACGTTCGATCAGTGCGGCACGGGTCGCCGGATCGTCCAGCGTTTCCTTGACCCAATCCAGCCCGACTTTCGCAACCCACTTATAGGCGCGGTCCAGATACTTGGCGTTCTCGCGATAAAGCTGGACAAAAGCCACGGTCCATTCGATCGCTTCCTCTTCGGTCGCCACATCGATCAGACGTTCGGTTTCTTTCACATCCATACCCGCAGCGCCGGCAACACCGATCTGATAGCCACTGTCGACACAGATCACACCCACGTCCTTACAGGTCGCTTCGGCACAGTTGCGCGGACATCCCGATACACCCAGCTTCACCTTGTGCGGTGTCCAAGACCCCCACAGGCGTTTTTCAAGCTTGATGCCCAGACCAGTCGAATCCTGCGTACCAAAGCGGCACCAGTCCGAACCCACACAGGTTTTCACCGTCCGCAGGCCCTTGGTGTAGGCGTGGCCGGAAACCATGCCCGCATCGTTCAGATCCGACCAGATCGCTGGCAGGTCTTCTTTCTTGATGCCCAAAAGGTCGATCCGCTGACCGCCTGTCACCTTGACCACGGCGTCGAACTTTTTCGCCGCTTGCGCGATGGCGATCAGCTCATCGGGGTCAGTCATCCCGCCCCACATACGCGGCATTACGGAATAGGTGCCGTCCTTCTGGATGTTCGCATGGTTGCGTTCGTTCACAAAGCGCGACTGCAAATCGTCCTGATAGTCCAGCGGCCAGTCCGCCAGCAGGTAATAGTTGATGGCCGGACGGCACACATGACAGCCGTTCGGCGTTTTCCACGCCAGTTGCTGCCAGACCGCAGGCTGCGATTTCAGCTCTTGCGATTTGATCAGACGGCGCACGTCTTCGTGGGTCAGATCGGTACACTTACAGATCGGCTTTTCGGCCTTCGCCTCAAAGCTGTCACCCAGCGTGACGGCCAGAACCTGTTCCACCAAACCGGTACATGTCCCGCAGGATGCCGATGCCTTGGTGATGGCCTTCACATCGTCCAGCGTGGTCGCGCCGCCTTCGATGGCGGTAACAATTGTGCCTTTGCAAACGCCGTTACAGCCACAGATTTCGGCGTCAGCCGGCAATGCTGCAACGGCTGCCAGAGGGTCCGCGGCGGCAGCGCCACCCCCCTGGAATGCCGGACCAAAGATAATCGTGTCGCGCATCTCGGATATGTCCGAGCCATCTTTGATCAATCCGAAGAACCAGTTCGAATCCGCCGTGTCGCCGTACATCACGGCGCCAACCAGCTTGTCGTCCTCGATGACCAGACGTTTGTAAACGCCGCGCTTGGGGTCGCGGAACACGATGTCTTCGCGTGCGTCGCCCTCGGCGAAATCACCTGCGCTGAACAGGTCGCAGCCTGTGACTTTCAACTTGGTCGACAGTTCGCGCATTTTGAACGCGTCGTCTTCGCCCAACAGGGTTTTAGCCAGAACCTTGGCCTGATCATAAAGCGGGGCAACAAGACCAAACAGGTTGCCGTCGAATTCGACGCATTCACCGACCGCCAGAATATCAGGGTCCGAGGTGCGCATCTGCGCATCGACCTTGATCGCGCGACCCATCTCAAGACCAGCATCCTGACCCAGTGTTGCGGCCGGACGGATACCGACCGCCATACAGACGATATCTGCCTCAAGCACAGTGCCATCTTCCAGCAGAACGCGTTCGACCTTGCCATCCCCTTCGATGCACTTGGTCTGCGCCTTCAGCATCACATTGATGCCGCGCTTTTCCAGATCCTGTTTCAGAAGGTAACCCGCAGCTTCGTCCAGCTGACGCTCCATCAGGTGACCCATGATGTGCAGTACAGTCACGTCCATGCCGCGCAGGCGCAGGCCCGCCGCAGCCTCAAGACCCAGCAGACCGCCGCCGATCACAACAGCTTTGCCGCCCGGCTTGGACGAAGCATCGACCATGGCGTTTGTGTCTTCCAGATCGCGGTAGGCCACGACACCCGGAAGATCATGGCCCGGCATCGGGATGATGAACGGGGCAGAGCCTGTGCCGATGATCAGCTTGTCATAAGCGACTTCGCCGTTTTCACCGACAACCACCTTACGGTCGCGATCGATTTTGGTGACTTTTTCGCCAAACCGCGTTGTCACCTTATTGTCTGCATACCAGGCATCGTCATGGGTGACGATTTCTTCGAATGTCTTTTCCCCCGACAGAACAGGCGACAACATGATCCGGTTGTAGTTGCCACGCGGCTCGGCGTTGAACAGAGTGACGTCGAATGCCTCTGGCGCTGTGTCGAACAGGTGTTCTAGCACCCGTCCTGAGGCCATGCCTGCCCCGATAACCACAAGTTTCTGCATCGTCATTGCCTTTCTTACAGGTACCAGGCGACCACGTGGGTCAGCTCGGTGTCTTTGTAGACAGGAAGGGCCACCATCAGGGTGTAGCCCTTGGGAAGGCCGGTCGCGCCTTGATGGACTTCGGGTAGACCCGACCCCAGAACCTGACCGACAGGTCCCTGCCATGCGCTTGCCGATACCGCATCGACAGGCGGGTTTTCCTTGGGCCAAAGCGGCCCTTCAACTGCGCATAACCCGTCCATGCGCAGCGCTTTTTTCTCGGCGCCAACCATTTCGGGGCGCGCGTCCCAGATCTCGAACCGGCGCGCGATCGGTGTGTTTTCAGAGGACAGCAGTGTCAGCACATAGGATTTGTCGCCCGGAACCGGCACAGGCACACCCAAACCGTTCTTCAACCCGATCTCGCCTGCGGCCTCGGCACGGATAAACGCGCCGATACGGGACAGGTCGCGCATCAGGATCGGCGTGGACGCCGCCCAAACACCCCCCGGAAGGCCCTGTCCGTAGGCGAACGAGATATCCTGAGAAATCGCTTCGAAATCCTTGGCGGTACCGTAGTAGCCGTCTGTCAGCGCTAGCTTGCTGCCTTCGTCTTCCCAGACTTCGATTGCGCCGTGATGGTCCGCATCGTCGCCACACAGGATAACCAGAACGGCCTTCAGCGTTTTTCCAGCAAAGACAGGAACGGCCACGGCACAGGTCAGACCGGCCTCTTTCGCGGCCTCTGTCCGTTTGAAATACGATCCGTCGAAATCCTTAAGAACGACAGGGCGCGCTTCGGCTCACGCCTTGCCCGGCAGGCCTTCGCGCTTGGCAAAGCTCATCTGTCCGGAAAGATCGCTCAGGCCTTCGGCACCGTCATAGGCACCACCGCCATGCACCAAACGATCCCCTTCGGGAATCCACACTTCGGCGATGCGGGTAAAGGTTGCCGCTGGGGCTAATGGCTGGCTCATAGGCTGTCCTTTTCGACTCGTAGGCACGCAGAACCAGAACAACCAGATTAGGCCGAGTTGTCACTCTGCGGATAAGCTTCGCGCGCCGAGTGCCTGAAAAAGCGCCACAAGGTCCAAGCCTTCGCGCGATTTTTGCCCACAAAATGAACCGCCATCATGGCGGACGCGATAATATCAGGCATACAGTGCGAGGTTGCTCAATTTATGAGCGGTTAGAAAACGGGGGTCAGAGCGACGGTTCCGCCTGCCCGCGACTCTTATTTTCGATCTTGCATGCAAGGCGATTCACAGCGGCATGAAGCAGGATTGTCATCACCGCAACGACCAGAACAGCCGCAAACATCAGGTCCGTTTTCGCCCGACCGTTGGACAACAACATCAGATAGCCCAGCCCCCGAGACGCCCCCACCCATTCCCCGATAATCGCCCCGATCGGCGCATAAACAGCCGCAAGCCGCAGACCCGACATCAGGCCGGGCAACGCCGCGGGCACCCGCAAAAACCACAGAACACGCCAGCGCGTTCCACCCATGACCTTTGCCTGCCGCAACCAGGCGGGCGGGGTCGCAACCAACGCGTCATGAAAGGCAGATGTCACAGGGAAATAGATGATCAAAAGCGCCATCATGATTTTTGACCAAAGCCCGTAGCCGAACCAAAGCGTCAGGATCGGCGCCAGCGCGAAAACTGGAATGGATTGGCTTAGCACCAACACAGGCTTCAGCCAACGATCAAGGCGCGGCGCCATCGCAAGGCCAAGCGCCGTCATCATACCCAGTATCGCTCCAAGCATAAGCCCGATCATCACCTCGGACAGGGTCACAATGGCATGTTCCGCCAAAAGCGCCCGATTGCCCCACAACGTCACAGCGACCTTTGCGGGCGGCGGAAGAATAAAGGCCGGCACGTCCGTCACCCAGACGACACTCTGCCAAAGGCACAGGATCAAAGCTGCAGGCAAAAGGTATTTCATGCAGCCTCCAGCAGCAGCCGTGTCAGATCGGACGTCAGCGCCTGAATCTTCGGATCGTCAGCCTGCTTTGAATGCTGCGGCACAAACACGGGTGTCAGCCCGCTGTGATCAAGGATCAGAATGTCATCGGCAATGCGCGCGGCTTCGGCAGGATCATGAGTGACATGCAGCACGGTGCGCCCGCGCAAAAGATCACCGGCGACGTCCTGCACGTGCAACCGCGTCGCCACATCCAGCGCGGAAAACGGCTCATCCAGCAAAACAACCGGGCGGTCTTCGTAAAGCGTGCGCGCAAGGGCCAGACGCTGTTGTTGGCCGCCGGAAAGACGGGTGCAGTTTTGCGCCCCTTGCGCGCCCAGTCCGACCTGTTCCAGAAGGGCCTTTGCGCGGGCGTGATCCGGCCTCTCTCCGCGCAGACGCGACCCGATCCAGACATTCTGAAGCGCACTCAACCACGGCAAAAGCCCCGCATCCTGCGCCATAAGGGCTACCTGACCCAAAGGCTGCGCCCCTGCATCAAGCACCGCCGATCCATCCATCCGCAACCCGTCGGGCAGACCAGTAAACGCCTGCAACAACGTGGATTTTCCAACGCCGGACGGCCCCAAAAGACAGGTCCAACGCCGCGCCGCCACAGTCAACGACAATGGACCAAGCAATCGCCGCGCACCCGTTCTTGCATCGGCAAACACCGATCCTTCAAAGGATAGTCCAGGGACAGGTGCCCGCGCTGTCACGGGTCAAGCCCCATATCCCAGAACCCGACCTCGAGCCGTGTTGCCGTGGTGAACCGTTGACACAAACGCGGCCAGCTTGGCGATGCCTCGGCCCCCTCCCCCAGACGCAAGCGCACCGCCTCGTCGATCAAGGTACCGACACGGGAACACAGCTCCTGATAATCACTACCCCCATAGGTTTCGATCCAGTCTGCATAGTCCGGCGCCGGATCCGACGCCAAAAGACGGGCTCCGATTTCGCCATAGCCCATCACACAAGGGGCCAATGCTGCCATCAGATCAAGAAACCCGCCCGCGTGGCCTGCATCCAGAACGTAGCGGGTATAGGCCAGCGTCGCGGGTCGTTCTTCGGCACTTTGCAATGTGCTTTCTGAAATCCCCGCCTCGGCACAAATGCGGGTATGAAGCCGCAGTTCATCATCGATCAAAGCTTGGGTCGTCGCCGCACAATGGCGCATTTCTTCCAGCGTTTCGGCCTTGGTCATCGCCAAGGCCCAAGCCCGCGCAAAATGCACAAGGTACAAATAATCCTGCACCAGATAATGCAGAAAGCTTTCGCGCGGCAGGGTGCCGTCCCTCAGCCCTTCGACAAAGGGATGATGGGTATAGGCGTGCCAGTGATCACCAGCAGCGGCACGCCAGACAGGAAAGGTGCTGCCGTAGGTCACTGGGCCACCGTCACGGCCAGATCGGACACAGGTCGCACGGTGGGGACCAGACCACGGTCATGCAGGAACTTCTCGAACCGTGCGTAACGGCCTTCGTCCAGCGCCGCGGGACGCAACGCAAAGCGCGGCAAGGTATCCTGCCATGCCATCGCGTTCAGCGCATCATCCAGTTCCGCCGAGGTGGCTGCAAAGATATTCCAGCTCTCGTCGGGATGGTTGACGATGTACTGCGTGGCCTTTTCCGTCGCTGCAAGGAAACGGGCTATCTGGTCGGCATCCATCGTGTCGGGGTTGGCGACATAGATCAGTTCGTCATAGGCGGGAACGCCGTGTTCTTCGGGATAAAGGCAGCGGCCCGCAATGCCTTCGATCTCCATCTGATTCAGTTCGAAATTGCGGAAGGCCCCGATCACCGCATCCACCTGACCCGACATCAGCGCAGGGGACAACGACCAGTTCACGTTGACCAGTTCCACATCGTCCAGACCGATGCCAGCAGGCTGCAGCATCGCACCCAAAAGCGCCTCTTCCACGCCTGCGATGGAAAATCCGATCTTGCGTCCGGCCAGATCCGCAATGGATTGAACGGGGCCGTCTTCCAGCGTCAGTAGACAGTTCAGCGGCGTGGCGACCAATGTGCCAACGCGCTTGAGCGGCAGACCCTCTGCCACCTGCAAATGAAGCTGCGGTTGATAGGAAATCGCCAGATCGGCCTTTCCGGCAGCGGCCAGCTTGGGCGGATCAGAAGGATCGGCCGGGGCGATGACCTCGACCTCAAGGCCTTGTTCCGCAAAATAGCCGTTTTCCTGCGCGACGATAATCGGGCCGTGGTCGGGGTTTACGAACCAGTCAAGCACGACAGACATCTGGTCAGCGGCAAAGGCGGGCGTCGCACAAAGGCACGCCAACAGGGCAAGTGGTTTCACAAGAGGTCTCCTTCAGGAATTATTCGGAAAATCAGGCAGCGCGATCAGGGCAATTTCGCCCTGCCACACAAGAGAAAGGCGCTGCGCCGCAGTCCATGCGCGCAGTCCGGATTTACAGCACAGCACGGCGCGTTGGCCTGCTTCGGGCACAGGGCCATCGGGGCCGAAGGCGTCAACAGTCAGGCGGCGCGCCTCAGGGTGGACAAGCGGTGCTTCATCCGCGCCGCGCAGATCAACAAGCCAATCGTCGGCGCGCAACGCTTCGGGGTCGATGAACACGGCCTGCCGGTAGGGTTCGGGGGCCATATCAAACCGGAACCCGCCAAACCGTTGGCCTGCGGCGTCAAAGGTTGTGATCTGCCCCAACGGGGCAGGATCGCCCGCAGCAACGGTCAATGCCATCTGCGCCTGAAGGCTGCCTATCACACCAACGACGGGACCCAGAACACCCTCGACCGCGCAGGACCCCAAACGTTCCGGCAGTTCCGGAAACACGGCCCGCAGCGACGGCTTTCCACCGCAAAATCCGCCGACGTAGCCATCCGTTCCACTGACCGATGCGCTGATCAACGGAATTCCCCGATCCTTGCAAACGTCGGACAGGATATAGCTGACCGCAAAGCTGTCGGCGCAATCCAAAACAACCGTCGCCCCATCGCACAAAGCATGCGCGTTCGCGGGCATCAGTGCCGTGTGTTCCGCAATAATCCGGACATCGGGGTTCAGACCGCTTAGTGCCTCTTGCACCGCAATCACCTTTGGCATCCCGACCTGAGCCGCGCGGAACAGCGTCTGGCGGTGCAAGTTGCTCAGGCTGACGACATCCGCATCCACAACCCGCAAGCTGCCGACACCGGCGCCAGCAAGATATTGCAACACCGGCGCGGCCAGGCCCCCTGCCCCGACGACCAGCACAGAAGCCTTGGCCAAACACGCCTGCGCCTCGGCCCCGATCACCGCCTGCTGACGGGCATAGCGGATCATCGCTTGACCTCGATCCAGTCGCGGATGCGGGCCTCTGGATCGGCATTCAGCGTGATATCCGTCACCACCGACACGATATCGGCCCCCGCCGCAAAGGCCGAAGGCGCGCGTTCGACCGACACCCCCCCAATCGCAACAAGCGGTAGATCACCGATCCGGCGTTTCCATTCGGTCACACGATCCAGGCCCTGTTCGTGCCACTTCATTTTTTTCAGGATGGTCGGCCATACTGGCCCAAGCGCGATGTACCCCGGATCACAGGCCAACGCCCTGTCCAGTTCATCTTCGTCATGGGTCGACAGGCCGAACCGGATATCCGCGGCGCGAAGCGCGTTCAGATCGGCACTATCAAGGTCCTCTTGCCCCAGATGCACCCAATCGCATCCCAGTTCGATCGCCAGTTCCCAGTGATCGTTGACCACCAACACAGCCCCAGCCCCACGACACAAATCACGCGACCGTTCGATCCTCTGTTTCAGGTCATCGGGCGCACAATCCTTGGCCCGCAACTGCACAAGCTTGACCCCGAAAGGCAGCGCACGTTCCAGCCAATCGGGATGGTCGAAAATCGGATAGAAACGATCCAGCGTCATTCCAGCACCGCCAATCCCATCAGGGGTGTCGACGGCTGCGCCATATCGCGCGGCTCCATCGGGTCGGCGTCGTAGGCCAGCTTTCCGGCGCGCAGCGCCAGCGCAAAGCCTTCGGCCATCGCCGCTGGATCACCGGCCTGCGCAACGGCAGTGTTCAACAGGACCGCATCGAACCCCATCTCCATCACCTGCGCCGCATGACTGGGCAGCCCGAGCCCCGCGTCCACCACCATCGGCACCTCGGGAAACTGGGCCCGCAGCGTGCGCAGACCGTAGGGGTTCATCAACCCGCGCCCCGTGCCAATCGGGGCACCCCACGGCATCAACACCTCGCAGCCCGCGTCCAACAGTTTGCCCGCAAGAACGCCGTCTTCGGTGGTATAGGGAAACACGCGGAATCCGTCTTCGGACAGAATGCGCGCCGCCTCGACCAGACCGAACGGGTCCGGCTGCAACGTGTCGGCATGGCCGATCACCTCAAGCTTGATCCAGTCCGTGTCGAAAACCTCGCGGGCCATATGCGCCGTGGTCACAGCCTCGCGCACTGAATGGCAGCCCGCCGTGTTCGGCAAAACGGGGATATCCAGTTCGCGGATCAGTTCCCAAAAATCGCCGCCACCCGCGGACTCGCGGCGCAACGACACTGTCGCCACGCCCGCTCCGGACCGGCGGAAAGCATCTGCCAAAACATCCGGTGACGGATATAGCGCCGTGCCCAGCATCAGGGGCGACGCGATCTCTGTTCCATAGAAAACCGGCATCTCAGCCCCCTTGCTTCGGGGCGAGGATTTCAAGCTGATCCCCCGGCTCAAGGCTTTGCGACGCGCGCATCGCGGCAGGCACAAAATTGGCGTTCAACGCGGTGGCCACACGTGCATCGCCATAGCCAAGTTCAGCCAGGGCGGCATCAAGCGTCTGTGCAGACACCTCCTGCACGGTTCCGTTCACTGTGATCTTCATTCAATGTGCTCCGGTTTTATGAGTTCAAAACAAGCGTCGCCGCCTCTTGGGCCAACGCGGGGGCCATCAAAAATCCATGGCGGAACAGGCCGTTGACGTGGATACGATCCGGCGCCTTCACCACGCGCGGCATGTTGTCGGGAAAAGCAGGGCGCGCGTCGGCGCCGATTTCCAGCACCTCGGCCTCGGCAAAGGCCGGGTGCAATGCGTAGGCGGCATTCAAGAGCTCGGCGATGCCGCGCAACCGTGCTGGCCCCTGATCGCCACTTTCGATCTGGGTCGCCCCCAGCATGTAGAGGCCTTCGCCGCGGGGCACGATGTAAATGGGGTGGCGCGGATGCAGCATCCTGATGGGCCGGTGCAGGGTCACATCAGGGGTGCGAAGGATCACCATCTCGCCCCGAACGCCGCGCAGCTTCGGCAGTTCATCCCGTGCCGCCAAACCGCGACAGTCGATCAACCGACCCGATATCGGACCATCCGTGAAGATGGATACACCCCGCCGCGCCAGACCGTCGCGCAAAACGGACAGGGCTTTGCGCGGGTCAAGATGGGCCTCGTCCTGAACAAAAAGGGCCTTTTGAAAACGCTCCGCCAGCGCCGGTTCCAGTTCGGAAATCTCAGGGGCGGACAAGGCGCGATGTTGGGGCACACGACGGCCGAACCGCACCAGTTCGCGCTGGTCACGGCCCAAAGCCACTACCAATGTGCCGCGCCGTTCAACCTGAACGCCCGCTGCCGCCCACCAGTCGGCAGCCCCCTGCCCCAAGGTGACAACTTCGGCCACGGCGGTTTCGCCTTCGCAAAACGGGGCCAGCATGCCGCCGGCATAGCGCGAACATCCCGTCAAACCGCCCTGCGGGTCGATCAGACGCACCGATGCCCCGCGCGTCGTCAGCTCATGTGCGACGCACAACCCCGCAACACCGGCCCCAAGGATTGTGACCTCGGTCATGGCCACATCGCGTGGAAATGATGAACCGGCCCGTGCCCCTGCCCGACGTCCAGTTGATCCGCCGCTAGGATCGCCTGATGCAACCAGTCGTGCGCCACCTGCACCGACGTTTTCATGTCACGGCCCTTTGCCAGCTCGGACGCGATGGCCGAGGACATCGAACACCCCGTGCCGTGCGTGTTGCGCGTATCCACGCGCGGCGCGGCAAAGCGGGTCATGTCATCCGCTGCAACAAGAAAATCCTCGCACAGCCGACCATCGGCGTGGCCGCCTTTCATCAAAACCGCCTGCGGCCCAAGCGCCCGCAACGCCTGACCCTGCGCCTGCGGGTCGCCAGCCATTGCACCATCCAGCAACCGTGCGGCCTCGGGCAGGTTCGGCGTCAACAGCGCAGCACGCGGCAGAAGGCATTTCGTCAGCGCATCAACCGCCGTGTCATCCAGCAAGGCATCACCGGACTTCGCCACCATCACCGGATCAAGAACGATAGGGCCGCGATACTCCGCCAGCGCATCAGCGACAGCTTCGACGACCTCGGCAGTGCCCAACATGCCGATCTTGATGGTATCCGGCGGAATGTCCGACAGGACCGACCGGATTTGTGCGGCAACCATCTCGGGCGACATCATCTGAACCGCCTGCACCCCTTGGGTGTTTTGCGCGGTGATCGCAGTGACGGCTGTCATTGCATAGACACCGCGCGCGGATGCGGATTTCAGATCGGCCTGAATCCCCGCACCACCGCCGCTGTCAGAGCCTGCGATAATCAATAATTTTGCGATCGTTCCCAACTGTGCCTCCATCAAGGGAACGGCACAGCAAACAAAAGGCAAAACGGCATGGAGAGCCATCTAGCGCGCTTCCGTTCCCTACGCCGGTATTGTCCGGATCAGGTTCGATGGGTTGACTGACGCCTCTCAGCCCGATGACGGGCACCCCAACGGATTCGACGTAACGCTATGTCCGGCCTGGGTTTTTGGCAAGGGGCGAAAAATCGTGGACTGTTGAGCAAGGGGCTGCGACCATAAATGGACTTGTCAGTCAGACCATAATCGATAAAAAAATATCCAAACAGAAAATCATATGGATTTTATCGATAAAATGACAAGCACGTCCAAAGAATGGAGCCGAGAGGCCGCCCAGACCCTGTACGACCAGCCACTCATGGACCTGCTGTTTCAGGCACAAACCGTCCACCGGCAGAACTTTGATCCGAACAAAGTGCAAACCTCGAAGCTTTTATCGATAAAAACCGGCGGCTGCGCCGAAGATTGTTCGTATTGCTCTCAGTCGGCCCGAAATGGATCGACGCTCCCCGCCTCGAAACTGATTGAGGTCGAACGGGTTCTGGCCGAGGCCCGTCGCGCCCGTGATGGCGGCGCGACACGGTTCTGCATGGGGGCCGCGTGGCGTGAACCGAAAGACCGCGACATGGACAGCCTTGTTGCCATGGTCGAAGGCGTGCGGGCCCTTGGCATGGAAAGCTGCATGACCCTTGGCATGCTTGATGACACGAAGGTCGTTCGCCTGCGGGACGCGGGTCTGGATTACTACAATCACAACATCGACACCTCCGAACGCTACTATTCCGAGGTCATCACCACCCGCACCTTCGCCGACCGCATCGACACGCTGAACCGCGTGAAAGAAGCAGGGATCAAGGTCTGCTCTGGCGGCATTCTGGGTATGGGGGAAGAAACGCAGGACCGTTTGGATATGCTGGTCACGCTTGCCAACCTTGACCCTGCCCCCGACAGTGTTCCGGTCAACATGCTGATGCCTCAGGCGGACACGCCTTTGGCCGATGCAGCCCCCGTTGACCCCATTGATTTCGTCCGGATTATCGCCGTGGCGCGGATCATGATGCCGCGGTCCTATGTCCGCCTGTCCGCAGGCCGTTCCGACATGAGCGAAGAGATGCAGGCAATGTGTTTCTTTGCCGGTGCAAACTCCATGTTCGTAGGCGAAACGCTTTTGACCGCCGAAAACCCCGAAGAAGACAAGGATGCACTGCTGTTTGCCAAACTGGGCATTCAGGCGGAAACCGCCGCCGGACAAAGCGCAAAGGCCGCAGAATGACCGCCCTTGGCAGACTGGCTGCATCGCTGGACGATCTTGACATGCGCCACCGTCGCAGACGCCTGATCCCGCAGGCGGGTCTGGATTTCGCATCCAACGACTATCTGGGCCTTGCAAACTCTGATGTCCTGCGCGCCGCCGCTGCCGATGCGCTGGCCCGTGGCGTGCCTTTGGGGTCCGGCGGATCACGGTTGCTGCGCGGCAATCACGCTGAACACGAAGCGCTTGAAGCAGAAGCCGCCGCCTTTTTCGGTACCGAAGCCGCGCTTTTTGTCGTTGGCGGGTTTCAGGCCAATCAGGCGATTTTTGCCGCACTTCCGGGGCCGGACGATCTGGTTCTATATGATGAACTGGTTCACGCCAGCACCCATGACGGCATGCGCGCGGGTCGCGCCGAAACCCGGTCTTTTGCCCATAACAACCCCGATGACGCCCGTCGCGTGCTGCGTGACTGGCGCGCACAGAGTGGCAGAGGGTCCATCTGGATCGCGGTCGAAAGCCTTTATTCGATGGAGGGCGATTTTGCCCCCCTCGCCGAATTTGATGCCTTGGCGGTCGAAACCGACGCGATCCTTGTGGTGGACGAAGCCCATGCCACGGGCCTTTACGGACCGGGTGGTCGCGGACTGGCCCACGGGCTGAAGGCCGAGGTTCTGACACTGCACACCTGTGGCAAGGGTCTGGGTGTCTCTGGCGGATTGGTTTGTGGTGCGCGCGTTTTGATCGACATGTTGGTCAATCGCGGACGCCCCTTTATCTTTGCCACAGCGCCTGCCCCCATCACCGCCGCGTTGGTGCGTGCGTCGATCGACCATTTGGCGGCAGACGACACGCTGGTCACATCCGCGCGCGCGCGCATCGATCATGCCCATGCCACGGCACGCGCCCATGGCATTTCGGACAATGCCCTGAAAAGCCAGATTATTCCGGTGATCATCGGCGAAGACGCCCCGACCATGCACATTGCGACAGGCCTTCAGGCACAGGGCTTCGACGTGCGCGGCATCCGCCCGCCAACCGTGCCCAAGGGGACATCGCGGCTTCGGATATCGATCACCGGAAACGTCAGCAACACCGACATCACTGCGTTGTTCGAGGCCCTGACGCACCACCGGCAGGCCGCCGCATGAGCGCGATTGTCATCACAGGTACCGACACCGGCATCGGCAAGACCGTTTTTGCGGCGGGTCTGACCGCCGCGTTGAATGCCACCTATTGGAAGCCCGTCCAATCCGGGCTCGAAGAGGCAACCGACACCGAACAGGTCGCCCGTCTGTCAGCTCGCCCCGTTCTGCCCGAAGCGTACCGCCTGCAACTGCCGGCCTCACCGCATCTTTCGGCCGAGGCCGAAGGCGCGGAAATCGACGCGAACCGTCTCGCCTTGCCCGCAACCGACGGCCCGCTTGTTGTTGAAGGAGCGGGCGGCGTGATGGTGCCCCTGACCCGCAAGCTGTTCTACCGCGATATGTTTGCCAGATGGCAGGCTCCTGTCGTGCTCGTGGCGCGTACCCAGTTGGGAACGATCAATCACACGGCCCTGTCCCTGATGGCGCTGCGTGACGCGGGCTGTTCTGTGCTCGGCGTGGCCTTTGTCGGCGCACCGGAGCCCGATGTCGAAGACACCATCGTCCAGATGTGCGCCACCACGCACCTTGGCCGCCTGCCCCATCTGTCGCCACTGACCCCCGAAACACTGGCCACAGCTTTTGCGCAGATCGACACCGCTACGATCAAGGCCGCGCTATGACCCCGCTAGATTTTGACGCCCGTCACCTCTGGCATCCCTACACCAATGTTCTGGCCCCCGGCCCGATGCACCGGATCACCAAGGCAGAAGGCGTCTGGCTGACCCGCGATGACGGCGGACAGATGATTGATGCGATGTCGTCGTGGTGGTGTGCCGTCCATGGCCATAGGCACCCTGCGATCACCAGCGCGATGCATGCCCAGATCGACACGCTGCCTCATGTCATGTTCGGCGGGCTGACCCATGATCCGGCGATTGAGCTGGGCCGTAAGCTGGTGGCGATGCTGCCTGACGGACTGGACCGGATTTTCTATTCCGACAGCGGGTCGGTGGCGATTGAAGTCGCACTGAAAATGGCCGTGCAATACCAGATGGCCAAGGGCGAGACCGGTCGCACCCAGTTCGCAACCATCCGCGGCGGCTATCATGGCGACACGTGGAAAGCGATGAGCGTTTGCGACCCTGTCACCGGCATGCACGGGCTTTTTGCCGGTGCATTATCGATACAGCATTTCCTGCCCCGCCCGCCTGTTGGCCTGAGCGACGACTGGAGTGATGATCCGGCGTTAAACGGCATTGGTGCGCTCTCTGATCTGTTGGATAAAAACGCCAGATCTATCGCCGCGCTGATCCTTGAACCGGTCGTTCAGGGTGCGGGTGGCATGTATTTTTATCACCCCGAATATCTGCGTCAGGCACAGGCCCTGTGTCGCGCCCATGGCGTGCTTCTGATCCTTGACGAAATCGCCACAGGCTTTGGCCGGACCGGGCAATTGTTTGCTATGGATCACGCGGATATCGTGCCGGACATTCTGTGTCTGGGCAAAGCGCTGACCGGCGGGCACATCACCCTCTCCGCGACCATCGCCAGCGAAGATGTCGCGCGCGGCATCGGCGAAAGCGCCGCTGGCGTTATGATGCACGGGCCAACCTATATGGCCAACCCGCTGGCCTGCGCAGCCGCCTGCGCCAGTCTGGACCTGCTCGCCTCAGGCGATTGGAAGACAAACGTTCAGGCGATCGAGGCGCAGTTGCGCGACGGCCTCGCCCCTGCCGCCGCCCTTCCGGGCGTTCGGGACGTACGGGTTCTTGGGGCAATCGGCGTTATTGAAATGCACGACCCTGTGGACACACGCATCGCCCATGCGCGCGCGCCAGAAACAGGCGTCTGGCTGCGCCCCTTCAGCCACAACATCTATACGATGCCGCCCTACATCATCACGCCCGACGAACTGACCCGCGTCACCAGCGCGATGGTGGAACTGGCGCAGGGTTCGTCGAGCTAACCAAGGTCACTCCGTACAGCCGTTGTGGCGGCGCCACATGTCGGGATCATGCCCCTCCGGTATCGCTTGGCAGGGATCATCCGCATAGCCGCGCAACCGCTGGTACGCTGCGATCTGGTCCTCACTCAGCACATCGGGCGTCATCAAATGGCGCGACAGATGCACAAAACGAAGCGCGGCACGGGCCTCTGCCGAGGCCGCCAAAAGGGCGCGAAGGCTGTCTGGATCTATATCCTTGGCGGCAAAAGCCTCGCTTAGCGCGGCTTCTGCAGCGATAAACTTTTCGCCTGCCTCAATGGCTTCGGCTTTCATCCCGTCATAGATAAACGTGATCCGCGCGACCTGATCTTCGCTCAGCCCGATCTCGTCCTGCAGTTCCAACAGATGCGCAGGTCCGGGCAACCCGCTGAGCTCCGCTGGCAGCGCAAGACCCCAGCCACCCCCACGCCGCAGCTCGGCAATGTCGTCATCCGACAGGCTTTTGATCGGACGATCCTGAAAGCCTGCGTAGGGCGTGGCATGGTCCATCCCTGCCGCCCAAAGGCCGGTCGGCAAAAGCGCCAGCGCAATGACCCGTATGACCTGATCCATCCTGTTTCCCTCCGGTACTCAAGTTCTGTCACCAGCCGTAGCATCCGACTGGTGCGTTCTATATGATCATGATCATGTCGTCTTCCCTGAACGATCTTTTTCACGACTGCCCGTCGTCCATCGCACATGCAGGTGAATACCTGTTTCATTCGGGCGATCAGGTCGCATCGATGTATCTAGTCGATAGCGGCCAAATTGATCTGGTGCGCGTCAGCCCCTCGGGCACGCGGTTGATCCTGAACCGCGCAAACGCGGGCGCGATTCTGGCCGAGGCATCGGCCTATTCGCCGATCTATCATTGCGATGGTCAGGCGAGCACAAAAGCCACCCTGCTGCGTCTGCCTGTCGCCGACTTTCTCGACCGACTTCATGCCTCTGCCCCTTTAACGCAGGCATGGGCCGCACAATTGGCCCGAACGCTTCAGAAATCGCGGATGCAGTCCGAAATCCGGACGTTGAAAACAGTGGCCGAGCGGCTTGATGCATGGCTGGTCGACAACCCTGCCCTTCCCCCGAAAGGACAGCTTCAGGATCTGGCGCACATTCTGGGCGTTTCCCGAGAAGCCCTTTACCGCGAACTGGCCAAGCGGCGCTAAGGCGCGCATTGGAATAACCGAATTTCCAGCCCGCTTTAAATTTTGTTTGATCCACTGGCCCATCTTGCGCTAAATATTCACCAACCGGTCGGTCAACGAATAAGATGGCTGACCTGTCGCGATGGGAGGCACGACCATGTATGCACAGATGATCAAGTCGGAATCGTCCAATGACGACCCGCAGGCGTTGGCCGAGTTTCAGGCGCGAATCGACCGTGGCGAACGGATCGAGCCCAAGGAATGGATGCCAGAGGGCTATCGCAAAACGCTGATCCGCCAGATCGGCCAGCACGCCCATTCGGAAATCGTCGGACAACTGCCAGAAGGCAACTGGATCACCCGCGCCCCGACGCTTGAGCGCAAACAGATCCTGCTGGCCAAAGTGCAGGACGAAGCAGGCCACGGGCTGTACCTTTATTCCGCCTGTGAAACGCTTGGCGTCACCCGTGATGAGCTGTTCGAAAAGCTGCATTCCGGCGCGATGAAGTATAGTTCGATCTTCAACTACCCGACGCTGACATGGGCCGACATGGGTGCGATCGGCTGGCTGGTCGACGGTGCCGCGATCATGAATCAGGTGCCGCTTCAGCGCACGTCTTACGGCCCCTACGCCCGTGCGATGGTCCGCATCTGCAAAGAAGAAAGCTTTCACCAACGTCAGGGCTATTCCATCATGATGAAGATGGCCCAAGGCACGCCTGCGCAAAAGGAAATGGCGCAGGATGCGCTGAACCGCTTCTGGTATCCGTCGCTAATGATGTTCGGCCCCTCCGATGCCGAGTCCGTCCATTCGACTCAGAACATGGCGTGGAAAATCAAGATCAATACGAACGACGAATTACGCCAGCGCTTTGTGAACGAAACCGTGCCGCAGGCCGAATATCTGGGCCTGACCGTGCCCGATGAACATCTGCGCTGGAACGACGATAAACAGGGCTACGATTTTTCCGAACCGGATTGGGATGAATTCTTTGAGGTTCTGAAAGGCAACGGCCCGTGCAACGAAGAACGCCTTGGGGCCCGCCGCAAAGCATGGGACGACGGCCAGTGGTTCCGCGAAGGACTATCGGCCTACGCCGACAAACAGGCCACCCGCCGGACAGCGGCGGAATAGATACACTGAGGGGAGGAAAAATTATGTCGAAAAAAGAATGGCCCCTGTGGGAAATCTTTATCCGTGGCCAGCATGGCCTGAACCACCGGCACGTGGGCAGCCTGCACGCCCCAGACGCCGAAATGGCGATCAACAACGCCCGCGATGTCTACACCCGCCGCAAGGAAGGCGTGTCGATCTGGGTCGTGCCCTCAACCGCGATCACGGCATCAAGCCCGTCTGACAAAGGCCCGCTTTTTGATCCGGCCGAAGACAAGGTCTATCGCCACCCGACCTTTTACGACATCCCCGATGAAGTGGGGCACATGTGATGGCTCTGGACGGACGCGATCCTGTGCAGATCGATGACACCCTGCGCCCCGCCATGTTCGACTGGCTCTGCCGGCTGGGGGACAACGCGCTGATCCTTGGACACCGCACGTCGGAATGGTGCGGTCATGGCCCTGCGCTGGAAGAAGACATCGCGCTGGCCAATACCGCGCTGGATCTGATCGGGCACTGCCAGATGTGGCTGGGCCTTGCCGCCGAGGTTGAGGGCCAGGGCCGCACGGCTGACCAACTGGCTTATCTGCGCGATGCGATGGCCTTCCGGAACGTGAAACTGGTCGAACTGCCCAACGGCGACATCGGTCAGACGATCATGCGCGAATTCCTGTTCGATGCCTTCCACTTCGAACTACTGACAGAGCTGTCCACCTCGCCCAACACCCGCGTGGCCGAGATCGCGGCAAAGGCGCTGAAGGAGGTTGCCTATCAGCTGGACCGTGCTTCGGACCTTGTTGTCCGGCTGGGCGACGGTACCGAAGAAAGCCACGCCCGCATGCAGGCCGCGCTGGATCACCTCTGGCCCTACACAGGCGAGATGTTCACAGCCGACGATGTGGACGCCGCGATGACAGAGGCTGGCATCGCCCCTGATCTGAATGATCTACAAACACGCTGGACTGCAACGGTGAAAGACATTCTGGACGAGGCCACTTTGACCTTGCCTGAACGCCGTTTCGACGTGCACACAGGTGGCAAGCAAGGACGGCACACGGAACATCTGGGCTACCTTCTGGCCGAAATGCAGTTCCTGCAACGCGCCTATCCGGGGGCCGAGTGGTGACAGCCAGCACCGACCAGATATGGGAATGGCTGGCCGAGGTGCCCGACCCCGAAATCCCCGTCGTTTCCGTCACCGAATTGGGCATCATCCGCGATGTCCGCTGGGACGACGACACCCTGCGCGTCGCGGTCACGCCCACCTATTCCGGCTGCCCAGCCACCGCAGTGATCGACATGATGGTCGAAGAGAAACTGCGCGAAAAGGGTATCGCAAAGCTGGCGCTGGAACGACGCCTGTCGCCCCCGTGGACCACCGACTGGATCACCGACAGCGCCCGCGACAAGCTGCGCGCCTACGGGATCGCGCCACCCGTGAACGGCACAGCATCGGATGGCCGCATGGGCCGCGCGGCGCGATTGGCGGGATCGAACCTGACAATTGAATGCCCCCGTTGCGGATCGACACATACCGACAAAGTCAGCCAGTTCGGATCGACACCCTGCAAAGCGGCCTACGTCTGCCGCGACTGTCTGGAACCCTTTGACTATTTCAAATGCCATTAACGCTGGCCTCAGAGCACTTGGAACAGGAGACGCGATAATGCCCCGCTTCCACACCCTTGATGTGATCGATGTCCACCACGACACCCGTGATGCCGTGGTTGTCACACTGAAACCGCAGGACGGCGATTTCACCTTTACCCAAGGCCAGTATCTGACCTTCCGCCGCGATTTTGACGGGCAGGAACTGCGCCGGTCCTATTCGATTTGCGCAGGTCTGGATGACAATCTGCTGCGTGTCGGTATCAAGCGGGTCGATGGCGGCGCATTTTCAACCTGGGCCAACGAAAACCTGCGCCCCGGCGACACGGTCGAGGCAATGACACCGCAGGGGCGGTTCTTTACCCCGCTCGATCCCGACAGCGCGCGTGGCTATCTGGCCTTTGCAGCCGGGTCCGGCATCACGCCTGTTCTGTCGATCATCAAGACCACCCTCGCGCGCGAACCGAACGCAAACATCACGCTGGTCTACGCCAACCGCCACGCCAGTTCGATCATGTTCCGCGAGGAACTGGAGGATTTGAAAAACACCTATCTGGGGCGTTTCTCGGTCATCCATATTCTGGAAACCGGTGGGGATATCGATCTGTTCTCGGGCCGCGTCGATGCCGAGAAACTGGATACGCTGTTCCGCCTCTGGATCGACGCCGACAGCATCGACACCGCGTTTATCTGCGGGCCCGAGCCGATGATGCTGACCATCGCCGAAGGCCTGCGCAAACACGGTCTGGGCGATGACCAGATCAAGTTCGAACTTTTCGCCTCGTCCCAGCCGGGCCGTGCGAAACAGAAGGCCAGCGCAAAGGCGGACAGCCAGACAGCCGATGCCTGCGACGTGTCTGTCACCATCGATGGCGTGACCCGCAGCTTCCAGATGCCGCGCAACGGAACCGCCGTTCTGGACGCGGCACTCCAACACGACATGGACGCACCCTATTCCTGCAAAGCGGGCGTCTGTTCGACCTGCCGCGCCAAGGTGCTGGAGGGCGAGGTCGAAATGGAAGTCAACCACGCGCTGGAAGATTACGAAGTGCGCGCGGGCTACGTCCTGTCGTGCCAGTGCATTCCCCTGTCCGACAAAGTGGTGCTGACCTATGACGAATGAAACTCCCCGCCGCTTGGAAAGCTACCTGAGCGGCGCGTGGCGCACCGGCGCGGGTGAACCCAAACCGCTTTTTGATGCCGCAACCGGCGACATCCATGCCCTGATCGGGTCCGAAGGTCTGGACATGGCCGCCGCGCTGGACTGGGGCCGCACCGTGGGCGGCCCTGCCCTGCGCCGCCACACCACCCACGAACGTGCCATGATGCTGAAGACCATCGGTCTGAAGCTGTTAGAGATGAAAGACGACTTCCACCGCGAAAGCCTTCACACAGGGGCCACGCCCCGTGATGCATGGCCTGATATCGACGGCGGGATCGGCACCATGCTGACCTTCGCCTCGAAGGCCCGTCGTGAACTGCCGAACGCCCGCGTTCTTCCCGAAGGTCCGGTCGAGCAGCTGTCCAAAGACGGCTCTTTCGTGGGTCAGCACGTCCTGAGCCCCATGCTGGGCGTCGCGGTTCATATCAATGCTTTCAACTTCCCCGTCTGGGGCATGTTGGAAAAGGTCGCCCCTGCCCTGATCGCAGGCATGCCCTGCCTTGTGAAACCCGCCTCGACCGGTGCCTATCTGGCCGAACTGGTCGCGCGCCGGATCATCGACATGGGCATTCTGCCTGACGGCGCGTTGCAGATTGTCTGCGGCAGCGTCGGCGACCTGCTGGATCATGTGGCCGAACAGGATGTGGTCACCTTCACCGGCTCGGCCGCGACAGGGCACAAGCTGCGCAGCCATCCGGCCATCGTCAAAAACTCGGTCCGGTTCACGATGGAGGCCGACAGCCTGAATGCCTCGATCCTTGCGCCCGATGCGGAGCCGGGAACGCCCGAGTTCGATTTGTTCGTGAAAGAAGTTCAGCGCGAGATGACGTCGAAAGCGGGCCAGAAATGTACCGCCATCCGCCGCGTCCTTGTGCCGAAATCCCAAGAACAGGCCGTGATCGACGCGCTGTCTGCGGCGTTGACCAAGGTACAACCGGGACTGCCATCAGATGCCGCAACCCGCATGGGGGCCTTGGCCTCGCTTTCTGATCGCGACACCGTCCGCGCCCAGATCGCACGCATCGCAACCGACGCCGAAATCGTCTTTGGCGATCCTGACGTGGTCAGCACCTCGTCGGGCGATCCCGACAAAGGCGCGTTCATGAACCCTGTTCTGCTGCATTGCGCCAACCCGATGACCGCAACCGCGCCCCACGACACCGAGGCCTTTGGCCCAGCCGCAACAATCATGGGATACGACGGCGTGGACGAAGCCATCGCCTTGGCCATGAAAGGCCGCGGGTCCTTGGTGTCGTCGGTCTTTACCAATGACGACACTCTCGCTGCCGAGCTGACCTTGGGCCTTGCGCCGCAGCATGGTCGGGTGCTGGTCGGCAACCGCGACAGCGCCAAAACGTCAACCGGTCACGGCTCTCCGCTTGCGCCTCTGATCCACGGCGGTCCCGGCCGCGCTGGTGGGGGTGAAGAAATGGGTGGCATGCGTGGGGTCAAACACTTTATGGCGCGCACCGCCATTCAGGGCACGCCCCGCATGCTGGCCAAGATCACCGGCCAATGGGTTGCCGGTGCCCCTGCGCAATCCGGCACGCATCCGTTCCGGAAATCACTGGAAAACTTGCGCATTGGCGACCAGTTGGTCACCGCCCGACGCGCGATCACGCTGGAAGACACCGAACATTTTGCCAAGTTCACCGGCGACACCTTCTACGCCCATATGGACGAAGTCGCGGCCAAGGCGAACCCGTTCTTCGACGACCGCGTCGCGCATGGCTATCTGATCGTGTCCTTGGCCGCAGGCCTGTTCGTACAGCCCGATCCGGGCCCTGTTCTGGCAAACTATGGCATCGACAACCTGCGTTTTCTGACGCCGGTTTATTTCGGTGACAGTCTGGGCGTGCAGCTGACATGTAAGGAAATCAGTCCGCGCGAAGGTTCGGTCTACGGCGAGGTCCGTTGGGATTGCTGCGTTACCAACCAGAACGACGAGGTCGTCGCGCAATACGATGTTCTGACGATGGTCGCGAAAAGCTGGCCGTTACCAGACGATGCCTAAGGGGCGTCAGGCGACGCCCTTTACGCCATCCAAAATCAGCGTGGTCGCCATGCGCGCGTAATCTTCGCGCGTCATGGGGCCATCTTCGCGGAACCACAGATAGGCCCAGTTCATCATCCCGAACAGCGACATGGTCACCGGCATCAAAAGCGATCCTGACGGTGCCGCGAGTTCAGGGTGGATTTCCGCGATCACATCCGCAATGCGCTTTACGATCTGGCGGTTCATTGCGGTGACTTGGGCCAGCTGATCTTCGTCCAGTGCTTCGCCTGCGTTCAGCTGCACCTTGTGCATATCATCGGCGCCCTCATAGGCATCCAGCGTGGCCTTCACCAGTTTCTGCAACCGGTCGCGCGGCGGCAAAGTGGGATCATCCGCTTCGGCTAAGGCGGCCTCAAGCTCGACCAGATGGGCCTGAATGATGGAAAAGATCAGCTCAGACTTGGAAGGGTAGTAATGATACAGCAGCGATTTCGACACGCCCGCCAGTTTCGCGATACCGGACATCGACGCCTTTTCCATCCCGTCGGTGGCAAAGACATGGGCGGCTACCAGCAAAAGCTGATGCTGCTTTTCCTCGAAATCCTTGGCGCGTGTTCTGGCCATACCAATCGGCCCTTCCCTGATACTCCATCGCTGGCTTAAACGACGGCGATCCTCTTCGCCACCCCGGACGGACCAGCGTCAGCCGGTCCGGTTGTCCACCACCCGTTTGGCCTTGCCCTCGGATCGGGCGACGCCGTTGGGATCATGCACGGTGATTGCCGCTGTGATGCCAACAACCGATTTAATGTGATGGGCCAGTTCCCGCGCCGTAGCATCGCGCGCGTCCGACGATGACATATCGGCCGTACATTCCACATGCACCACCATCGCATCCATCCGGCCTTTGCTGATCAGTTCGATCTGGAAGTGCGGCGCAAGGCCCGCGCATTTCAGGATCTGTTCCTCGATCTGGGTCGGGAACACGTTGACGCCGCGCAGGATGATCATGTCGTCGCTGCGCCCCGTGATCTTTTCGATCCGCCGCATGGACCGCGCCGTGCCGGGCAGGATGCGCGTCAGATCGCGGGTCCGGTAGCGCACCATCGGCAGCGCCTCTTTCGTCAGCGTGGTGAACACCAATTCGCCCATCTCGCCATCCGGCAGCACCTCGCCCGTCGCGGGGTCGATGATTTCGGGATAGAAGTGATCCTCCCAGACATGCAGCCCGTCTTTGGTTTCGACGCATTCATTGGCAACACCCGGCCCCATGATCTCGGACAGCCCGTAAATATCCACCGCATGCATATCGAACGCCTGTTCGATTTCGCCGCGCATCGAATTCGTCCACGGCTCTGCGCCGAAAATCCCGACGTTCAAAGAAGACTCGCGCGGGTCAATGCCCTGCCTGCGGAACTCATCGAGAATGGCCAGCATGTAGGAGGGGGTGACCATGATGATCTGCGGTTTGAAATCTTGGATCAGCGTGACCTGCCGTTCGGTCATCCCGCCGGAGACAGGCACCACTGTGCAGCCCAAACGTTCGGCCCCGTAATGCGCGCCAAGGCCGCCGGTGAACAACCCGTAGCCGTAGGAGATATGACAGATGTCCCCTGCCCGCCCGCCCGAGGCACGGATCGACCGCGCAACGCAATCGGCCCAATTGCTTATGTCGTTCTGCGTATAACCGACCACCGTCGGCTTACCTGTGGTGCCGGACGACGCATGCACCCGCGCCACCTGATCCTGCGGCACAGCGAACATGCCAAAGGGGTAGGTGTCACGCAGGTCCTGCTTCATCGTGAAGGGAAACTTCGCCAGATCGGCCAGCGTTTTGAAATCATCCGGATGCGCGCCGTGCTTGTCAAAGTTCGCTTTGAAGAAGGGCGAGTTGTCGTAGGCATGGCGCAAGGACCACGCCATCCGCTTTTCCTGAAGCGCGGCGATTTCATCACGGCTTGCAATCTCGATCGGGTCAAGGATGTCCTTTGGTGGTGTCAGGTCTTTCATGGTCTCTCCTCCACTGATCCTTATGCGCCTACGTCCGGCAAAAGCGGCTGGCCCAAGCTACGCGAATGCCCGCGGAATTCGGCAATTACGGTGCCGTCCTGTCGTGTGATCGTGACGTCGTAGATGCCCGACCGGCCCTTGCGCGAAATCTCGTGCGCGTGGGCGGTCAGACGATCCCCCAAAGCGCCGGGCGTGATGTAGGTGACCGAACAATGCTGCGCGACGGTGGCCTGATTGTAGGTATTGCACGCAAAGGCAAAGGCGCTGTCGGCCAGTGTGAACAGATAGCCCCCATGGGCCGTGCCGTGTCCATTGGTCATCCGCTCGGTCACGACCATTTCGATCACCGCCTCGCCCGGTCCGACACTCGCCAACTCCATGCCCAACTGCTGCGTTGCGTTATCCGTGGACCAGAGTGCCTTGGCGCAGGCTTCGGCCAGTTCCTGATCTGTCATCTCCTGTGCCACGATCAGCGCCCCGAAAAACTGGGCGCGCGCTTTTCAAGAAACGCGATGACGCCTTCCTTGTAATCGTCCGACGCCCCCGCCGCGCGCTGACAATCCCGTTCGCGATCAAGCTGCGCATCGAAATCGTTGCTCGCCGCATCATGGATCAGCTGTTTGGTCAGGCCCAATCCAAAGGTCGGCCCCGCCGCCAGCTTTTCCGCCAAAGCGGTCGCCTCATCCATCAGTGCGTCGTCATCGACGGCCTTCCAGATCAAACCCCAGTCCGCAGCGGTTTCCGCCATCAAAGGCTCCGCCGTCATGGTCAACGCTTTTGCCCGTGCCTCACCAATCATGCGCGTCAATGTCCAGCTGCCACCGGCATCGGGAACCAGCCCGATCTTGCTGAAGGCCTGAATGAACTTGGCGGATTTCGCGGCCAGAACGATATCACAGGCCAAGGCCACATTGGCCCCTGCCCCCGCCGCCACGCCGTTCACCGCGCAGACGATGGGTTTCTTCAAATCCCGCATCAACCGCAGCGTTGGGTTATAGAACATGTCCAAGGTCTGCCCCAGATCGCGTGCCTCGCCCTTGCGCGGATCACGATCCCCAAGGTCCTGCCCCGCGCAAAAACCACGCCCCGCACCGGTCAGAAGAACAGCGCGCACCGCATCGTCATCCCGTGCGCGCTCGAACTCGGCCCGCAGAGCGATGTGCATCTCTTCGGTAAAGGCGTTCAACCGGTCCGGACGGTTCAGCGTTATACACAGAACGCCCGCGTCCAACCGCGACAGCACGGTGTCGGATGATGTCATTAGTCATGTCCTCCCTGCCCCTTTCGCGGGGCTTGGAGGAAAGGTTATGTGTAACCGACCGGACGGTCAATGTTTAACATGATCGCTCGTTCACATCATGAACTCAGCGAAAAACGCGCTCAGCTCATCATAGGCGTCCAACGGCAAAACCTGCGCCACAAACTGATCGGGTCGCACGACAACCATCGCCCCTTTGGTACGGTCAATTCCACGTATATCGAAAATATCCACGCCGGATTTCAGATCAGGACAAAAGATTTTCTCATAATCCGTCAGTCCCAACTTGCCTTTCTTCGGCACCAACAATTCCGGCATCGTGAACAAGTCCAGATCGCGATGCGCCTGCTGGAACACCGCCCGCACGTCCAGAAGCGCATCAAGGTCTTCGCCATCGCGCCCGAATTTCATCAGGGGCGACTGCGGATCCTCCAACAGATAATCGCACAAAGCCGCGACCTTGCCACCCGGACCACCCGTGTCAGACGCATCCGCAAAACAGATCACGCGCCACCGCCCGTTCGCCGTTAGGGACTCGGACAGTTCCATCGGCTTGGCATCGGCCAGCCGGATCACAGGGGCCGAATGGAAACGCTTGCCCACAACCTGACCTTTGGCCAAATCCTGATGCGCCGTCCCGCCGATAATCAGCGATGCATCATAGGTCGTCTCGACCCCTGCAGTATACCGCCCGTGCTTCTGGAAATACCGCTGGAACTGCGCGCTTTCCTCGGCTGTCTTTGGCTTTTCACTGAACAGCCGCGCCATATCACGGTCAAAGTCGATCAGCTCTTTCGCCTTGGCATGACGTTCCTCGGAATAGGTCGCCAGCAGTTTGGGTTGTGCGCGCCCTTTCAGAACAGCGGCCAGTTTCCAGCCAAGGTTAAACGTATCCGCCATCGACACGTTCATCCCCTGCCCCGCCTTGGGGCTATGGGTGTGGCAGGCATCACCGGCAATAAAGATGCAAGGAATATCCCCACCCCGAATGTCCGACGGCAGATCATCGAACGAGTCACAGACCCGCTGGCCGATCTCATAGGCAGAGAACCAAGCAACCTCTTTCACTTCGAAATGGTAGGGTGCCAGAATGGCGCGCGCCTTTCCTTCCAGCATTTCGGCGGTCACGCCACGATCCGCGGCGCGTTCATCCCCGTGCAAAGCGTCCATCTCGATATACAGCCGCGTCAGGTAGCCGCCTTCGCGCGGGATGATCAGGATGCTGCCCGCCTCGGCTGACTGGATCGCGCATTTCAGGCGGTAGTCGGGGAAGTCCGTCACCGCCAGCACATCCATCACACCCCAAAGCTGCCGCGCGGCCTCTCCCTTCAGCGCATAGCCCATGGCCGCGCGCACCTTACTGCGGGCACCGTCGCAACCGACGACATATTTCGCGTGAACCACTTCTTGCTGACCCGGTGCATCAAGGCAGTCGAACGTCAGCGTCACGGGATGCTCGGCACTGTCATCACAGACCAGTCCGGCCAGATCACGGTTATAATCCGGCACCAGCCCCATGGCCGAATTCTCCATCATCTCAAGATAGAAATCATGCACTCGCGCCTGGTTCAGAATGACGTGTGGCTGATGGGACAGGTCGTCTTCTACATCCTGAATACGGTCCGCGCGATGCAAGCCCGAACCACTGGGATCAGGTCGCCAGAACGCGACCTCGTTTACCCAATAGCTTTCTTTCAGAACCTTTTCGGCAAAGCCGAAGGCCTCAAACATCTCAAGCGACCGGCAGGCGATCCCATCGGCCTGCCCGACCTCAAGCGGCCCGTCCTTTTTGTCAAAGATGCGCACCGACATGCCACCAATCGCCGCCAGTTGCGCAGCAAGCGTCAGACCGGCAGGCCCACATCCGATGATCGCGACATCCACATGATCACTGGCTTTGGGCGCTTTGTCCGCCTCCGGCGTTTTCAGCGGATCACCAGTCCGAAACCCGTCCAGATAAAATTGCATGCGGCACCTCCTCCTGTCGCGACACTATATTAATAAGTATACATACTATAATTGTGGGTCAACCCCTCTCAGCAAATGGCGCACGACTAGGAATACGCGCATCCGTTTAAATTTTTTGAAAGAACACGAGGAACCGACAGGAAGGCTACCGTTAGAAAACCCTCACTTTACGACGTACCTTCGTTTCATGACACAATGGTCCGTATACTCACGAAAACAATGGGTTCATGCGGTGAACCTTTCTGCGTTGACGGCATGGGCGCTCATCTCGCTGCCTTTATCTGCCGCAACGGGACTATCGATGCTGGCCTACGCAGCCATTTTCCGCCTGCCGACATCGTTTATTTGCCGCTGGCTGGTCGGAGCTCCGATATTGAAGCAGATTATGCGCAAACCCGTCAGCGCACCAAAAGCCGCAGCCACAGGCGCGGGCATCGCGCTCGTGCTTTCACTCCTATACATCGCAGCACGCGTCGTTGACCGGATTGTTTCAAACGGCCCAAACGGAATTTTTACTGGTGCCGGTTGGCTATTGCTGGCTCAATTAACAGCCGTTTTTATGGGCTTCGGTGCCATCGTCGCATTGTTTGTTTGGTTCGTCATCAGTGAGCCTGATCAGATCAAGCTCAACTAGCCAAACTCGAACGTTGCTCAAAACCGGCGTTGATGTGTACCGTTCGAAGACGACTTTTTCGGCGAAATTTTGAGATGCGTTTTAATGGGTGGCAATGAACTTCAGAACTATCTGGACGAGAACGTAGAACGCACCGACCCGATCTATGGGCCGCAATGTCGTTGCTCTGTCACCCTGACAGATGGGCTTGTTCTGCCGTGCGTCATCCTAAGGCAGGCCGCACCCACGGTTGATCTCGCGCTGCGCCGGTTTGACGACGAAAAGCATGGCAAAGGTGTTTTCGGCAAATCGAAAAAGCCTTAACAGCAGATTGTCCGGCACTTCGTGACCTCTGGTTCATCGATCGACGATTTCTATGTGGAATCCGTCCACCCAAGCCCTTTCGCACTCCCACCAGAAGTCATGAGCCAAATCAAGGGCGAGACCATGATGGGCTGGACGGGTTGGGTATTCGAAATGTCCGATGGTTCCGTCTTTTCCTACGGCTCGTCGTTTTCCTTTGATTTCTTTGAACTGCCCGAGGGGTATACGTTCGGCGACGTGGCAAAGGTACACAACCATTCCTTTGTGAACACGGATGGACAGGTCGCCTCAATTCATGAGGATCCGGCAGGCTACCTCGAAAAACGAGGCTCTGACGATCTGGCCAGAACCTATCAGGCAAGGCCGTCATTCGTCTGCTACGTGGACAGTCGAACCCGTTTGGAATGACCTAGGCACAGCACTATTGCAGACTCCGGATCAGTTTCGAGCTGCTTACACGTCGCAACACCAGCCCTTTCAACGCAAGAATTTTCATCCCGCACAATCTCAAACCCATTGCCCGCACCGCCCCAAGGCCTTACCCCACATAACAAAACCAAACAGTACCACGCGGACCAAAGGCCTATGATCGACATTATCATCCTGATGCTTCCCATCTTTTCGATGATCGCGATCGGCAGTCTGTTTCTGCACCAAGGCTGGTTCCCGTCCGAAGGCCTGCCCATCCTGAACAAGTTCGTCATGAACGCCTGTATCCCCGCGCTGCTCTTTTCCGCCGTCACCGGCAGCGACAGCTTCGGGGCCGAGGCTTGGCGCAATGCGGCGCTTTATGCGGGCGCCTCGCTTTTGGGCAGCTTCCTGCTCTGGGTCGTTCTGCGCCTCGTCCTGAAAGGGCACGGCGCGCAAAGCGTCATTCTGGCCATGGGCGCGGCCACCGCAAACAGCGTGTTCTTGGGCTTTCCAATCCTGACCATCTTTATGCCCGACAGCGCGAACGAGGTCTTTGCGTGGATCATAATTGCCGAGATCGCCTTCATCATCCCGATCATGACAACGCTGGCCCTGATGGCAGAAGACCGCGATGACACGTCTGTCGGCCCCTTGCTGATGGCCTTCCTGCGCAGCCCTGTCGCGGTCGGCCTCTTCGCCGGTTTCGGGTTCCGCCTGACGGGGCTCGACCTGCCCGACTGGACGTCCCAGGTCATCAAATCCATTGTCTCGGCCGCACCGTTCATCGCGCTCTTTGTCGTCGGCGGCACCATGCTGCAAAATCGCCTGACCCGCTCGGGTCCCCGCGTTCTGGCGGTGTCCGCTGCCAAACTCTTCCTGCAACCTGCATTGGTCGCCGTGGCCTTTGGCCTGCTGATCGGCTGGGACAGAGATGCAACCAAAGGGGCCATCGTCTTTGCCACCATGCCCCTGTTCCTAAGCTTCGTCGCCTTCGCCAGCCGCCACGAGGTCGAAGACGTCGCCGCCTCATCCATCGTGCTGACCACGCTGCTGGGCGCCGTCACCGTGACGCTGACTTTGTCGGTGCTGTTCTAACGCTGGCCTATGGCGTTGGGCCGAACGCTCGCCTATCTTGCGCGCATGACGATTATTTACACCATGCCCGGGCACCTGATCCGGCGGCTTCAGCAGATTTCGGTCTCGGTCTTTGCCGAACAGATGAAGGCGGCGGGGTCTGATCTGACCTCACCGCAGTTTGCCGCTTTGGCGATGTTGCGGGACCACCCCGAGATTGATCAGGCCACGCTTGCCGGTCTGATCGCCTATGACCGCCCGACCATTGGTGGCGTGGTGGATCGTCTGGTGGCCAAGGGCTTTGTCGCCCGCACCACTAACCCCGAGGATCGCCGCGCCAAAGTTCTGACCCTGACGCCCGAAGGCGACGCCGCCCTGACCCGTCTGATCCCCGTGGTCGAGGCCTGTCAGGACGCCATCCTTCCCGGCCTGACCGACAGCGAAAAGGCCGAATTCATTCGTCTGGCGGGCAAGATCGCCGAGGCAGGAAACACGCTGTCCCGCGTGCCCCTGCAAACAGGCCCCAAACCGGATTAACCGATCACATTGTGATCCGGCCCATAGGGGTAGCCGGTGATGTTTTCATTGCCGTCTTCGGTGATGATCAGGATGTCATGTTCACGGTAACCCCCCGCCCCCGCCTGCCCTTCTGGGATGGTCAGCATCGGCTCCATCGAGATGACCATGCCGGGTTCCAGAACCGTCGGAATATCTTCACGAAGCTCGAGCCCCGCCTCGCGCCCGTAATAGTGGCTGAGCACACCGAACGAATGGCCATAGCCGAAGGTGCGGTTTTGCAGCAGGTTCCGTTCGGCGAAGAAGGCGTTGATCTGCTCGGTCACTTCGGCGCAGGACGCACCGGGTTTCAGCAGGCTCATCCCGTATTCATGGGCATCCACATTGGCCTGCCAGATGGCCAGCGAAGCCTCATCAACCTCGCCCACAAACAGGGTGCGTTCCAGCGCAGTGTAGTAGCCCGAAATCATCGGAAAGGTGTTCAGGCTCAGGATGTCGCCACGCTGCAAGGTGCGCGCCGTGACAGGGTTGTGCGCCCCGTCGGTGTTGATGCCCGATTGGAACCACACCCACGTGTCACGATATTCCGCATCGGGAAAACGGCGTGCGATTTCCAGTTCCATCGCGTCGCGCCCTGCCATGGCCACATCAATTTCACGCGTGCCTTCGCGAATGGCCTCGCGGATCGCGTATCCACCCACGTCCGCCACAGCGGCACCTGCACGGATCAGGGCGATCTCGGCCTCTGATTTGCGGAACCGCTGTTGCATGGTCAGGGGCGCAATATCGACGGTGGCTGACGGCGACAGCATGTCGTTCAGCAACCCCATCTGGGTCAGCGTCAGGTGATCGCCCTCATAGCCGATAACCTTGCCAGCGCCCGTCACCGACAGGATCGCGCGCCAGTAATTGTTCCGCTGCCAATCGGTGTAGGTGATGTTGTCGCCATAGCCCCGCCGCCACGGCTGGGCGGCGTCGATGCCTGCGCTGAACGTCACCGTTTCCGTCGCGGTCACGACCTGCGCATAGGGCCGCCCGAAGGAACAGTACAGAAAGCCGGAATAATAGGCGACGTTGTGCATCGAGGTCAGCACAACCGCATCAACGCCCTGATCGGCCATGATCCGGCGCAGGCCACTCAGGCGCGCCTCATATTCCGCGTCTGAAAAAGGAAGTGTCTTTTCACCTTGGTGAAAACGGTAAAACTGGGGACGATCCATCAAAGGACTCCTTCGCATCTTGGGCTGCGACAGGGACCACAAGGCAAAGGCAGAAACCTTCCCCCGCGGCCCGAAGGCAGCAAAGCAAGATCCCGGCGTTCAGGATGGGTGATCAGGGGGTATCGGCCCGCTGGCCGAGGGCGACGCCATCGCCTGCCCCTTAGCGATCAAGATAGCAGTTCCAGCGACTGGGGAAATGCCTGAAAGCGACGCGCGTCAGTCGTTTTCGCCAAAAATCCGCGCGGCGTGTTCGGTCAGGTAAATCCGCAACCACGGTGTATAATTCTCAGGCGCTTTTTGCACCAGAACGGTCAGTTCGCGGATATCGACCCAGGCTGTGTCCATCACCTCATCGGGGTTCGGCGCAACCTCGATCCGTTCCGCCAATTCGCACAGGAAAATATCGACACGTTCATGTTCGATCAGCCCGCCACCCACATCGGCGCGGTAGGTCAGCTGATCGCGGTGTTTCAGCGTCAGGCCGGTGATCCCCAGCTCTTCCTGCAAACGGCGGTTTGCACAATCCAGCGCGCTTTCCCCCCAATGGGGATGGGTGCAGCAGGTGTTCGCCCACAAACCCGGCGTATGGTATTTGCCCATCGCGCGGCGCTGGATCAGCACTGCGCCATCGCAGATCACAAAGACAGAAATCGCCTTGTGCAAAAGCCCGCGCTGATGCGCCTCAAGCTTTTCGACGGCGACCAGATCGCCATCAACCCACGTCGGGATCATCTCTTTCATACGGGCAGCACCATGAGGATGTCGTCAATTCCGGCGCTTCTTAGGGTCTGGCGCGGGAAATGAAAACCACCGCAAACGGACAGGCTACTGCCCCAGATCATTCAGAATGGGGCAGTCGGGGCGGTGATCGCCTGCACAAGCCTCGACCAGATGCGCCAGCGTGTTCCGCATGGATTGCAACTGCGCGATCTTCTGGTCGATCTCATCCAGATGCTTGCGGCTCAACTCCTTGACCTCGGCACTGCTGCGGCCCTTATCCTCATAAAGTGCAAGCAGGGTTCGGCAGTCTTCAATGGGAAACCCCAACGCACGGGCACGGGCCAGAAAGCGCAGCTTGTGCAGATCGTTTTCCGAAAACACGCGATACCCGTTGGCCTCGCGTTTGGGTGTCACCAGCGCGATGTCTTCGTAATAACGGATCGTTTTTGCCGGCAGGCCGGATGCTGTTGCTACGTCACCGATATTCATGCGTGTGCCTCCTTCAATGCAGGGACGGGCGTGGCAGGTTTTTCATCCGCCATGGCCGGTTCGATCCAGCGCAGGCGCAGCGCGTTCGACAGAACAAAAACCGACGACAGCGCCATCGCCCCTGCCGCAAGTACCGGCGACAGCAAGATGCCGAACACAGGGTACAGCACACCCGCCGCCACAGGGATCAGCGCCACGTTATAGCCAAAGGCCCAGAACAGGTTTTCCTTGATATTGCGCATCGTGCGGGCCGACACCTCATGCGCGTTGACCACGCCCGCCAGATCACCCGACATCAACACAACATCCGCCGATTCAATGGCCACATCTGTGCCAGTCCCAATCGCGATACCCACATCGGCCACCGCCAAAGCAGGCGCATCATTGATCCCGTCACCGACAAAAGCAACCTTTTCACCGTCCTTGGTCATCGCCTGAAGCGCAGCCACCTTGCCATCGGGCAGAACGCCCGCAATCACCTGATCAATGCCGGTTTCCCGCGCGATCGCCTCGGCGGTTTCGCGTTTGTCACCGGTGATCATCGCCACCTTCAAGCCCTTCGCCCGCAGCGCCGCAATTGCCGCCTTGCTGCTGGGTTTCACCGGATCGGCCACACCTATCACTGCCGCGGGCTTTCCGCCAATCGCCGCATAAAGCGCGGTTCGACCGCTTTTGGCCAAGGCCGTTTCCTGCGCGGTCAGGCCCGAGATATCCACGCCCTCACGCGCCATGAAACGGTCCGCCCCCACCAGAACGGTCACGCCATCGACCTGACCCATGGCACCATGGCCGGTTACCGTCTGGAACTGGTCCACATCCGCAAAGCCACCCAGTTCGGCACGGGCCGCACGAACAATCGCGTCGGCAATAGGATGTTCCGATTGCGCCTCGACCGCTGCGACCTTGGCCAGAACCCCGGCGCGGTCAAAGCCATCCGCCAGCACCAGATCGGTCAGCTCAGGCCGCCCTTGGGTCACTGTGCCGGTCTTGTCGACCGCCACGATATCCACGTCCGCCAATCCCTGAAGCGCGTCACCCTTTCTAAACAACACACCCAGTTCCGCCGCACGCCCCGTACCCACCATGATCGAGGTCGGCGTGGCCAGACCCATGGCACAAGGGCAGGCGATGATCAGAACGGACACACCCGCCACCAAAGCCAAGGTCAGCGCCGGATCAGGGCCAAAGAACAGCCAGACCGCCACGGTCAACGCGGCAATCGTCATCACCGCAGGCACAAACCACATGGTAATTTTATCGACCAAGCCCTGCACCGGCAGCTTTGCCCCTTGGGCGTCCTGCACCATACGGATAATCTGGGACAGAACGGTATCGGCCCCCACATGGGTCGCCGAAATACGCAGGCCTCCTGCCCCGTTCACAGTGCCCGCCGTCACCTTGGCACCCACTGTCTTTTCATCTGGCACAGGTTCGCCGGTGATCATGCTTTCATCAACGTGGCTGGCCCCTTCCAGCACCACGCCATCCGCCGCGATCCGTTCACCGGGGCGCACGATGACCACGTCACCGACCTTCAGGTCATCGACAGACACTTCGATCACCTGACCGTCGCGCTCCACCCGCGCCTCGCGCGATTGCAGGCGCAATAGCTTGCGGATGGCCGCGCCGGTCCGGCCCTTGGCGCGGGCCTCAAGTAGACGACCGATCAGGATCAGAACAACGATCACCGCGGCGGCTTCGAAATACACGGCGCGCACGGCGTCGGGCAAAAGCGACGGCACAAAGGTTGCGATCACCGAAAACCCGTAGGCCGCCAGCGTGCCGACCGCGACAAGGCTGTTCATATCCGGCCCGCCTTTCAGCAAGGCGGGGATGCCGCGTGTGTAAAACGCACGACCGGGCCCGACCAAGACGGCGGTGGTCAGCAGAAACTGAATGATCCAACTGGCCTGATGGCCGATGGTCTGTCCGATGAAATGATGAAACGGAGGATACATGTGCCCACCCATTTCAAGAATAAAGACAGGCACCGCCAGACAGGCCGCGATGATCACCTGCCGCGTCAGGCCCTTGGCCTCTTCTTCCTTTTCCGCCTCGCGATCCAGCGCCGCATCTGCGCCCGCAACAGACGCGGGATAGCCTGCATCGGTCGCCGCCTGCGCCAAGGCGTTCGGCGTGGTCACGCCTTGTAAGTAGGTCACCTTGGCCGTCTCGGACGCAAGGTTCACCGCCACATCAATCACACCCGGCACGGCAGCCAGCGCCTTATCCACGCGGCCCACGCAGGACGCGCAGGACATGGATTTGACGCTCAGTTCCACCGACGCCTTGCGCGCTGGATAGCCAAGCTCATCCAGCTTCTTGTTGATATCAGGCAGGCGCGCGCTGTCGTCCACCGCCACGCGCAGCGTTTCGGCGGCAAGGTTCACCGATGCCTCGGACACGCCCTCAAGCGTGCCGACGCCGGCCTCGACCCGACCTGCGCAAGACGCGCAGGACATACGATCAACGATTAAGGTTGCTGACTGGTTTTGTGACATGATCCGAGTCCCCATAGCCGGAGTTTGGATCATACATGGGCCTTCCAGTCACTGGAAGGTCAAGACACCCGTCAAAGAAATTCCGAAATTTCCACCACGCGCCGTTCCTGCATGGCGATTTGTGCGGCGATTCCCATCAAAACAGCCATGCGTCCGTCCGCCATGCTGACCTCGGGCACATCCCGTTCACCGCGCACCAGTTCCAGAAACTTCTGGTGCTGGTAAAACGTCGATCCGTTGTGGTCCCCTGCATCCAGCAGGGTCGGGTCCACTGGGATATCATGCGTGATAGGCCCCTTGGGGCTGCGCGGGCTGACCACCAGTTTCGGCACAGGCGGCGCGCCTAGATCATCGGGCCAGAACCGTCCGGGACCGGGCACAAACGCCTCAATCTTGCCCGCCGGACCCACGGCGCTGATTTCTTCCTGATACTCGGCCCCTTCGGCGAACATGCACAGATCCAGCATTGCGCGGGTGCCGTCGGCGAAGTCGACAATGACATAGCCGTTGTCCAGAATATCCGGCACCTGCCCGTCATAGGCTTCATCCATATGGTTCACGTCCTGCCCACCGGATGCCATCACGCGCACAGGCTCGGACCCAAGCGTCAGGCGCATCAGATCAAAGAAGTGGCAGCATTTTTCAACGAACGTCCCGCCGGACTGGGCATTGAACCGGTTCCACGCCCCGACCTTATCCAGAAACGGAAAGCGGTGTTCGCGGATCGTCAGCATCTTGATCCCGCCGGTCGCCCCCTGCGCCTGTTTCAGAAACGCGGCGACAGGCGGCATATAGCGATACTCCATCGCGACCCAAACCGGCGCGGGATAGCGGGCGGCGAAATCGGCCAAACGGGTCAGATCGTCCAAAGCGGTGAACAGCGGCTTTTCCACCAGCACCGGCAGGGGCCGCGCCGCAGCGATCCGTTCCAGCTGTTCCACATGGCAGTGGTTCGGGCTGGCGATCATCAGACAGTCCAACCCATTAAAGGCCAGCAATTCATCCAGCGTCTCGACAAACACTGCCTCGGGCGCAAACTCAGACGCAGCAGTCCGCATATCGGCGTCCGGTTCAAAGATCACTGCAACCTGCGTGTCCGGCAACAACGCAATATTGCGCAAATGCTCCTGCCCCATCATTCCACAACCGATGACGCCGTAGCGCGTAAGCTCTGACATAAGCGATCCTATTTCATCCGCTGCACATAGCGTGCGGCGTTCGTGTCAAACCATGTGCGTGAAAATTCGACCGGTTCGGGCACCTGCGCCCAGCTGAACCGTTCGATATAGCCTGCGGTGTCGCCCGCGTTGGGGCCAAAGGCCTCAGGCGCCCAATCGGGAACGGGTGCCGCCCAAACGCTGTCTTCGGCGTGGGACACCCAGAAACCCAGCTTGTTCTGATAGTAGAAATACAGCGAATCGGACAAAGCCGCCGGATCAACACGACCGGAATCACCATCCAGCCAGATTTCCTCAACCGCGATGACCGTCTGGTCCAGATAGCGCAGACGACGGATTCGCGATGCATGATCCGAGGTCCCGAAGCGCGGCAGATCATCGGGTTTCGCCATATAGTCGACCCCAAGAATATCCGCCGTCGGAAGGCCACCACCACCGGGCAATTCCAGCCGGAACATCGAATAGACCGACCGCGCATTCGTATTGTCGCGCACATAGTTGCCCGACCCCTGAATCCGCTCCAACATGCCTTTGTTTTCAAGCTCGGACAGCGATTTGCGCAAGGTCCGAACGGTCGTCGAATAGGTCTTGGCCAGTTCCCGTTCCGGCGGCAGGCGTTCGCCCACGACATAGCGACCGCTCGCGATGTCACGCATCAGCGATTCACTGATCTGAAGGTATATCGGCAGCGCAGTATTGCTTTCGCGTCTTTGCATCGTGTGTCGGGTCGTTTTGTCGCAAAAATTATTGATACACCATTGATCTACATCAATGCGCTTGATACGCAAGAGGAAATCGACAGACGATTTAGTGGAGGAATCGTATGGGCGTCGTCCCCGTGACATCCGAAGATCTGGATGCAGCCGAGGTATCCTGGTTCGCAGCGCTCTGCTCGGACGACTACCAGTTTCTGGGTGTGCCGGACGGGTCACTGCGGTCATCGTGGTCGCATTGTTCAAGCCTTGTGAAAACCGCCGAAGACCAAGGATTTCGCAACATCCTCTGCCCGTCGTCCTATCAGGTTGGACAGGACACGCTGTCGTTTGTCGCGGGCTGCGCACCGATCACCGATAAGATCAACATGCTGGCCGCCGTGCGCTGTGGTGAAATGCAGCCCATCATGCTGGCCCGCACCATTGCCACGCTGGATCACATGTTGGAAGGCCGCCTGACGGTCAACATCATCTCGTCCGACTTCCCCGGTGAAAAGGACGAAAGCCGCTACCGGTACCAGCGGTCACGCGAGGTCATCGAAATCCTGAAACAGGCGTGGACGCAGGACGAAATCAACCATCGCGGCCAGATCTATAACTTCACCGGCCTCAGCACCGATCCCGCCCGCCCCTATCAAACCGGCGGACCGCTGCTGTACTTCGGCGGCTATTCACCCGACGCGCTGGAACTCTGTGGCCAGCATTGCAACGTCTATCTGATGTGGCCCGAAACGATGGACATGCTGGAAGGCCGGATGAAAGCCGTTCATGCCGTGGCCGACCGCTACAACCGCACGCTGGATTACGGCCTGCGCGTTCACATGATCGTTCGCGATACCGAGGCCGAGGCCCGCGAATACGCCGATTACATCGTATCCAAACTGGACGATGAACAGGGCCGCGCGATCCGCGAACGGGCGCTAGATTCCACATCGCTGGGTGTCAGCCATCAGGCCAAGAACCGCGATATGGCCGATGACGACGGCTTTATCGAAGCCAACCTCTGGACAGGTGTGGGTCGTGCCCGGTCCGGTTGCGGCGCGGCACTGGTCGGGTCCGCCGATCAGGTTATGTCGAAAATCGAGGCCTATCAGAAAATGGGCATCCGCGCCTTTATCTTCTCGGGCTACCCCCACAAGGAAGAGGCGCTTCACGTCGGAAAGCACATCCTGCCAACTATGAAAACCTGTTCCCTCCCGCACGAATATGGTCGTGTCCCCTCCTCAACCCCTGCAACCCCTCTTGGCGTAGGAGAACGTCGCTGATGGATCGCGTCGCCCTTACATCCGACCTTAGCTTTTCGCGCATTGTCTACGGCATGTGGCGTGTGGCCGATGATGCCAACACATCGCCCGAACATGTCGCGACCAAAATCCGGTCCTGTCTGGATCAGGGCATCACCACCTTCGATCAGGCCGACATCTATGGCGACTACGGGGCCGAGGCTGTGCTGGGCGATGCGCTCCGCGCCAATCCGGGTTTGCGCCAGCAGATGGAAATCGTGACGAAATGCGATATCGTTGCGCCCATCGGCAAGTATTCGGACAAGCCTGTCAAATACTACGACACATCCCGCGCGCACATCCGCGCGTCGGTCGAAAACTCGCTTCAGGTGATGGGGCTGGATGTGATCGACCTGCTGCTAATCCACCGCCCCGATCCGCTGATGGACCACCACGAAACCGGAGCAGCACTGGATGAACTGGTGGCCGAGGGCAAGGTCCGCACCGTCGGTGTGTCGAACTTCCGCCCGTGGGATTGGTCGCTGCTGCAATCGGCGATGAAGAACCAGCTGGTCACCAACCAGATCGAAATCTCGCTGGCCGAAATCCGCCCCTTCACCAACGGCGATCTGGCGTTCCACCAACAGCACGATCATCCGATCATGGCATGGTCGCCCCTTGGCGGCGGCAACCTGATGACCGCTTCCGGACAACTGGCCGACCGGATGGTTGCACTTGCCAAGGAACATGGCGTGGACCGCGCCGCGATTGCGGTTGCCTTCCTTCTGGCGCATCCGGCCAAAATCCTACCGGTGATGGGCACCAACAATCTGGACCGCATCGCCACACTGGCGGATGCCTTGAAGGTCAAGCTGGATCGCGAAAGCTGGTTCATGCTGTACGAGGCCGCCCTTGGAACCGAGGTGCCGTGATGAACGCGCTTTCGGCAAAACAGCACACCGCCTTCGAACCGGACGCCACCAACGGCCGCCTGCTTCGCGATGCATACGGCCGTTTTGCCACCGGCGTCACCGTCATCACCACCCTGACCGACAGCGGACCTGTGGCCACCACGGCCAATTCGTTTTCGTCCGTTTCCATGGACCCGCCACTGGTCCTGTGGTCGCCAGATAAGAATTCCCGTCGTTTTGGGCATTTCGCTTCGGCCCGCACCTATGCCATTCATGTACTTGCGGCAGATCAGGAAGACCTGTGCTGGCGCATCGCGCGGGACGCATATGGATTACGTTCCGAAGATTATCATTTGGACGGGGACGACATTCCGGTTTTGACAGACTGCCTTGCGCGGTTCGATTGTGAACAACACGCAGTGTTCGAAGGGGGCGACCATGCCATTGTTGTGGGCAGGGTCAAACGCGCCTCTTTCGCCAAAGAACGACAAGCGTTGGGGTTTTTCGGGGGCCAAATCGGCACATTCGCCCCGAAACCCGACTAAGACCTTCCCTGCCACTCTGGGAGGGGACGGCAGGGCAAGAACAAGACGGAAAAGAGGGCCTACACGTGTACAGAGGAGGACACCATGAAAGGCGCATTTAAAACGACCAAGACGGTTGCGCTTGCAACCACGATCCTTGCGGGCGCATCGGTTGCGCAGGCAGATGAAATCACCTTCCTGTGCTATCAGGACGGCAATGAATGCGACGTGATCGGCGAAATGATCCCCGCCTTCACCGAGGCCACAGGCCACACCGTGAAAATGGACACCGTCGGTTATGACGTGATCCGTGACCAGCTGGAAAACCAGCTTCAGACAGACGCCGCACCCGATGTGGCACGCGTTACAAACCTTGGCGGTCTGAACCAGTATTACCTTGATCTGGCCCCTTACGTGGACACAGCCGCATGGGAAGCCAACTATGGCGCGACCCTGCCGTGGTTCCGCGCACCGGGTGGCGAAGACAAAGGCGTCTACGGCTGGATGACACAGCTGACAGTGACTGGCCCTTATGTGAACGTGTCCCTGTTTGACGACGCTGGCGTCGACATGCCGGGCGAAGGGGCCACATGGGATGACTGGGCGGCAGCGCTCATGGAAGTCAAAGACGCCACCGGCATTCTGGGTGGTCTGGCGATCGACCGCACCGCACACCGCATCGCGGGTCCGGCGTTCAGCTATGGTGCCAAGTTCTTTGACGACGCAGGCAACCCCATTCTGGTCGATGACGGCTTCCGCAAGTTCGCCGAAACATTCGTCGGCTGGCACAAATCCGGCCTGATGCCTGCCGAAGGCTGGCCTGCAGGGTCCGGCACCCAGTACCGCAACGCTGCCCCGCTGTTCCAGTCGGGTGACGTCGCGATGCACATGTCGGGGTCGTGGATGATCAACAACTACGCCGCCAACATCACCGATTTCGACTGGAAAGCCGTCCCTGCGCCTTGTGGTGACGGTGGCTGTGGCGCGATGCCCGGCGGCGCGGCACTGACTGCGTTCAAATCCACCAAGTCGCCCGAGGCCGCAGCAGCCTTCATCGACTTTATGGCCAGCACCGAAAACGCCGAAAAGTTCGCGGTTGAAACCAACAACATCTCGGCCAACCAGGCGCTTCAGGCCTCCGGCATCGATTATGCCAAAGCCGATCCGGCTGTGGCTGCGGCCCTGTCCACCTTCGCGTCCAACGCAGGCAAAGCGGCAGAAACCACACCGCAGGCCTACACGTTCCAAGGCTACAACAAGAACTTTGTCATCTACGGCGTCATCCCCGATTACCTGACACAGGCAATCACCGGTGAAATCACGCTGGACGAAGCGCTTGCAGCCATCGACGCGGATGTTGCCGCGAAGATCGCAGAATAAAGTCGAAACGCACAAGGCCACGGAACCCGAATTATGCATGACGCTTTAGTTGCTGCATTCGCAGGGTCTTCGTGGCCCCTTGCGCTTCTGATCTACCTGCTGATCGGTTGGGCGATCCTTCGCCCGACCGGACCTTTCTGGGGACGACTGGCCACCGTCGTGGGCTGGCCCGTGGAAATGGTCCAGCGTCTGTCCGGCGCAACGGGCCTTCCCTACATTTTCCTGATCCCGAACATGATCGTCTTCGGCCTGTTCACCTTTGCACCCTTGTTCATCAACATGGGTTTCTCGGTGACCGAAGGGCAGTCCATCAATTTCGCAGACCGCGCATGGGCAGGGGACGACAACCTGCAACGTCTGCTGTCTGAAACCCAGATCGATACGGGCGGCGAAAACCGCGAAGATGATAAGTTCATGGCCGCCGTCTATGACACGGCGATCTTTGTGATCTTCCAGGTCCCGATCATGATCGTTGTGGCGCTGATGACCGCGCTTGCGCTGAACCGCGATATCAAGGGTCGTGGTCTGTGGCGGGCGGTGTTCTTCTACCCCGTCATGCTGTCGCCCGTGGTCGTCGGTTTCCTCTGGACCCTGATCCTGAAGCGCCAAGGCGCGCTTAGTCAGACGCTGATCAACTGGGGCTGGATATCAGAGCCGATCCAATGGCTGACCGACCCAAGCTGGACCATGTTCTGGTCTGTCTTTGTCTACACATGGGCGCACCTCGGGTTCTATATGCTGATCCTGCTGGCAGGCCTTCAGGCGATCCCCCGCGACGTCTATGAAGCCGCCGAAATGGACGGCACCCCTGCATGGCGCCAACTGACCCGCATCACCATTCCGCTTCTCGCCCCCACCCTGTTGGTGGTCACGGTCCTGTCGCTGATCAAAGCCGTTCAGGCCTTTGAAGAGCTTTACGCGATGTCTGTCCGCTGGATTTCGCTGGTGTCCTATATCTTCGACACCTCGGGCCTGCGCGGCCAGCCCACGGCGAACGGTTTGGGCATCGCGGCGACGGCCTCTCTCTTGGTGGCTGTGGTTCTGATCATCCTGTCGCTGTTGCAGGTCTATCTATCGTCAAGGGCCAACAAATGAGCGGTATCCTCACATTCCTGACGCGCAAGTCCGGCGGACAGCGGGCGAACTGGCTGGATTATCTGACCTACGCCTATCTGGCCTTCGGTTTCCTGATGATCGTGATCCCCGTCGCGTGGCTGGGTCTGAATTCGCTGAAAACCAAATCGCAGCTGGAAAAGCAGGACCTCGCCCTGCTGCCCACTGAATACAAACGCGTGGCGCGGGCGACGGTGAATACAGCCGACGGCAAGGAAATCTTTATCATCGGCGATCTGCCGGAATGGGTGCTGAACTGGCAGGACCTGAGCGAGGAAGAACAGGCCAAACATGACCCCGCCGCCTTTATCGAAGGCTTTGACGGTCTGACCTACTACGCCCTGCGCACCCATCTGGGGCAGTTGCAGGTGCAAGTGAATGATCTGATCGCCCGCGAAAACCTGCCCGACTGGATCACCCGCTATGTGACCATGTCCGACGATGCCAAGGCGGAAAACGATGTGGACGCGATCCTGTCGCGCCTGTCCCCCGACGATCAGCGCCTGCTGTCCGAATACCTTGGCCTGCCCCCGTATGAGGCATCGCGCTTTGCGACCCAAATCCTTGTCACCGCGCCCGATCCGGAGACCGGCCAGAAAACACAGTTCGCCGTGTCGAACATCCGCCCCAACCGCGACATCACCCCTGCACGTTACGTCGATAACCGCAGCACCGATGTCGTCAAACTGCCCACCGACACCATCACCGCCGAACGCCGTTTCGCCCCGTCATGGTCGAACTATTCCGAACCGCTTTCAGGTCAGGCCTTTGGCGTGAACGTCAACTTTGCCACCTGCTTTACCAACTCGGTCCTTGTGACCGTGATCGCCACGATCCTGACGCTGCTGATCAACTCCATGGCCGCCTTCGCGCTGGCGAAATACAAATTCCGTGGTCAGGTGCTGTTCTTTATCGTCATCCTCGCAACCCTGATGGTGCCGCCCACAATCACTCTGGTGGGCGTGTTCAAGGCGATCCACGCCACGGGCCTGTCGGGATCAATCTGGGGCGTCATCATTCCGGGTGCCGCCACCCCCACAGGCGTCTTCCTTCTGCGGCAATACATGCTGTCGATCCCTGACGAGCTGATCGAAGCCGCGCGTATGGACGCGGCATCAGAATGGAAGGTCTACTGGCGCATCATGCTGCCCCTGACCCTGCCCGCGCTCGCCGCGCTCGGTATCCTGTCGGTGATCTGGCGCTGGAACGATCTGATCCTGCCGCTGGTCGCCATCGCCACCACGAAAGAGGCCTACACCATCCAGCTTTGCCTGCTGGAATTCCGCGGCGAACACATCAGTCAGGAACACTACCGCCTTGCGATGACTATGGTCAGCTTGATCCCGTCCACGCTCGTCTTTGTGTTCCTCCAGAAATACATCACCGCCGGCATCGCCAATACAGGACTGAAATAATGGCCGATCTGACCCTGAAAAACGTCAAGAAATCCTATGGCGATGTGGATGTGATCCACGGCATCGATATGGAGATCAAATCCGGCGAATTCTGTGTGTTTGTCGGGCCGTCGGGCTGCGGCAAGTCCACGCTGCTGCGCATGATCTCGGGGCTTGAGCCAATCACATCGGGCGATTGCGTGATTGACGGCGATGTGGTCAACCACGTCCCCGCCGCACAGCGCGGGCTGGCGATGGTGTTCCAGTCCTACGCCCTTTACCCGCATATGTCGGTTAAAAAGAACCTGTCCTTCGGCCTTGAGAACCTGAACATGCCCAAGGCCGAAATCGCCAAGCGCGTGAACGACGCCGCCACCATGCTGCAGATCGACGACTATCTGAACCGCCGCCCCGGCCAGTTGTCGGGTGGCCAGCGCCAGCGCGTCGCCATTGGCCGCGCCGTGGTGCGTGAGCCTAAGATTTTCCTGTTCGACGAACCACTGTCCAACCTCGATGCCGAACTGCGCGTCACCATGCGCCGTGAAATCGCCTCGCTGCACCGCCGCCTAGGCAACACGATGATCTACGTCACCCATGATCAAGTCGAAGCCATGACCATGGCCGACAAGATCGCCGTTCTGCGCGCGGGCCGCGTCGAACAATTCGGCACACCGCTTGAGCTGTTCAACAATCCCCGCAACCGCTTTGTCGCGGGCTTCATCGGCTCGCCCGCCATGAACTTTGTCAACGTCACCCGGACGGGCGACAGCCTTGCATTGGCAGACGGCACCGTCGTGTCCAAAGGCCACACGCACCTGAACGACGAAGGCACAGACTTCGAACTGGGCATCCGCCCCCGTTCCCTGCTGATCGATCCAGAAGGCCCGATCAAGGCCACCGTGTCCGAGGTCGAACAGCTTGGCACCGAAAGCTATGTGTTCGGCACGCTGGCGACGGGCGAAACCCTGACCGTCCACATGGCGGGTCAAACCACCGTCAAAGCAGGCGACCAGATCGCGCTGACACCGGACACGGACGGCATCCACCTGTTCCGCCGCGACAACGGTCTGGCGGTTCCCGCCTTCGCCGCATGAGCCCCGCCGTCGCCGCCACCCACGCCCGCACGCTGATGCCGGGCCTTTTGATCGTGGCCTCGGTCGCGATGGCGGCGCAGTTCATCGCCGATCACTACGGCGCGCCGGTGATGCTGATGGCGATCCTTCTGGGAATCCCGCTTCAGTTCCTGTCCGAAGATCCTAAAACCGCCCCCGGCATCCACTTTGCCGCGCGGGTCCTTTTGCGCGTCGGGGTCGCCCTTCTGGGGCTGCGCATCAGTGTCGACATGGTCGCCGCCATCGGCTGGACCCAAGTCGCCATCCTGACCGCGGGAGTGGCCGCAACGATCCTCCTGTCCGTCGCCATCGCGCCGCTGGTGGGCAAAGACCGTCTGTTCGGGTTCCTGACCGGTGGCTCCGTCGCGATCTGCGGGGCGTCCGCCGCGCTGGCGATCAGTTCTATCCTGCCGAAATCGCCCGAGCGCGACCAGAACCTGTCCTTCACCGTGATCTCGGTCACGGTCCTGTCGACGGTCGCGATGATCCTCTACCCGATCCTTGCCAACACCTTGGGCCTTGATCCGCAACAGGCAGGCATCTTTATGGGCGGCACGATCCACGACGTGGCGCAGGTCGTCGGCGCGGGCTATTCGATTTCCGAGGAAACAGGCGACGTATCGACCGTCGTGAAACTGTTCCGCGTCACGCTTCTGGCCCCCGTCGTGTTCATCGGCGCGCTGATCCTGCGGAAACATCAAAGCAACGGCGCAGACCGCCCGCCGCTTCTGCCGCTGTTCATTCTGGCGTTCCTGATACTGGCCGCGCTGAACTCTTACGATCTGGTCCCAACGCCTGTCACCGATGCCGCCAACGTCATTTCCCGCGCAGCGCTTGTGGTGGCCGTTGCCGCCGTCGGCATGAAAACCTCGCTCGAACAGCTCAGATTCGTCGGCCCTGCGCCGATGATCATGATTGCCTCGCAGACGGTGTTTATCGGCCTGTTCGTTCTGGCCGGATTGTTTCTCTGATCCGCAGAATCACACCGGAATCGATTCCATAATCCCGCCAAAACCCTGCGTCCAAGCAGGTCCTCTGCTGTTTTTTCTCCTTCTAGTTGAAAAATTGGCAGATCGCCCTGATACGCGAATTTTTCCCAAGGAATAGCCTGTTCCAACCTGCCGGATAATCCGCAGGACCGATTTGGTCGGCCTTGAGCCATCTATTCCGAGGAAAAAACGATGAAAGACATGATTTTGAAGACCATGGTTGCGTTCCAAGCCGATGAGCGGGGCGTGACGCTTGTTGAATACGGTATCGCATTGGCGCTGGCGGTGACTCTGGGCGTTGCAGCCCTGTCCACGCTGGGCGGCGAAGTCAGCGGCGCAATGGGCGCAGCCGGCACAGCTATGCCGAACTGATCCACCTACCGGATCACCAAAGGCTGCATTCCGCACCTCCACAGTCTGGAATGCAGCCTTCCCCCCAACCTAACACAGCAGGAGCTGACCCATGCGTATCAAAGCCCTTATGCTGGCCACTGCAGGCCTGACAGTCGCAGGTGGTTCAGCCTACATCGCTCAAACCCTGATCAACACAAGCGCAGCCGAATCCTCGCCCGCCCCAGCCGTCCGGCTGGTTCCGGTCGTTATTGCGGCCAGCGATATCGGCTTTGGTCAGGAAATCGAACGCACCATGCTAAGCACCATAAAATGGCCGGAAGATTCCCTTCCGCCGGGTGTGTACACAGAATTCACCGATCTTCTGCCCAAAGGCGAAGACGAAGGCCGCCGCGCCCGTCGCGCCATCGGCAAGGGCGAACTGGTCCTTGCGGGCAAAGTGTCGAACTTCGGCGAAAAGGTCACCATCGTCCAAACGCTCGGCCCGAACCGCCGCGCTATGGCGATCAAGGTTGATGCCGAAACCGCCGTTGGCGGCTTTGTCACGCCGGGCGACTATGTCGACGTGCTGCTGACCCAGGGCCGCGAAGAAAGCCTGCGGGCCGTCACCATCCTTCAGAACATCCGCGTCATCGGCGTTGATCAGGACTCGGACGAACAATCCGACATGCCCGAGGTCGCGCGCACCGTGACTGTCGAGGTCTCGCCCGAGCAAGGCCAGCGTCTGGCCCTTGCGCAGGAGGCAGGCACCCTGTCCCTGACGCTGCGCACGCTGGAAGCCAGCGAAGATGCACCGCTCGATTCCATCCGCCTGTCGGATCTGCTGATCGAACGTTCTCCCGTACCCGTCACCGAGCCGGTCAAGACCATCAAGGTCCGCCGCGCCAATGTCATGTTCAAAGAAGAAATCCGCTAACGGACCCCAAAAATGAACCGCACCGCCCGAACCCTCATCACAGACGAAACAGGCACACTTCTGCCCGTTTGGGCGGTGACCTTTGTTGTCTTCTTCGGCATCGTGGCCCTGTCTTTTGATCTGGGCCGCGTCGGTGCCACGCAAAGCGAATTTCAGGCCTATGCCGATCAGGTCGCCCTGACCGCCGCTGGCGAACTGGACGGCCGCAGCGATGCGATCACCCGCGCCACAAACGCCGCCGCCCAATTGACCGACATCCAGACCTACGCGCAGGGCGATAAGGCGCTGACCTCGGCCGATGTGACGCTGACGTTTTACAGCGACCTGCCGGAAAACGACACAACCGCCATGGGCGCGGTCACCACTGACCCCCGCCTTGCGCGCTATGTCAAAGCCACCATGACGCCGGGCGAAGTGCCCATGACATTTGCAGCGGCCTTTGCATCACTCACAGGAAAAGAAGGCCCCGAAGGCAGTGTCAAAGCCAGCGCAACAGCGGGTTTCGCCCAGCTTGCCTGCGACATCAGCCCGCTGATGTTCTGCATCCCCGATCCGTCCTTTTCCGCCGAAGACGCCGAAGGCCACATGGTCCGTCTGCGTTCGGGTGGTGTCGGGTCGATGTGGGGCCCCGGCGACTTTGGCTTTCTTGACCCATCGAAGAACCTTGTCGATGCCACCGGCCCCTGCGCTGGTCTGAATGGTGTCAACCTTGACGCCTGCCTGATCGGCGCGACCGGCACGATCACCCAGTGCTTTTCGATCAACGGTGTCGATATCGAACCGGGCCAGAAGGTCGGCATTGAAGACGCGTCGTTCAACGTCCGCTTTGACATGTATTCAGCCATCATGAACGGGGCCAAAAACGACCCCGCCTATGCGCCCGCCCCGAACGTCATCCGCGGGCTGGAGCTGGGCAACAACGGCTGCACCGCACCGAACCCGTCCTTGTCCAATGACACCGTGGGCCTGCCCCGCGACGATTGCTTTTCCACCGGTTTGTGCACCCGCTATGGCGATGGCACATGGACGCTGGGCCGTCTGGCCTATGTCGCGGCCAACTACGGCGTGGTTGATCCGCACCCCGAGGCGGTCACACGATTTGATTACTACAAGGCCGAAATCGAAGCCGCAGGCGGGGGCGCCTCGACCACTTCGATCCTCACCCGCCGCTCGGAAACGGGCCGCCCGCAGTGCAGCCCGCATCAAAGCGACGATCCCAACCGTCGCGTCGTGGTGGCCGCTGGCATCGATTGCGTCGGCAACGCTATCGCGGGTGCCGCCACCAACGTGCCCGTCCACGAATTCGTCAAAATCTTCCTGACCGAACCTGTCGCCTCTGACGGTCTGTCACCGCCGACGCTCGATATCTGGGGCGAAATCATCGGCCCTGCAAACGACGGTGGCGCAGGCACCGGCATGTCGTCCGGCAACGTCCGCGACTTTGTCCAGCTGTACAGGTGATCCATGCGCTTCGGTTTTCATAAATTCAGAAAAGACGAAAGCGGCGCGGCGCTGGTCGAATTCGCGATCCTCTTGCCAATGATGGTTCTGCTGTTCGCCGTGATCATCGAAGGCGCGCGCCTGCTTTGGGCCTATCAGGTGGCCGAGGCCGGCATTCGCGATGCCACACGCTATATCGCCCGCCGCGCACCCTATGACATCTGCGACACAAGCGCATCGCTCAGCAGCTATCAGTCCGAACTGGAAACCATCGTGCGCACCCGCCTGAACGGCGATCCCGTCACCGCAGGCCAGATCACCCTTCTCAGCGTCAGCGCCGGTCTGACCTGCACAACAGGCAACTACCGCGGCGCGGTTCTGCCCATTGCCCGTGTCAGCGCGCGGCTCGAAGTGACCCCGATCTTTGCAAACATGCTGTTCTTCGGATCGGGCGACACGCTGGCCACCCGCACCACCACCATTTCAGACAGCAGCAGGGTGTTCGGAACATGAAACGTCCCCTTCCCTTCCTGTCGCGCTTTGCCCGCAAAACAGACGGCACCGTTCTGGTCGAACTGGCTGTGGTCATGCCGATCTTTCTGCTGCTCTATTTCGGCCTGATCGACTTCGGGCGTCTGGCCTTCCACCTCGTGACCACGGAAAAGGCGCTGTATAACGCGACCCGCGTGGCCATTGTGCGCAGCACGCTTTGCCCCAATGTGCCCACCGTCAACACGCGCGGCCCCTCGACCAACGGATCGGCGCCTGTTCCCTTTGGCATCGACTGCAACCAAGGATCGAATATCTGCTCGAACCCGGGCGATATCACCTGCACGGGCAGCCTAACGAACCCCACCATGGCCGAAATCTGGCCAATGATCGATGGCGCCCTGCCTATGGGTACCACACCCGCCAATCTGCAAATCACCTACTCCTACGATCCGAACCTTGGATTCCTTGGCGGTCCTTATGTGCCGATCGTAACCATCACGCTGACAGATGCGTGGTTCACCTTTGTCTCGCCGCTTGGATCGATCCTGTCCCTGACCGGATCAACCGCCGAAACCATGCCCGAACAATCCCTTCCGTTCCCGCCCCTCAGTGTCTCGATGCCTGCCGAAGACCTGTCCGGCGGCATTAGCTTGTGATCCGAAATGATGTACTCGATGAACCAGATGATCCCCTCCACCCAATCCGCCCGCATCCTGCTGGTGACAGACCGTGACACAGAAACGGTCCCGTCGTTGAAGGGTATCGACGGACGGGCCAAGGTGACCCGTCTGACCGAGGAAACCGATCTGAGCAGCCCTGAAGGGTTCGACTGTGCGATCATCGCGCTGTCCGGCGAAGGCGCGCATCCCGCTTCGGCCATCTCGACCATCCGCAAGGGGCTGTCCCCCACCTGCACAGTGATCGCGATTTCCAGCAGCAACACCACGCTGACCGATGTGATGGATTACAAACGCGCGGGCGCCGACGATGTGCTGGCCGATATCATCACATCAGAAGATCTCTGGCAGGTGATCCAGCGCTACATCGCCCAGCACCACGCGCTGGTGCCCGTGGCCCCTGCCCCGCGCAAAACAGGCAAGGTCATCACCATCACCAAATCCCGTGGCGGGATCGGCGCGACCACAGTGGCCGTCAATCTGGCCCACGCGCTGGTCGATACAGGCAAAGGCGGTGATGCCGCCCCCAGCGTGGCTCTGGTCGATCTCGACCTGCAGTTCGGCGCCATCGCCAGCTTTTATGACCAGAATGCCTCGGACACGCTGTTCCATCTGGCGATGAAAGGCACCATGCCCGACGACCGCATTCTCGAAGACTGGGCCTGCGAAATGTCGAACGGCGTGACCCTGTTCAGCGCGCCTGAAAAGATGGTTCCGTTCGAGTCGATGGACCGCAGCCAGACAGAACGCCTGATCGAACTTCTGAAAGCGCGCTTTGACTATGTGATCATCGACCTGCCCCACCTGCTGGTCGACTGGATCAGCCCGCTTCTGGCCCAAAGCGACCGCCTGCTTCTGGTCACAGACACCACTGTGCCCTCGATCCGTCAGGCCCGCCGCCTGCTGGACGCCTACCGCGAAGACGCCATGAACCTGCCGGTGGAAATCGTTGTCAGCCAGGAACGCAAACCGTTCTCGCTGAAGCGTCACCACCGCGCCGCCGCCCGCCTTCTGGAAATGCCCCTGTCGCACTGGCTGCCCCCCGACAGCAAGGCCGCGCTTGAGGCCTGCGATCGCGGCGCATCCCTTCTGTCCTGCGCCCCCCGTTCGGGCCTGTGCAAATCCATCCGCAAGATCGCCTCGTCGATCAGCACATCTCTTCCGGCTGAACACACAGCCCAAACCCAATCCAGCTGAAAGGAGCCCCCATGTTCGGTAATTTCACACGTGCCCAAAGCCCCAAAAACGGGAATGTCGTTCCTCTTCAGCCGAAGGGCATGACACCGCCGCCTGCGGCCCCCGCAGCCGCGCGCGAACCCAGCCCCGAGGACACCGCACACAAACAGAACCTCGAACTGAAAAGCCGTCTGCACGACATGCTTTTGGACCGGATGAACCTTGCCGTTATCGACAAAATCCAGCCGGGCGAGCTGAAACAGGAAGTCGCCGCTCTGGTCAGCGAAGAGCTGGCCAAGGATGGCCCCTCCATGTCGTCGGACGCCTTCAAGAAACTGATCGATGAATTGATCGACGAAGTGCTGGGCCTCGGCCCGCTGGAGCCGCTTCTGGCAGATCCCACGATCAGCGATATTCTGGTCAACGGCCACCGCGATGTGTTCGTCGAACGCGGCGGCATGCTCGAGGTGACTTCGACACGATTCCGCGACGAAAAGCACCTTTTGCGCATCATCGACAAGATCGTCAGCCGCGTTGGCCGCCGTATCGACGAAAGCAACCCGTGGGTTGACGCCCGCCTTGCCGACGGTAGCCGTGTCAACGCCATCATCCGCCCCTGTGCCATCGACGGACCGTCCATGTCGATCCGTAAATTCTCGGCATCGCCGCTGACGATGGACAAGCTGGTCGGTCACGGCGCGCTGTCCGGTGCTGCCGCCGAATTCCTGCAGGCCATCGTGGCCGGGCGTATGAATATCCTGATTTCAGGCGGTACAGGCTCTGGTAAGACCACGATGCTGAACGCGATGTCCGCCAGCATCGGCAAAACCGAACGCATCGTCACCATCGAAGACGCCGCCGAACTCCAGCTGCAACAGCGCCACGTGGTGCGTCTGGAAACCAAGACCCCCACGCCTTCTGGCGGCGGCGCGGTCGATCAGCGCGACCTGCTGAAAAACGCCCTGCGTATGCGCCCCGACCGCATCATCGTAGGCGAGGTGCGCGGCGCCGAAACATTCGACATGCTTCAGGCGATGAACACCGGTCACGACGGGTCGATGACCACAGTCCACGCTAACACCGCGCGCGACGCGATCGGCCGTGTGGAACAGATGGTCACCATGATCGGCATCGACTTCCCGCTGTCTGCGATCCGGTCTCAGATCGCCTCGGGTCTGAACTTTGTCGTCCAGCTGAACCGTCTGGCCGATGGTCAGCGCAAGGTCATGTCGATTTCGGAAATCACCGGTCTGGAAGGCGACATCATCACCATGCAGGACATCTTCTGTTTCCGCAAAAACGGCAAAACGGATGATGGCAAGGTTCTGGGTGAATTCGTTGCCACCGGCATCCGCCCCGCCTGCTGGGACAAGCTGATCGCCGCAGGCTGCCAGCTGTCGCCTGAATCCTTCATCCACCGGAGCAACTGATCATGGAACTTGCCGTCGACACACGCATGATGGGCTACGTCGTCTACATCGGCGTTGCCTTGGGTGTGTTCCTTGCGCTCTCGGGTCTGGCCCAGATGCTGGGCCGGCGGGAAAACTTTGACGAGGTCCGCAACCGCCGGATCAAGATGCTGTCCGACGGCAAGTCCACCTCTGAACTTCTGGCTCTACTCAAGCCCAAAAAGGCCAACGGCATCCTGCCGAACCTGCCCTTCTCGGGCGATCTGCCCTCGCTTCTGGTGCAAGCGGGCCTCACCATGTCGCCCACGCGGTTCCTGATCATCTGCGGCGCCCTTGCCGCCGCCGGTCTGGCCGCCGGCCTGCGGTTCTTCGATCCGCTGCCTGCGCTTGCCCTGACCCTGACCGTGGGGTGGATCCTGCCCGTCACGGTTCTGCGCCAACGTCGTTCCAAACGGACCGAGGCGCTGACAAACCAGCTGCCCGATGCGCTGGATATCATGGCGCGTGGCCTGAAGGTCGGGCACCCGTTGTCCACCTCGATCAAGGGCGTTGCCGAACAGATGCCCGATCCCATCGGCAGCGAATTCGGCATCGTCTTTGACAGCATCAGCTATGGCGATGATCTGGTAGATTCCTTCTCTGAATTTGCCGAACGTGTCGATATCGAAGACGTGCACTATCTGTCCGCCTCGATCGGCATCCAGTACGGCACCGGCGGTGATCTGGCACGGGTGATCGCGGTTCTGGCGAAAGTCATCCGCAACCGCATCGCCATGCGCCGCAAAATCCACGCGATCTCGTCCGAGGGACGCCTGACAGCCTGGTTTCTGTCCGGCCTTCCTGTGGCGATCTTCGTGATCACCTCGATTTCGTCACCCGACTATTACGGCGGCGTGTCCGAAGACCCCCTGTTCATTCCCATGATGTCCGGGATCGTTCTGTTCACGGTCCTCAATTTCCTTGTCCTGCGGAAAATGACCAACTTCCGCATCTAGTAAAAGTCCGCGCCCATGACCCAACTCGCGTTTCTTCAAGGTATGACAGCCACCACGATCCTGCCCTACGGGATCGGTGCGGGTGCTCTGTTGATCTTCTTTGCGCTCGTGACCTTTGTCACCAACCGCGACGCCGCCGCCGCGCGGATCGAAGCTGCTGCAAAAACCAAGATCGACCGCCGCGACCGCGGATTCCTGCAGTCGCCCACCACTGCGCCCAAAGGGTTGATGAAAACCCTGCTGCCCAGTGACGAGGCCGAGCGGACCAAGCTGCAAAAACAACTGGCCCAAGCTGGCTATAGCGGACGCAATGCGCTGCGCGATTTTACCCTGATCCGCGCGATGTTGGGTTTCGGCCTGCCCTCGACGCTTCTGGTGATGATCATGCTCTCGCGCATGCCCGAACTACAGGCCCCGCTGCCCATTCTGATCTGGCTGGGCAGTCTGACGTCGATGCAGGTTTTCCAGCTTCTGACCATCACTGTCGCCATCGGCTTTTTCGGCCCTGTGCGCTGGCTGGCATCCCGCGTGGCCGAACGCAAACAACGCATCGAAGAGGGCTTTCCAAACGCGCTCGACCTGATGCAGATTTCGGTGGAATCGGGCTTGGGATTTGACGCCGCCATGACCCGTGTGGGCAACGAACTGGCCGATGTGTCCCCCGACATCGCCTTTGAATTCCTGTCGGTCCAGCGTCAGGTGCAGGCAGGCCGCGCCCGCGAAGCAGCCCTTCGTGACATGGCCGATCGCACCGGCGTCGAAACCGTCCGCGCCTTTGCCAACGTGGTCCAGCAATCCATGCAATTCGGCACAGGCATGTCCGAAGCCCTGATCACCTACGCCGAAGAACTGCGCGAAACCCGTGAACTGCGCGCGCAGGAAATGGCCAACAAACTGCCGGTGAAAATGTCTGCTGTTCTGGCCTCGCTTATGTTGCCCGCACTGATCCTGCTGACCGTCGGCCCCGTTCTCATCCGCTACATCCGCTTTTTCGGAGGCGACTGACCCCACCCAAAAGCATCCCCATTACACGGCTTCGTGACCGCCCGCGCAAATGGCGCGGAACTTGAATGACCATCCGTGAAAATCATTTCACGGGTGGAGCAAGTCGTGGTCCAACAGATACAACAACCTATTGAAAGTTACGCCCCCTACGCACAGGGGCAGACATTGGTAAACAGCGCCAATTTCATCGAAACAACCGCCAACTGGTGCAGCTGCCTTCAGGGGCAGAAACCGATCCTGCGCATTCTGGACGAACTGGCCAACGCAATGGGCGCAGGGTTGGTCCTGCTGACCCGCGTTCCCAAAGACCCCAACATGCCAAGCCGTGCGCTGTCGTCCGAAACACGCCCGGACAACTACGGCTCTGCCAGCGCCCGAAGCTTTGCCCGCAACATCATGGGCGGCTACCTGACCGGCGCGAAACCGGGTTCGGTCTGGGTGCAATCCGTGGTCGCCCCCGACCACGACGAAGACCTCGCCCGTTTCCAGCGCATGCGCCAGTTTCACGAACTCGCTCTGATCCCGCTGCAAAGCACCGACAAACACGGCGACTTTCTGGAATTCCACTTCCCCCGCGCCACATCGTCGAACGCCTTTGCCCACCTGAACATGATCGCGCCGACGCTGGCCGCCACATGGCAAACCCGCGCCGCAGGCACCTTTACCGACAGCCTGCTGCGCCACTCCAAACCCAAGCGTGACGCGGCCCATCAGCCCATGGCGCTCAGCTTTGAAAATCCCTGCAAATTCAGCCGCGCCGAATACCGCATCTGCGTGATGTTCAGCCGTGGTCTGGACAGCGCCGCCATCCGAGAAGAGCTGGGCATCAGCCAATCCACCCTCAGCACCCATCTGGGCAACATCTACGCCAAGACCGGCTGCACCGGCCAACGCGAACTCGTCTTCTTCCTCATGAGCGGCAACGAGCCGGTCAGATCCGCATCCCATATGGAAAGGGCCTACTGCGCATGACGCCACTGATTGTTTTGTCCCCATTGCTTCTGGTTCTCGGCTACGGCGATATGCGCCACCTTCGCATCCCTAACCTTCTGGTCTTTGCCACCATCGGGGTGTTCATTCTGATGCTGCCGTGGGTGCCGTCGGAAGAAATCATTCCGCGCGTGATCAACGCAGGCATCGCCTTTGCCATCGGCTTTCTGGCCTTCATCACGCGGATTGTCGGTGGGGGGGACGCCAAAATGTTCCCGGCGCTGCTGCTGTTCGTGCCGCCCGGATCATTGTCCCAATTTGTGCTGGTCTTTGCGATCAGTCTGCTGTTCGTCACACTGCTCTTGATGGCAGTGCGTGCTGTGTTCCGGCATGGAACCACGCGGTTCGCCGCGATCAATACCCCCAGAAGCGTTCCGATGGGTGTGCCCATGGCACTCAGCGGCCTGATCCTGCCCCTCCTCTAAGGCAGGGTCGGTTCGTAAATCAGGCCTCTTTTTCGGCCGTGCGCACCTGTTGGCATTTCCAACCCGCTACGCGAAAGGCAGGATGCGTTGCCGCCCATTTGGCCAACTGGGGCTGCGCGCCCATCATGCAGGCCATCGGCGTGGCATCGGTGAAAATCATACTGCGTTCTTCACATTGGTCCGGCGCTGTACTGAGACAGGCGACAAATAATAGTTCGATCATTTTCTTCTCCTGTTAAGTTACCACTAAAGTCTTAATGCTAGGATTGCGCCAAACTCCGTAGCTTTCCCTAAACGCAACGCACGCCCGATTGCTGCAATGCAGCATTTCGGCGCGAAATCGACCGGTTTGTTCCGTGTCTGCACAAAAAACCGGCAATTTATGTCAACAAATCTGTCCCAACATGCCCCACCGCGCAAGGCGCTCAGCCTGTCGCTGAAGGTACGCTTGGGCCTTGGTGCGTTGCTGTTGGGCTTGGTGACGCTGGTGACGGCAGGCATGATGGTGGTCGCGATGGATCGCGTATCCCAGCGGCTGGATGCCGCGCTCATGGCGGAAAAGCGGGTCGAACGTTACGCGGCCCTCTCGACTCAGGTGTCGACCTTCATCGTCATCGCCGCCGAATCCATCCAGACCCGCATGCCACCAGATGATCGCGCCCTTCGTCTGGAATCTGTGACCAGCAACATCATGCGCACCCTTACCCAGATCCGGCAGGATCTCGACAACGCCGTGCTTGAAGCCCGCGCCTTAGGGATCGACGAACAATCCCGCCGCGCCACCCAATCCCTTGGCATCGCGCGGATGGAGGCGATGTTCACCTCGACCCGCGACGGGTTCCTGTCCGACACCCAAGACCCTGATCGCCTGCAAGGCTTCCTTGATATCTTCTCGATCAGCTTTGACCCCCTGCTGAACGAGGTCGTGGTCGAAGAAATGCGCGCCCGTCAGACGATCCTGTCGGGCATCGAAACCCTGCGCCAGCGCCTGACCCTGATCGCCGCTGTCGTGGCCGCAGTCACCATCATCCTGTTGCTGGCCTACTATTTCGCGCTGATCCGGCCCCAGTTCCGCAGGCTCGACATGCTGCGCGATGCGGCCCAACGCATCGGGCGCGAAGATTTCGCCGTCGCCCTGCCCGACAACAAAACCGACGAAATCGGGCGCGTGTTTTCCGAAACCAATTGCATGGCCGCCGCCCTGTCAGATCGCAAGGCCGAGGTCGCCTCTGAATGGGCCAAGCTGAACGACATCATCGCGGACCGCACGCAGGAACTCAGCGATGCCAACGCCAAGCTTGCCAAAACCGACGAAGACCGCCGCCGCTTCTTTGCCGATGTCAGCCACGAGTTGCGCACGCCCCTGACAGTGATCTTGATGGAATCCCAACTAGGCCGCGCCGGTGGGCCCGATCCACAAGCGGCCTTTGCCACCATCGAGTCCCGTGCTTTGCGTTTGAACCGCCGGATTGACGACCTGCTCCGCGTCGCCCGTTCCGAAAGCGGACAGCTGGCACTGAACCCCGCGCCCTTTGATCTGCCCCAGATGATCGACGAAGCGCTGGATGAAACCCGCGCCGAAATCACCAATGCGGGGATGGAGATGACGCTCCACACCATTCC